>NZ_JBSGVW010000037.1:0-94932 GCF_053608645.1 Streptomyces sp. NPDC055013
CACTGCGTTCCGGTCTGGAACTTGAAGGCAATCGCGTCGATCACCTCCCGGTGATCCCTCCAACGGCCACCACGCATCGGCGTCCGGTCCGGGAGTAACGGCTCGATCCGCGCCCACTGCGCGTCAGTCAACGACACACCCGGACCAACGATCCGATGATCTAAACGAAACGCCCTAGGCGTGGGCCGCCGCCAAGGCGGTGAGGATGCGTTGGGTCTTGCTGTCGGGATGTTCGGAGGGCGTCACACCGCGTTTCCGCACCGCGTCGTTCAGCTTTTCCTGACGGCGTTCGGCCCGCGCCGTCAGCTTCTCTGCATCGTCCTCGTCTTTGGGCTTCACCCGGATCGACGCCTCCAGGAAGTCGAGGCCGGCGACCGACCATGCTTCCAGGTCCACGTCCAGGTCACCGAGCGGGACGTCGTCGAACTTCATCGAGTGAACCGGCCCCAGCGCGACCAGGCCATCGCGCCGGAGGTCGGGAGTGCAAGCGTGCAGGAACTGATCCTGCAGGGCGTCGATCGCCGCGGCCGGATCGCCCCCGGGCTTCAGCGCGGTCGACAGCTTTCCGGGCCTGTGATCCTGCACCAGAGAGGCGGCCAGTACACGTTTGCTCCCCGACCAGTCCTCCTCGATCTTGTAGGTGAGCGGCTCCGTCTTGAACGGAGCGGAGAACCGGCCGACGAGCTGCTCCCGCAGGCACGGACGCAACTTGACGGTCAGGTCGTCCGGACCGCCCCCGATCCTGAAACGCACGATCACGCCGGCGTCCAGCAGGGGCACTCGTCCCTCGGCGATGCCGTCGCGGTCCTCAGCGAACCAGATTCGACGTTTGGTCATCGCGCGGCCCGACGTGCCGAGGGCCGATAGGGCCTCCGCGACGTCGCCTTCGATGTTCACCTTGATCTCGACCGGCAACAGGTCCATGGCGTAGCTCCCGCACGGTTCCCAGACGTCGTCGCCTACGTTCGTGCCGACACTGCGGGACTTCCGAAGCAAGGCCCGTGAATGGTGACTCCGATCCGGGCCCGGCAAGTGCGGCAGTGCTCGTCATGCCGACTCATCTTCAGGGTATCCAGGCCACACGCGACCTGCAGCCCGGAGGCCGTCCGGCAAGGGCTCTCCTAAAGCGTGCTCTTTAAAAGGCGCAGTCCTTTGGAAGAAATCAAATGCCGGGGCGCTTGGGTTCCAACCCCGCAAACAGGCGCCGGCCGCTCATGCCCTTGCCCGCCGTGCCCGATCAGCCCCGGCTGACCGCCAACCATGAGGCGATCAGGCAGCCACCGCGCAGGCCCCACCAGAGCTTCCAGGAGCCCTGCACCCGACTGAAGACGCCTGCCATCACCCGCATGGGCGGGCTTGGCGAGCCATGTGTCGTGTGAAGCGTAGAGGCTGGCAGCGCAGTCTTCGTCCCGAGACTGCCAGCCCGCGCCGTAACGAAGGTGATCCATGAGCCCCGACGCCTCGGAACCCTCCCGCCGCACAAGGAAAACCCCGGCCCGAAGCACACCTTCGGCCAAGAAGACCACACCGTCCAAAAAGCAGGCAGCCGGCAAATCCTCCCCCTCCCGCAGACGTGAGGGCAGCGGCGAGCTTCGGTCAGGACCCATCGCGGGAACCACGCTGGTGAGCGGTGCGACGTTTGGCCCCAAGGCCCTCCGCTACGCCGAGGTGGAGGGGCTGGCGATGTTCGAAGGGGACATCGTGCTCGGCACGGTCGAAGAGCTGACCGCAGCGGCCGACAGCAGGCCGCTCGCGTCCGTCGGTATCTCGGCCGGGCCGGATCAGCAGCGTCGCTGGCCGAACGCGACGGTCCCGTTCGAGATCGATCCCGGTCTGCCCAAGCAGGAGCGTGTCACGGATGCCATCGCACACTGGCATTCGCGTACCCGATTGCGGTTCGTCGAGCGGACGTCTGCCAATGCGGCTCAGTTCCCGGACTTCGTGCGTTTCGTGCCGGGCAGCGGGTGCTCCTCGCACGTAGGTCGACGGGGCGGCCAGCAGAACATCACGCTGGGTCCCAACTGCTCCACGGGCAACACCATCCACGAGATCGGGCATGCCGTGGGCCTGTGGCACGAGCAGAGCCGTGAGGACCGGGATCAGCACGTCACGATCGTGTTCGCGAACATCCAGCCGGACATGCAGCACAACTTCCTACAGCACATCGCGGACGGCGACGACCTGGGACCGTACGACTTCGGCTCGCTCATGCACTATCCGGCGACGGCCTTCGCGATCGACCCGAACCAGCCGACCATCATTCCGCGCGTGCCGCTCCCGCCGGGTGTGACGATGGGGCAGCGCACGGGGCTGTCGCAGGGCGACATCGACGGAATCCACATGATGTATCCGGCCGCTGTGACGCCCACGATCAAGGAAGTGGCCAAGGATCCCGTCGTCGACACGACCTTCAAGGAGGCAACCAAGGACCCCGTATTCGACGGGCTGCCTCCCAAGACTCCAGGGTTCGACCTCATGAGCCCGGCGACGCCGTCCAGTCCGTTCGTGCTGGCCACGCCCCATCAGTCACCGGCGATGGCCGGTCAGCCGGATGGAGTGGCCGAACAGGTACGTCAGTTGGGCCTGATGGTCACCGTTCTGCAGCAAGGGCTGTCCGCAGTCCAGGCGAGTTACAACCTGCTTCTGGCTCAGGCGGGAGCTCAACCTGTCGGTGCCCCTGGGCAGCCTCGATGATCCTGGTCGTCTCGCACGACGAGGACCACGCGCGCGCGGTAGTGCGCCGATTGGAGGCGGACGGGCGTGAGGTGGTCCGCCTCGACCTGGCCGACTTCCCCGCCCGCGGCGAAATCACTCTCGACTACGCCGCGGCCGGGGAACCGGTCTACACGGTCCGAACGCCGACGGCCCACGTCCGGCTCGACCGGTGCCACGTCGCATGGTGGCGGCGCGTGCGCCCCTTCACCGTCGACCGCGGACTGCGCACCCTCCGGGACCAGCACTTCGCGATGAACGAGACCGGCCAGGCGCTGCACGGCCTGTTCCACTCGCTCAACTGCACCTGGATCAATCCACCCGCCCTGGACGGGGTCGCCCATCACAAGCCCTACCAGTGGGAAGTGGCACGCCGCGTGGGGCTCACCCTGCCTCGTACGCTGGTCACCAACGAGTCGGGGCGGGCTCGCCGTTTCATCCAGGAGACAGGCCTCGGCCGTACGGTTTTCAAGGGCTTCATCGCCTCCGCCGACGCGTGGCGGGAGACCCGGCTCGTCCGCACGGAGGATCTTGCGGCACTGGACGCGGTGCGGTACGCCCCCGTGATCTTTCAGGAGTACGTGCCGGGAACCGATCTGCGGGTCACTGTTGTGGGCGATCGTGTCTTCGCTGCCGAGATCGATGCCTCGCAGACCGGCTATCCGGTGGACATGCGCATGGTCGTTCACGAAGCTCGAGTACGACCGGTAACCCTCCCTTCAGCCGTCAGCGATGGCCTCCTGCGTCTCATGCGCAACCTGGGCCTGGTATACGGGGCCATCGATCTTCGGCGGCGTTCCAGCGGGGAGTACGTTTTTCTGGAGGTGAACCCGGCGGGTCAGTGGTTGTTCGTGGAAGAACGGACCGGTCTGCCCATCACGGCGGAGGTCGCCGCACTCCTGGCTCATCTCGACGGACGTGAGCCCGCCACGGCCTCAGTGTCAGGGTCTTTGCGAGGTGGAACGCCATGACGGGCACCATCACCGGTCTGGTGGCCCTGCCACCCGACACGCCGACGGGAACGGCCGCGTCTCTTCTGGTGGAGGTACGGGACGTTTCGCTGGCCGACGCCCCGTCCACAGTGGTCGGGGCACAGGTCCAGACGGACATCCAGCTGTCTCCGGGAGGCCGGGTTCCCTTCAGTGTGAACGTGCCCGGCCTCGACCCCTCCGCCTCCTACGGACTGCGCGTCCACATCGACCGGTCGGGGAGTGGAATCGTAGAAACCGGCGACCTGCTCAGCACTCAAGCGATACCGGTCCGGACAGAGTTTGCTGAGGAGCTGGAAGCGCCGGTCAGCGTCGTGTGACCGCATACGAACCGTGTACCGGTCGGGCAGCCCGACCCAAGGGACGACGGGAGCCATCCGGCACAGAAATCAAGCGGACCGCAGATGCAGGAGACACTCATGTTCGGTCAAGTAAATGCAATCACCACTCAGCAGCCGATCGCCATGATCAAGGTCAGTGTCTATCGCGACCTGACTCTCGTCGAACACACCTTTACCGATACTGAGGGGCGGTACGACCTGGCGATTCCCGCAGGAGACGTTGTGACCGTACGGTTCGACACCCATGAAACGCTGGACAACGCCCACGCCTGGCATCCTTCTGTGGTGGCCAATGTGGTGGCCAGCGATGAGGTCCCCTTCGACCGCTACCTACTCCCCACCGGGCATGGCGCCGCTGAGGACTCAGCCGTGGATGCCCTGAGCGGATATCTCTTCACCACGGGCCTGTGGAGTGACACCGGCCAGAGTGCCGAGTTCGCTCGCGCGGCAGCCTCTCGTTTGTCCAGCCTCAAAGTAACCAGCAGGACACTTCAGGACATCCAGCAGCGGCTCATCGAGCACTTCCGGGCAGCTGCGGAGTAGGAGCTGTCACTGTCCTCAACTACATATGACAGAGAGCGGTTACTCCCGGTTGGTCCTGTTCTCCGCGCTAACAGTGGCTAACACAATGAGCTGGTTCGGTCCTGCTGGCCGTGTCCATGTGGGGAGTTGAGCGTTCCGCCCGGTATGGGGGCGTCGCCTTGGATCGTGCCGGATGAGTTGTGGGACAGCTTGGAGCCGCTGCTACCGAAGCGGCCGAGGCGGTTCAGGTATCCGGGGCGGAAGCCGTTGCCGGACCGGGAGGTCTTGTGCGGGATCTTGTACGTCCTGCACACCGGCATCCAGTGGGAACACCTCCCTCAGGAACTCGGGTTCGGCTCGGGGATAACGTGCTGGCGCCGGCTCCGCGACTGGAACGAGGCGGGCGTGTGGCAGCGGCTGCACGAAGTGCTCCTAGCCGAGCTGAACGCGGCCGCGCGACTGGACTGGTCGAGGTGCGTGGTCGACTCCTCGCACGTTCGGGCGTTAAAAGGGGGATCCACACGGGACCGTCGCCGGTCGACCGAGGGCGGGCCGGCTCGAAACACCACGTGATCACCGACGGCCACGGCACCCCGCTCGCCGTCCTGTTGACCGGCGGCAACCGCAACGACGTCACCCAGCTCCTGCCGCTGCTCGACGCCGTCCCGCCGGTGCGCGGCAGGATCGGACATCCCCGCCGCAGGCCCGACTCCCTGTTCGCCGACCGCGGCTACGACCACGACGTCTACCGCGACCAGGTCCGCGCCCGCGGCATCGTTCCCGCCATCGCCCGACGCGGAGCTCTGCACGGGATCGGCCTGGGCACCTACCGGTGGGTGGTCGAGCGAACCATCGCCTGTCTACATGGCTTCCGCCGGCTCCGCATCCGCTGGGAAAGACGAGCTGACATCCACGAAGCCTTCCTCAAGCTCGCCTGCTGCCTGATCACCCACCGACAACTCAGGTCCTTATGTGAGCCGCCGATAGCCGGTTAAGAACTTCGTTGGGAGTGAAGCTCCAGCCGACCAGGCGCGGCCCGCTCCAGTTGATGCCGATCACGAGTCCATCCCGGGCGGCATCGGGCAGTACGCGATCGCACCAGGTGTCCAAGGGCACGGACTCAACGCGGAGCCCATGCCCCCAGATCTTTGCTGCCCTCTGGGCGCGGGGCGAGGTCGACCAGAAGGGAAGACTTCGCGTGCCGTCCGCAGAGAGGTGAGTCGGGCTTCCGTCGTCATCCCGGACAAGCCAGACCACGCTGCTTTGGCGGACGTCTCGGAAGAATGCCGCCGATTGCGAACCGCTCTGACTCATGGCCACCGAGCCTACCGTTCTCCAACACTCATTTCGTTAGGAGTTCTAAGCCTTTGTCAGTTCAGCAAGCTGATCGCCGCTTTGCGGTGCGGGGTCCGGATCGATGCGCAAGAGCGGCCGTGGAGCCTGCGTCTGAAGTCCCGTGTGCTCCGTCCGCCGGGCTACGCTGCGGGCAAACGGCCACCTACACAAGGTGGGGACTGTGAGCCGGAGACCACTGCTGTTTCTGGACATCGACGGGCCTCTGGCTACACCAACGTCCAGCTCCCGGCCGAGGTACAAGGTTCTTCGGCAGTGGGAAGCCCGCGGTCGTACAGGCGGCCGGCGACGATGTGGCTCAACCCCGGACACGGCGAGGCCCTGCTGACCCTGGGCTTCGAGCTGTGCTGGGCGAGCGCCTGGATGAGCGATGCCAACCAGTGGATCGGCCCGCTCCTCGGCCTCCCGTCACTGCCGTTCGTCGACTTCGGCGACAGCCTGATGCGCGAGCGGCCGGACGGAGTCCACTGGAAGTCCGCGCCTGTGGTGGCCTACGCCGATGGTCGGCCCTTCGCCTGGGTGGACGACGAGCAGACCGATGCCGACCACGCCTACATCTCCACCATCCACCCGGCCCCGGCGCTGCTCCATCACGTCAACCCACGCATCGGCTTGCGGCCGGACGACTTCACCGCCTTGGCCAGCTTCGCCGCCTCACTCTCCCGCTCCGCCGCACCGTCCTGACTCTCCTTGTGGGACCAGGCCAATCCCGAGGGAGGACGTCCTGTCGGCGTCCGGCATCCTGGTCGACCACGGGTTTGTGACCGGCTGAAATGGCTGGCGGAAGGCGTC
Organism: Streptomyces sp. NPDC055013; assembly: GCF_053608645.1. NCBI lineage: Bacteria > Bacillati > Actinomycetota > Actinomycetes > Kitasatosporales > Streptomycetaceae > Streptomyces > Streptomyces sp. NPDC055013. The sequence continues at coordinate 6,710 of NZ_JBSGVW010000037.1, forward strand.
GTTGGACGTGTAGGAAGGGCGCCATGAGTACCTCCGGCCACCACCACTCAGCCGATCCCGACCCGCGGACGTTTTACCGCACCACGCTGGACCTGGGCGATATTCTGCTGCGCCCGTGGGGGCGGGCAAGCGCCGAGCCGGACACGCTGGTGGACGGCCTGATCGTCGCTGCGGCGGATCCGCTGATCGCCCTGTGGAACCCTCTCGCGATATCGGACCGCGATGACGCCCTTGGATGGCTGGAAGTTCGAGAGGGTGGTTGGGACTCCGGTGTGAGTGCGTCCTTTGCTGCGCGGAACGCTGCGGACGGCGTCCTGCTGGGCGGAGTTACCGTTCGGTGGGTCGACCGCGCGGACGGTCTAGCGATGATCGGATACTGGACCTTGCCGACTGCCCGCGGACGGGGCGTGGCCACCCGGGCAACGAGGGCGGTAACGACCTGGGCCTTCCGTACAGCTGATGCCCGCCGGATCGAGATCGCCCACGCCGTCGGCAACAAAGCCTCCTGCCGGGTGGCCCACCGCTGCGGCTACCTCCCAGAGGGCACGCTGCGCGACTCACATCGCTTCGGTGATGGCGCGTACCACGATGAGCACTTGCACGCCCGCCTGGCCACAGACCCAGGACCGGCCGATCCCGCGGAGTGGTCGACTGCCTAGGTGCAGTCGGCCTCGGTCTCCGGGCCAGGAGCCACGGATCAAGACCGTCGCCGGCCCGTGCCGCATCAGCGCAAGTTCGCCCGGTCGCGTTGCGCGAGCTGAGTCGCTCCAGAGCTGATGGGTGGTTTCAGCGCGTGTAGGGGGCCTCAGATAGGCTCAAGCATGCGATCTCGGACAGGCGGCATGTGGTGGGGGACCACGATCGAAGCGCCGGACCCTGGTGGCTTGGCAAAGTTCTACGCTGAACTTCTCGGTTGGCACATCGGGCACGAAGAGCCGGGAACGGCCATCGTGGCAGCCTCCCCGCAAGGACCGTTCTTCGTGTTCCAGCAGGCGGAGGGTTATCGGGCTCCGGTGTGGCCACCTGGTGACGGCGACCAACGCCCGATGATGCACTTCGACTTCCAGGTCGGCGAACTGGACTCAGCGGTCGCCGAGGCGGTCGCCCTGGGGGCCACCGTGGCGGAGTTCCAGCCGCAGGAAAACGTCCGCGTGCTGTTTGACCCGGCCGGCCACCCTTTCTGTCTGTGCCGCGACGACGACTAGGTCAGGCGGCGTTCGCCCTGCTCCTGCCCTGCACGGATAGCAGCGGCATCTGCGCGAGCCGCCAAGCCACGACCGACCCGGCGCCCTTGCGAATGATCCGGCCTGCAGCGTTGCATGCCAGCGTGTCGCCGAGTCGGTCGGTCGATTGTTTGCTCACACTGCCCCATGCCCGCAGAAATGCCCTCCGCACCACCAGTGGAACTCGCGATCACGGCTGCCCTCACCGTGGTTGCGGGTGCGGTGGATGCGATCACCTTCCTGACCATGGGGCACCTGTTCGCTGCGCTCACGACGGGCAACCTGCTGTTCCTGTCCTTCGCCCTGGTTGGAGAGGGCCAGGTGCCAGTCGCCCGGCCTGCTGCGGCACTGATCGCGTTCGCCTGCGGTGCTGCAGCGACCACTTGGGCGTCTCGACAGATCGACAGCCGCGGACGTGGGTGGTTTTCCGTCGCCCTGATCTCCGAGTCTGTCCTTCTCGGAGCTGCGGGGGCGCTGGTCCTGTGGCGTCACGGAACAGGGTCGCTGACGAACGACCCGGACTTGGTGGCCATTGCCATCGTCTCCTTCGCGATGGGCATGCGGGCCGTGACCATTCTGCTGTTCGGCGTAGCGGAGATGCCGACCCTGCTTGCCCAGATGTCCATGGTGAAACTGATCGCAGAGTTTGTCGGGAGACCGCGCGCGCTCCGAGGCACAGACGCGGTAGGGCAACGGGTCGCACGTACTCCCCTCGCCGCGACCGTGGGCGGATTGGTCCTCGGTGGAGTGGCGGGTACGCTCATGGTGCCCTGGGGAACAGGGCGGGCGCTCGTCGTCGTCGCGGCCGTCGTACTTGCCCTGTCTGTCGCACACATCCTCATGTGCCGCCCACTGGTGAGTGATGGCGGGACATGAAGCGACCCGAACCCGCACATGCGCAGACTCGTTCTCGACGACCCGGCGTCCACGCCCGAACCGGTGGAGCGGCTCAGCCGCGATCCGAGCGAGGAGGTCCGCTACCGAGCCGCCACCGACTCGCGAATGTCACCGGTGACTGGGGCGCTGCTGCTGGACGACCTGCACGTCCGTGTAGATGGTCGATCTGATCAGCGTCCCCGCCGCGGGGGGCGTTGTCACAGCGGGATGGTATTCCTGCCGCATGACCATTGATCGTGTCGACGTCGCCGAACTGGCCCTACTACGCGCGACCTTCTCCGGCGACGACGGAGCAGAGCCGGCCCTCGGCTGGGACTCCGTGGCAGCCTTCGAGGCAGAGCATGGGATCGAGCTGCCCGAGCCGTACCGGACCTTCGTGGCCGAGATAGCGGACGGCTCCGCCTCCGGACCGCCGGAATACGGGCTCCTGCCGTTGGCGAAGCTGCCCGCTGACTGGGATGGCGATCAGCGGGACCGCGATCTGAGCAAGCCGTTCCCGCTGACAGAAGCCTGGCTGTGGGAGGACGACGCAGATCCGGATCTGGATACGGACGAGCGTCTTGAGCAGGTGGACGACCACGGCTCGATCGTCCTGGGCACGGACGGGTGCGCTATGACCTGGCACCTGATTGTGACGGGCGCTCATCGCGGGCACGTCTGGCAGGTCACTGACGTCGGGGCTGTCCCCTTTGGAGCGCAGTTCGGATTCACGACGGCTTTGCCGGGATTTGCCGGTTGGGTGAGGCATTGGGCGTCAGGCAAGCCCTGGTATGACGCGGAGGCGGGCCACGTGCGCCCGGACGGCTGAACAAGCTTCCGCCGCAAGCAACAAGCGCGCTCGCGCTCTCACAGAAAGCGCCAGAGGTGATCGGCCGTGCCGTTGTCGTCGAACTGGACCACTTGCGCGCTGTCGGCGGTCGACATGCCGTCCACGCCCAGCACCTTGTTGCTGTGCTTGTTGAGGACGCGGTACCAGCCGTCGCCGTTGTCGATCAGCCTCCAGAGATGATCGACTGTTCCGTTGTCCTCGAACTGCACGACGACGGCGCTGTTCTCCGTCGACATGTGGTCGACGCCGAGGACCTTGCCGCTGTGGCCGTTGCGGATCAGGCACCAGCCGTCGCCCTTGTCGATGAGCTGCCAGGCGTGGTCGCCGGTACCGGTGTTGGCGAACTGCACGACACGGGCGCTGTTCTCCGTGGACATCCCGTCCACGGCGAGGACTTTGCCGCTGTTCCTGTTCGTCAGACGGCGGAAGGGCGGTTCCGGGGTCCACAGCCTGCCGTCGGGGGCTGCCGTGGGGAGGGAGGCAATGCGCAGGCGGGCCGCACCCGAGGGGATGAGGGTGACGGCTTCCACGGGGGCGGAACTGCGGGCCGGGCTGTCCTGGAGCGGGGTGACGACGTGTTCGTCGTCCGCGATCCATTCCGGTATGCGCCGGGCCTGCGCTGAGATCCGCACGGGCGAGGCCTGGGGAGTGAAGGGCTGGTCCGGCACGGCGGAACCGGTCTGAGTGACGGTGAGCTGCGTGTCCGGGACCAGGCCGTAGTTCCACGGGGTCGTGGCGTGAACCTCGTAAGCAGGGAAGGTGTCGGTTCCACCAATGCGCTCATAGCGTTCCCCGAGGTTCAGGGAGTACGTGAGCGGGCCTCGCTCGACGCTCACGGCGCCGTGCTGATCGGGCCAGCCGCGCAGCCGGGCCTGCTGGGGGAAGCGGACGCGGACGACGTCTCCCTCGCGCCAGGTGCGTTCCACGCGTGCCCAGGAGGGGCCGTCCGAGGCCGCGACCGCGGTGCCGTTCACGCGGAGCTCGGGGCTGTGGCACCAGCCGGGGATGCGCAGGTGCAGGGGGAACCGCACCGGGCGGGGCGTGGAGACGGTGAGGGTGACCGTGTCCCCGAAGGGGTAGTCGGTGGTCTCGGTGACGGTCACGGTCGTGCCGCCGGCGACCTGGGTACGGACCGAGTTGGGTGCGTAGAGCGCGGCGGCGAGGCCGCCGTCAGGGGTGGCGAGCCAGAGTTCCTCGGTGAAGTACGGCCAGCCCATGCCGTAGTTGTGAGGGCAGCAGCGGTACTGGTCGACGCCGGCCTGGAAGGCCTGCATGGCGAAGCCGTTCTGGAACTGGCCCTGCGTCTTGGTCCCGTTGTCGAGGTCGATGCTGTTGGCGCTGGTGATGTAGTGGATGGATGTACCGTCCGGGTCCAGGGACGCGGGGAGCATGTTGAACGCCAGGTCCTCGCAGCGGTCCGCCCACACGGGATCACCGGTGATCCGCGTAAGCAGCTCGTGGCTGGCCATGAACTCGACGATGCCGCAGGTTTCGAAGCCCTGGCGGGGATCCGTGAAACCGGGCCGGTAGTTCTCGTCCCCCGCCATCCCTCCACCGGGGAACCTGCCGTACTCGGCCATGACGGCGTCGTAGGCACGGTAGGTCGCCCGGGTGAGGTCGGCCGAGTCGATGACCTGCGCGTACTGGGCGGGCTCACGGAATCCCTGGGCGATGTTGACGTTGTGCCGGCTCGGGGTGACGCCGGTCCAGTCGGCTCCGTGGGTGTGCATCTTGGCCGCGAGGTCGAGCAGGAACGACTCACCGGTACGGCGGTGGAGCCATACGGCGATGTCGAGTCCGTCGCCCCAGCGATAGGACACCCAGCTGGTGTTGAAGGCGCCGGGCCCCTGATCGTTCATGAAGCGCAGGAAGCGGACCAGGAAGGGCACCACGCGCTGATCGCCGGTGTACTCCTCATGGCTTCGCAGGGCTTGCATCAGCGGCAGGAAGGGCCAGAAGTCGGGGCCGCCGTTGAGGGAGGAGCGCAGCGCGCGCGGCCCGAAGAAACCGTCGCTCTGCTGCGTGGCGAGGATGGCGTCCACCCACTCGCGCGACCTGGCCAGCGCACCGGCGTCGCGCGTGGCGATCGCCAGCGGAATGTAGCCGCGCAACCAGTAGGGGACCTCTTCCCAGGCATTGCGCTCGGGGTGCACCCAGCCGGTGGCCGAGAAGTCGAGGAAGTGGGAGCCGGCCTCGAAGCGACCGCACAGACCGTCGAGTTGCAACCGGAGTTGCCCGGCGAGCCATCCACGGGCGGTGACGCTGCCCGGCCGAAGCCTGTGGAACTTGTCGGGTACGCGGGTCTCGGCCGACGGAGCGGGCGCCGCCGCCGCGACTCCGGCGAACGAGGTGCCGAGAGCGGCGGCTCCCAGCGAGAACGAGCCCGCGCCTAGTAACGCCCGTCTGCTGATGGACATGTGGACGACCTGCTTTCGGGAAGGGAGCCGACGATGAGCGGGGACAACGTTGTCTCACCCTCAGGTGCACGAGCAACGCGCCTCTGCAACGTTAGAAATTCCCGACCGTTGGCATGACAGCACGCCCGAAGAGACCTGTCCAGGGGTAGCGCACCAAAGGATGCAGTGGTGAACCGCCCGCGCGTTCGCGCTGAACGGACGTAGGCAGGAGGGAAGTTGTAGTAGGGAACGGCCTGCCGGACGGCTACCCGACCGTCATGAACTGCCGGCTAGGAATCCGAGCGCAGCCCCAGAGCGCTGTGCTGAATCACCCCGGCGGGCGCATCGGCCGCCCCGGACCCCCGGCCCGTCAACTCGACCAACATCGAGCGGAGGTCCTGCGCCGGTTCGCCCAGCACGATGGCGCTGATCACCAGCTCGAGCATGAGGCAGTCGTACTCGTCGTCCGTGCCTCGGTAGCGCTTGGGGTCGCGTTCCACGACCGCACTGGCGATCCGCCAACCACCGTCGTCCGTCGGCGCGAAGGTCGCTTCGAAAACTCCGCGACCGGTCCAGCTTCGGTGCAGGAAGACAACCTCGTCTTCCGCGAAGACGTACCACTTCTCGTCCATGCCCCGCGCCGCGTAGCCGCGCTGGATCTGCTCCCAGTCCTCATCCGACCAGACCCGCTGCGGCAGTTGCGGCATCGGCTGAGGGGCGGATATCGGCTTGAGGCGGCGGGAAAGCGCGGACCGGGTCACGCGTTCGGCGGTGGGCATGCAGTGATCCTACGGAACAAGCCGAACACGCCCCCAGCAGGTCCCCCCGCGATCAAATTGCTCTGCGGACGTCGCGGCTGCTCCGGGGAGTGATGGTCACGGCCCGGGCGGGCTGTGGTTCGCCTGGGTGGGCCGGGATGCGTTCCAGGACCCCGCCGGCGAAGACGTCGTAGAGCGGCAGGGTTTCGAGGTGGACGTAACCGATGTGGCAGTCGCAGACCGTCAGTGGGCAGGGACGGGGGCGCAGGGCGGCGCGGTAGGAGCCGTCGTAGAGGTTGCCCAGTTCGGCTCGGACGAAGTGGCAGCGGCGGACGGTGCCGTCACCGTCGACCGAGATCACGGACTCCCCGGTGCGGCAGGGCAGGCCGGCGCTGGCGTGCGGGTGGCGGCTGTAGGGGAAGAGGGGATCGAGGGCGGTCCAGTCGTCGGCCTCGGCGTCCTGGTAGGTGTGGCCCTCGGCTGCGTTGATCCACAGGTATACGTGTGCGGGTAGCTCGGCGCGCAGGCGGCGGGCCGCCTCCAGGTGGTCGGGCAGGCCGACGATGCCGACGCTGAAGCGGATCCCGCGGTCGGTGAGGTCGTGGCACTTGGCCAGGAAGCGGTCGTAGGGGGTCTGGCCCGGGTGGTAGGTGCACCACAGGGCAAGGGTTTCCGGGTCGGCGTCAGCGAGCCAGTCGGTGCGGCAGCTGAGGTTCGTCTGGATGGCGACGCGGCGGATGTGCGGCAGGTGAGACAACTCGGCGAGGGTGCGCCGGTACCAGGAGCGGACCAGGCCCTCGCCCCACGGTGTGAACAGCAGGGACAACCGGTCGTCGCTGTCGGCCGCCCAGCGGGCGAAGCGTTCCAGGGCGGCCCGGTCGGCGCGCAGTTGTGCGGTGGAGTCCCGTCGCTTGGCGAACGGGCAGTAGGGACAGTCGTAGTCGCAGGAAGCGAGCGGGCCGCGGTAGAGGACGGTCAGATCCATGGCGGACCGGTCACTTCCTTTCGTAGGCGGCCATGGCGGCCCGGACGGCGGGGGAGAACAGCTCGGGTCCCACGGCGTCGGAGTGGGCGAGTCCCTCCGGGGTGAGCCGCAGGTGCGCGGAGGCGGCCTCGGCCAGCCAGCCCCGGTCGGCCAGGCGATGCAGTTCCGTGCCGAAGTCGTCGAGTGGTGCGGTGCCGAAGCGGGCCTGGTAGTCCTCGACGGGCAAGCCTTCGGCCTGGAGGAGGGACTGCAACAGGTGGCGGCGGCGCGCCTCGTGCGGGTCCATGCGGTAGCCGACCTCGGCGCGGGCGAAGTCGGTGGTGGCGACGTAGTCGTCGATGATCCCGCGGACCTCGTGCATGCCGACCGCGTAGTCGAAGGAGTAGTGCAGGTCGGACGTGTACGAGCGGGCGCCGCAACCCAGACCGATCATGCCGTCGCTCTGGCAGGCGTAGTCGTCGGCGCCCTGCTGCGGACCGTCGGTACGGCGGAACATCCGCATCGACTGCTGGGTGTAGCCGTGGGCGAGGAGGTGGTCGCGGCCTGCGCGGTACAGGCGCAGCCGCTGGGTGTCCCAGTCCGGGTCGGGGCCGTCCGCGGCGCGGTGGCGGTCGAGTCCGGTCAGGGGCCTGACGTAGAGCGGGTAGAGGTACAGCTCCTCCGGCTGCCAGGCCAGGGCGGCGTCCAGGGACCGTAGCCAGGTCTGCTCGGTCTGGCCGTCGATGCCGTAGATGAGGTCGATGTTCAGGACCGGGATGGCCGTGTCGCGGATCCGGGCGAGCGCCGCGTCGACGTCGGCGCGGCGCTGCGGCCGTACGGCGGCCCTCGCTTCGGAGTCGATGAAGCTCTGGATGCCGAGGCTGAGCCGGGTGGTGCCGCGCTCGGCCAGGACCGCGAGACGGTCCGCGGTGGCCGTGGCGGGGGAGGCCTCGACGGACAGCGGGATCGCACGGAGGTCGGCGCCCATGCCCTGCTCGGCGATGTCGCAGAGGCGTTCCAGCTCGGCCGCGGTGAGGAAGGTGGGGGTGCCCCCGCCGAAGGCGGCGGTGGCGAACCGCACCGGCTCGCCGTCGCCCAGTGCTTCGCGTACTGCGTCGGCCTGCCGCTGAAGGGCGTCGAGGTACGCGCATGTCAGGCCGTCGGGGGCGCCGATGCGGGTGAAGAGGTTGCAGAAGCCGCAGCGCACCTCGCAGAACGGTATGTGCAGGTAGAGGGCCAGGGCGCTCTTGTCCTGCGCCGCCCACAGAGACCGTAGATCTGGCGGGTCGGACAGCCGGCGGTAGGCCGTCTTGTGCGGGTAGGCGTACACGTAGTGCTGGTACGGGCTGGTGAGCTGGTCGGTGGTCATCGCGGGGCCTTGACGGGGTCGAGGAAGAAGTGGGCGTACGGCACGGTCCACACGGACTCGTGGCCGAGGCGGTGACCGGTGTAGCCGTCGTCGCCGTAGGCGGTGCCGTGATCGGAGCAGACGATCGCGAAGCAGCGGCGCCGGGAACTCGCGGCGGCGAAGAGCCGGCCGATGTGCCCGTCGACGTACTCCAGCGCGGCGGCGTGCGTCTCGCGCGTGTCACCTGCCTCGCGGGTCGCGCCGGGCAGGTGGAACCAGTTGGGCTGGTGCAGCGCGGAGACGTTGACGAAGAGGAACAGCCGCTGCTCTGCGGGGAGGCCGGCGACGACCTGCTCGGCGCGGGCGACCTGGTTCTCGAAGGAGTGCGGCGAGGTCACGCCGAACTCCCGCTCCCAGTACGCCTCCTGGAACAGCCCGGGCAGTACGGCCCCGAGCGGGCCCTGCTTGTTGAAGAAGCCGACGCCTCCGATGCAGACGGTCCGGTAGCCCTGCTGGGCGAGTCCGGAGACGAACTCCGGGGTGTCGTAGACGAAGGTGCCGTCAGCGGTGGTCTCACTGCCCGCGAAGCTCGCCGCGAACAGCCGCGGGTGTGGCCCCGGTTCGGCCGGAGTCGGCAGGAAACCCGCGAAGATCGCCTGGTGCGAGGCGTAGGTGAAGCTGCCCGGCGCGTGACGCTTCTCCCAGCGGCCGCCGGGCAGGTGGCGTGCGAGGTTCGGGATACGCCCCTCGGCCGCCAGCTCGACGGCCACGTCATGGCGCAGCGTGTCGAGGGTGACCAGCAGGATGTCGTGGTGGCCGACGACCTCGTTCATGTCGGGCTCAGGCATGGAGCCTTCCCGCAAGTAGGGCGCAGGCGCGGGAAGTTCCTGCACGTCGGGCTCAGGCATGGGATGTTCCTGTTCTGTACTGGTGGAGCGGGCCGGGTGGGGCCGGTTCGCGCAGGGCGGCCTTCACCTGGGCGGCATACGTGTCCAGGCCTTCCGCGCCGCTGCCGGGGAGTCCGGTCAGCCGGGGCAGCAGGTCCCCGAAGGCGTTGACCTCGCCGACGAAGGCCCTGCGCCAGCCGATCGCCGGCAGCAGGTCCACACCGACACACAGGGTGCGCGGGAAGCAGGCCGCGGCCCGCTCGCACACCTCCAGTACGTCGGTCCAGCGGCCGCCCGCCCCGCCGACGGATTGCCGGGCGGTGGCTAGATCGCCCCGCCTGCCGCCGAGGTGCAGATTGGTCAGGGGTGTACGGCTGGTGCGGACCACGGCGTGGGTGGCCCGGCCGGCCACCACGACCACGCGCAGGTCGGCGGCCCGGCCCTGCTGGGAGGCCTTGGGAACCCAGCGCTCCAGGTGCAGCCCGTCGGGCGCGAGCGCGTCGACGATGGTGGCGATGTCCCGCTCACTGTCGTAGCGACGCACCCGGAGGGAGTTGTGGAGCGTGCCGTCCGGGGCGAGCTCGACGGATGTGGTGGCCCTGATCCGGCCGCCGCCGCCCGTCTCGACGGCGAGTACTCCTGACGCCGACGACCCGTGAGCGAGCTTGACGAACAGCCGCGGCATTCGGTGCTCGCGCATCAGCGACCGTACGTCGTCCCAGCCGCGCACCGGCGCCCCGCCCGGGCCCGAGGTGGGCGAAGCGGGTACCGGCACACCTGCCGCGTCGAGCAGGCCGTGGCAGGCGCGCTTGTCGAACAGCGCGGCGAGATCGTCGGGGTCGTCGAGGCGGACGCCGCCGCGCAGGGTGCGCAGCGCGGCGGTGAAGCGGGCGTACCAGCGGGCCGAGCCCTCGACCCGGGTGGGATCCGTGGTGCCCCGCAACATCCGGTCGACCTCGAGATTCTCGCCGGGGGAGTCGACCCGCACGATCTCGTCCGAGGCGAAGTCGGCTCCGCCGTCACGCAGGACGTCCCTCCAGGCGACGACGCGCGGGCCGGGCAGGCCGACCGCGCGCACCGCGTCCGCGAAGAGGGACACCCGCCGGTTCTCGGGATTGCCGACCACGGCGAAACGCGACGCGGCGGGACGGGAAACCAGCGGGGCCACGGAAGGTGTACTCACTCGCCCACCGCGACGTAACGCCAGACCGTGCCGTCGTCCTCCGTGTCCTCCTCAGCGTCGTCGCGATCGAGGTCGACCTGAACGCCCGCGGCCTCGAGCGTCTGGCGCACCCGCTCCTCGACCGCCTGGCTGAGGTAGTGATGGTGCAGGTCGAGCTTTCTCAGGTGAGTCAGAGGCTGACCGCTCAGCAGCGCGGTGGCTCCCTCGTCGGTCAGCACCCCCATGGACAGATCCAGCACTTCCAGGCGCTCCACCACGGGAGCGGAAGCCACAGCCGCGGCCACCGCGTCCTGCATCTCACTGTTGCGCAGCGCAAGATGACGCAGGCGCGGCAGCCGCGCGCCCGACAGGATCGGCTCCAGGTCGGAAGCCTCACTGTCGCCGCCGTAGTCGGGCGTGCCGAGCCACAGGTCGAGGAACTCCAGGGCGGGCAGGTCACTCGCGCCGATGCCGCGCACCACCTCGGCGGGCAGACCACCAGTCTCCACGACGAGCGTACGCAGCGCGCTGTGACTCAGTGCCGTGAACTCCAGCCCCGACCCACCCCGCACACCGAACTCCTCCAACGCCTGGAACCCGGCGAGAAGCGGAGACACGTCGGTCTGGTTGATCCAGGAGATCTCGCACTCCTCCATCACCATGTCCCCGAGGAACAGCGCACGCAGCGCGGGGAACCGGTCCCGGGCGGCCAACAGTGCCTCGATGACGGGGGAGGGGTCGGAGTCGTACGCCTCCTGCCAGGCCCCCACTATCAGCGCCCGCACCCGAGTGGTGTCGACGGCGGCGCAGAACCGGGAGAACGCCTTCTGCCACTCCTCGTCGGCGTCGTACACGTCGCTGGTTATCCGCCAGGCGACGGAGTCCGGCTCGGGCAGGTCGTCCGTCGTCGCGTCCGGGCCCGGAAAGTTGTGCGCGGGCATTCCGTGGAACAGGTCGAGGTGGTCACCGATGGTCATGCGCCGCTCCCGAGGAGGAAGAGTGTGCGGTCTGTGATGTCGGCAGTTCTACCAACAGCCACTGACAACAGCGTGCGGCGGGGCGGGGTTCGGGGCGTTGTCAGTGGTGCCGCCTACGGTCGTGGTCATGAGGCCGGTGCGCGGTGCACCCGGCGGTGAGGGGACAGCCATGTACCGACAGGGAGACGTGCTGATCGTGCCGGTGACGGAGGCGGCGGTACCGGCGCATGTGGCACACGCGCCCAGGGAGCAGCGCGACGGGCGGGGGCGGCTCGTGCTGGCGCTGGGCGAGGTCACCGGCCACGCTCACGCGATTGTCGGTCCGGGTGAACTGATACGTGAGCCGGGTCCGTTCGGCCCTTTGCTGCTGCGTCTGCCCCAGGGCGGCCGAGTCGTCCACGAGGAGCACGCGGTGATCGCGCTGCCCAAGGGCTGGTACCGGGTGATCCGGCAACGGGAGTACGTGCCCGGCTCCGTGCGGATCGTGGCGGACTGAACGGCGAACGCCGGGAGGGACAAGCGGCAAAGGGCGCAGAGGCAAAGGATGGAGAGAACCAGGGTGGAGGGGGAGCAAATGAGCACAACGAACGTCGAGTCCGAGACCGACATTGAGGGGACTCAGGGGGTGGAGAACATCGCCTCCGGCGAACTGGGGCCATGGCGAGCGCGGGCCTCGGCGACCGGCCCAGCCGATCGTGCGGCCGCCGAGGACGGCGTTCGCCGGGCCTACCGGCTGGCGGGACTCGCCGAACCGGAGCGCGTGGTGTGGGTGGGTTCGCCGCGAGCGGCGGTCACGCTGATCCGGGACGACCTCTCGGACCGCGGCCCGAGCGTGCGGGACGCGGTGCGCAGTGCCCCCTGGGCACAGCAAAGACGCTCCCTGCACGTTGAGTTGGGTGCCGAGGGCTGGTCCGCGCACTGGGCGGCGACGGGTGGAAGGCTGTGGGACTCCACCCAAGCCCTCGTGGACCGGATCCGCACGGGCGTCATCGAGGAACTCGTCGGCCGGGACACCGGCAAGGAAGCCGCCGAGATCCGGCTGCTCCTCCTGGACGCCGTGCTCGGACAGCACGACGCGCCGTGGCTCGCCGCGTTCCCCGCCGTCGACGGCCCGCTCGACGCGCTGACGGCGGTCTGCCGCAACGCCGGCTGGTGGTGGCCCTACGCCCGAGTTGCGGTCCTCTCCGAGCGGCCCGTGGCCCTGCACCGCGACGAGGCCGGCCGACTCGACCACGGCGACGGCCCGGCCCTCGCCTACCCGGACGGCTTCGCCCTGCACGCCTGGCGCGGCATGCCCGTCCCCGCCACCTTCCTCGCCGAACTGTCCACCCTCACACCGGAGCGCATCCGAGCCGAGGAGAACGCCGAGCTTCGGCGCGTGATGCTGGAGTACTACGGCTACGACCGCTACCTGGCCGACTCGGGTGCCCGCCCCCTCCACCAGGACGAGACAGGCACCTTGTGGCGCATCGACCTGGTGGACGACGAACCGGTGGTCATGGTGGAGGTCCTCAACTCCACCCCCGAGCCGGACGGGACACGGCGGACCTACTGGCTACGGGTGCCGCCCTCGACGCGGACAGCGCGAGCGGGCGTTGCGTGGACCTTCGGGCTCGAGGAGCAGGTGTACGCGCCGATGGCGGAGACGTGAAGGGAAGGGCGGACGGGGGTGTGTTGTGCCGGATGGTCGTCCCGGGCGGGACGCTGCCGTGTGGCGACGTCACGGGAAAGGAGGATCGTGGTCCGGGCGTCGGCGGCCCGCATGGCCTGCGAGTGCCGCCGACGCTGAAGACATGCTGCGGACCGCGGCTTGATCAGACCTGGTAGCGGTCGGCGGCGAAGAGGTGGAGGTTGTCGGCGACCCAGTCGGAGGTGAGCCGCAGTCCTTCGTCGAGCGGGACCCGCGGCTCCCAGTCGGCCCACTCCCGGGCGCGGGAGTTGTCGGAGAGCAGCCGGTGGACCTCACTGCCCGTCGGCCGCAGCCGCCCCGGGTCGACGACGATCTCGGCGTCGCGGCCGGAGGCGTTGATGAGCGCCTTGGCGAGGTCGCCGACGGAGATCTCCTGCCCGGTGCCGAGGTTGACGGCGTGGCCGAGGGCGCGGTCGCAGGCGGCCAGGGCCAGGAAGCCGTGGGCGGTGTCCGTGACGTAGGTGAAGTCGCGGGTGGGCGTGAGTGAGCCGAGCCTGATCTGACGTGCTCCGGCGTGCAGTTGGGACAGGATGGTGGGGATCACCGCACGGGCGGACTGCCGGGGGCCGTAGGTGTTGAAGGGGCGTACGACCGTCACCGGCAGCTCGAAGGCGTGCCAGTGCGACAGCGCCATCATGTCCGCGCCGATCTTGGACGCGGAGTAGGGGGACTGCGGCTGCAGCGGATGGTCCTCGCTGATCGGCACGGTGCGTGCGGTGCCGTAGACCTCGCTGGTGGAGGTGTGCACCAGGCGGCGCACCTGGTGCCGGCGGCAGGCTTCGGCCACGTTCTCGGTGCCGACCATGTTGGTCTGGACGTAGGCGCCGGGGGAGTCGTAGCTGTAGGGGATGCCGATCAGCGCGGCGAGATGGAAGACGGTGTCGCAGCCCTCGACCGCGTCCATGACCCGCCCCGCGTCCCGGACGTCGCCGGCGAGCATTTCGACGGGGCTGTGCGGGTCGGCGAGGTAGGCGGCGAGGTGGCCCTTGTCGGCGTAGGGCTTGTAGTGGACGAAGGCGCGGACGCGGGCACCGCGGGAGACGAGGAGGTCGACGAGTGTGGAGCCGATGAAACCCTCGGCGCCGGTGACCAGCACGTTGCGTCCGGTCCAGTCGAAGTCGGTGGGCGTGGGCTGGGGAGTGGGGGTGGTCATCGGGCGATCTCCGTCTCGGTCGTCGTGGGAAGGATGGGATGGCGGGAGGGGCGGCCTGCGAGACGCAGCACATGGGCGGCCAGCAGGTCGGCCGCCTGTGCGTGTCGGCCGGGATGCGCGGCGGCGGACATGGCGGCCAGCCGGGACGGCTCGGCCAGCAGTGGCTCGGTGAGGCCGGCCAGGCGGTCGGTGTCCGTTTCGGCGTCGGGCAGCAGCAGCCCGGCGCCCGCGTCGGTCAGGACCCTGGCGTTGTGGGTCTGGTGGTCGCCCGGGGCGTACGGGTAGGGCACCAGGACGGCCGGTGTACGAGTCGTCGCGAGTTCGGCGACGGTCGCTGACCCTGCCCTGCAGACAGCCAGGTCGGCGGCGGCGTACGCCAGGTCCATGCGGTCGAGATAGGGCACGGCGCTCGCCACCCGGTCACCGCCGGTCACGGCGAGCTGCCGACGGGTCTCCTCCAGGGCGGCCGGCCCGGTTTTGATCAGCAGGTGTACGTCGGTCCGGTGTCGCCAGCGCTGGGCGAGGCCGGTGGCCGCTGCGGTGAGCCGGGTTGCTCCCAGGCTGCCGCCGTTCACCATCAGCAGTCGGCCCTCGACCGGAACCCCGAGCGCCCGCCGGGCCCCTGCGCGCTGACCGGTCCGGTCCAGCGCCGCCAGGTCCGCGGCGATCGGCATGCCCACGACGTCGGCGTGCCGACTGCCGGTCAGGTGTCCCCGGCTCTCCTCGAAGGCCAGGGTGATCTGGTCGGTGAGCAGTGCGGCGAACCGGTTGGCGCGTCCGGGTACCGCGTTCGATTCGTGGATGACGCTGGGCAGCCCGGCCATCCGGGCCCCGACGATCACCGGGGCACTCGGGTAGCCGCCCATGCCGACCGCGACCTGCGCGCCCTGCGCGCGCAGCACCGTCTTGGCCTGGGTGCCGGACTTGATCAGCGCCGCGGGCAGCAGGAAGCGTCTGGCGCCGAGCGACGGATCGAACGGGATCATGTCGACGGTGTGAAGGCGGTAGCCGGCCTCGGGGATGAGCCGGGTCTCCAGCCCGCGTTCGGTGCCCACGAAGGAGATCACGGCGTCGGGCGCGGTTCGCCGCAGCGCGTCCGCCAGGGCCAGACCGGGATAGATGTGCCCACCCGTGCCGCCCGCGCCGATCACCACCGACAGCCGGGCCTGGGATATGTGCGGTGTCCTCATGGCGATCACGCTGCTGACCGCCTCTAAGAAGTTCCTAAGAGCGCGTTTTGGCAGGCTGTCTGCCATGAGTGGTGATGGAGGGTGCCCGAGCGCACCGAAGGTCCTGGTGGTCGACGACGAGCCGGAGGTGCGGTACGCCGTGGAGGACGGGCTCGCCGTCGAGGGCTATCAGGTGCGCGGTGCGGAGGACGGCATGGCGGCGCTGACCGCCATCGCCGACTGGGAGCCCGACGCCGTGGTGCTCGACGTCATGCTCCCCGGCCTGGACGGCCTCGCGGTCTGCCGTTGCCTGCGTGCCCTCGGCGACCGTACGCCGGTGCTGGTGCTCACGGCGCTCGGCTCCGTCAGTGAGCGGGTGGACGGTCTGGAGGCAGGGGCCGACGACTACCTGGTGAAGCCGTTCGCGCTGGACGAGCTGGTGGCACGGATCAGGGCCCTGCTGCGCCGTACCGCCGTGGCCGAGCCGGACGCGGGTGGCGAGCTGGGCTTTGCCGACCTAGTGGTCGACCCGGCAACGCGGACCGGACGCCGGGCAGGGCGCGCGATCGAGTTCAGCCGCACCGAGTTCTCCCTGCTGGAGCTGCTGCTGCGGCACCCCGGACAGGTGCTGCCCCGGGAGACGATCCTGGAACGGGTCTGGGGCCGCGACTTCGGCCCCGAGTCCAACTCCCTCGCCGTCTACGTCGGCTATCTGCGCCGAAAGCTGGAGTCGGGCGGCGAACCCCGGCTCGTCCACACCGTGCACGGAGTCGGCTACCGGCTGGACCTGCCATGACCGCACCACGACGCCACCGCTCGCAGCCCGAGCCGCAACGCAACGCTCGACGCCGGCACGCCCGATGGCTGCGTCGCCGCCCCCTGCGCACCCGCCTGACCGTGACCGCGTCCCTGGCGGTGGCGGCCGTCGCCGTAGGCCTGTGCGCCGCAGCCTTCCTGGTCATCCGTCACCAACTGGTCCACCAGCTCGACCTGCACCTGACCCAGTCGGCGCGACTCGCCGCCCAGCAGTACCGGCACGAGCCGCCCGGCGTCGTGCAGGGCCAGTGCCGCTTCCTCGCCGCTCCGGCCTGCGCCCAGCTGGTCCCCGCGCAGCCAGCTGACGACCCGGAACAGCCGTACCTGCTGCCCGTCACCGACACCACCCGCGAGGTCGCCTCCGACGCCCACGGGCCCTACTACAGCGAGGTGCGACTGGCGGGCCACAGCGCCAGGATGCTCACCACACCACTCGACGAAGGCCGAGCCATCCAGGTCGCCGTGCGTGCCGACACCGTCGACCGAGGCGTCCGGCAGGCCGCGGTACTGCTCACTGTCATGGGCGGAGCCGGCGTGGTCCTGGCCGGAGTGCTCGGATCCTGGGTTTCCCGCACGGGTCTGGCACCGGTCAGCCGGCTCACGGCCACTGCCGAGCGCATCGCCTCCACGCGCGACGCCCGGCACCGCATCGAGCTGCCGCCGAAAGGCCCTGGACGGGACGACGAGATCACCCGCCTCGCGTCCTCTTTCAACACCATGCTGGACGAGTTGGAGAAGTCCGTCACCGCTCAACGCCGCCTGGTTGCCGACGCCTCCCATGAACTGCGCACCCCGCTGACCGCTCTGCGCACCAACGCCGAACTGCTCACCAAGGCCTCCCGCCTCAACGACGCCCAGCGCGACCGCGCGGCGAACGCGCTCGCCCGCCAGCTACGAGAGGTGACCCTCCTGGTCAACGACTTGATCGAACTGGCCCGGGACGAGGAACCGGACCCGCTGATCGAGGACGTACGTCTGGCTGACGTCGTGGCGCATGCCGTCGACGCAGCCCGTGACCACTGGCCGGCCGTGCTCTTCGAGCTCTCGGCCGACCCCGACGTGCGTACCGCCACGGTCGCCGGTGTGCCGGCCAGGCTCTCCCGGCTGCTGTCGAGCCTGCTGGACAACGCCGCCAAGTTCAGCCCGCCCGGCCGTCCCGTCGAGGTCACGCTCACCACCGCCACGGGGACGCTGGAACTGACCATCCGCGATCACGGCCCCGGCATCTCCGACGACGACCTCCCCTACGTGTTCGACCGCTTCTACCGGGCCCGCACCGCCCGTGCCCTGCCCGGCTCCGGCCTCGGGCTGGCCATGGCCCGCCAGATCGCCCACGCACACGACGCCGAGCTGGCAGCCGAGCACGCGCCCGGGGGAGGGGCGCTCTTCCGGCTGCGGGTTCCGTGTCGACGCGCCTGAACCCGGCGAACATGCATGGCGACGGAGTCCGCTTGGGCGGCAGTGGTCGGCGGAATGTGCCGTGCGGCTATCCGAGGTTGCGGTCCGGCCTCGAACACCGCTGAGGACGTTGCCCGCCCGGCCGATCGTCGGTTGAACGGCGCATGGACGATCGGTTCGCAGCGCTGGACGACGCGCACCAGACCCCGGCCGACCCCGCGGGCTGCCCGTACTGCGCCTGTCTTCTGGCCGCATACCCGGCAGAGGGTGCCTCGCCTGAAGCGGAGCAGTGGTGGGAGGACGGCGACAACTTCGCGAGGTGGCTGCGCCTGTGCATGGTTCTCGTCGCGGGGGTGAGCGTGGTGCTGACGTTGTCGGGAGCGTGGGCAGGATGAGGTGCGCAGGCAGGTGTGGGCCGTTGCGGCGGTAGCCGAGGACGAGCCGCGGAGCCTGGCGGGTACGAGGCGTGGGACCGCGCCCCGTACGCCGCGGTTGGTCAGATGCCGATAGTCAGATGCCGATGGTCAGATGCCGATGGTCAGATGCCGAACGATGCGGCGTAACGGTTCCGCTGGGCAGCGGGTGGCCGGCATCTTGCAACAGCGAAACTGGGACCCAATGTTGGTCAGTGCATCCAAGCTCGGGTGCCGAACGAGGTGCATGCCCGTGAGGCGATGAGGGCGGCGGCGTGCAGGCTTTGCACGAAGCTCTGTGAGGTCAGGTGCCGCTTGTCGGCAAGGTGATGGGTGAGGGCTCCGTGCAGGACGTCTCCCGCGCCGAGAGTGTCCACCACCGGCACGGTGGGCACCGCGATGGTCCCGCTGTTGTCGGGGCCTGCCCACACGATGGGCCCGCCTCCCCGCGTGACCGCCGCCCAGGCGACCCCGTGGCGTGCGAGAAACTGCAGAGTGTCGGTGGGGGTGTGGGCGCCAGGCGGGTGGAAATCGGCGGAGCAGACGGCTACGTCGATCCACGGCAAGAGGTTCTGCGTCCCCGGCTTCCAGCTGCCTGCGTCGAGGACGGTGCGGCGGCCGGCGACTCGCGCGGCTCGGGCGGTGGCAGTGGCCAGTTCCATGTGATGGCCGTCGAGTTGGACGATGTCGCAGGCTGCCACCAGCGCGTCCAGATCGTCGGGTGGGGCGAGCCTGCGTCCGGTTGCGTTGGTCGAGGCGACGGCGCGTTGTCCGCTGGAGGCGGTGACCATGATGGAGGACACAGCGGGCGGGTCGGTCGACTGAACCGCCAGGTCCGACACGGTCACTCTGGCCTGCTCCAGGTCGGCCTTGATCGCGAGCCCCAGCGGGTGGGAGCCGATCGCGGTGAGCAGCCTGGCCGCGCCGCCCAGGTGCGTGAAGGTCACGGCCGCGTTCGCGGCCGGGCCGCCGGCGGCCACGGTCTGTTCGCGGGCGGTGAGTTTCTCGTCGGGCGCCGGGACGCGATCGACGAGCTGGATGACATCCAGTGTGCACAGGCCGACGAACAGCCCTCCAGGCCGGCTTGTCCTTCGTGGCCCCATCCAGTCACATCTCCTCTCGGCCCGGCGCCCGGGGGTCACGTCGTGGACTCGCCGCCTCCCCCGAGATCAACGGACCCGGTTCCTTCATCCGTGCCCCGGCCCGCCGTGACCCATCCGCCCGCCCGCTGGTGATGTCGAGACGGTCGGCGATCAGGGAGCGGTAGGCGCGCCTTGGCACACCGACGGCCGACCCAACAGCGCCACAGGCAGCAACGACCCCTGCACTTCACCCTGTTCATCTGAGAGATCACCTCGCCCCACATCGAGATCATCACGGCACGGGGCGAGCCACCACTCACGTGGAAGGCGTGGCAGGATCACGGCCATGTCCCTCCTCGTTCCCCGCCTCTGGATCGGCTCGACCGAGATCATCGCCCTCGCCGACGGGGAGGGCCCGTTCTTCTCCCCGCGCGCCGATGCCTTCCCCGAGGCCACGGCCGCTCAGTGGGCCGAGGCCGACCGCTACGACCCGGGCGCGGTCGACGCCGAGGGCCGCTGGCGGCTCCAGTTCCGCGCGTACGCGATACGCGGTGATAAAGGCCTCACCGTCGTGGACGCCGGGATCGGTCCGGCGGACAGCCCGGCCGCCTCGTGGGCGCCCGTGCCCGGTGCGCTCCCCGAGTCGCTCGCCGCCGCGGGCATCGATCCGGCTGAAGTCGACACCGTGGTGCTCACGCATCTGCACACCGACCACGTCGGGTGGGCGGTCGTGACCGAGGCGGCCGTCCCATCAGCGGGCGGCGCGGTGGACGGCAACGCTTCGACCGGCGGTGCGACCAGCGGCCGCCGCCCTTATTTTCCGAACGCCGAATACCTTCTCCAGCGGGCCGAGTTCGACGCCCTCGACGCGCTCAACCCGCAGCTTCGTGAGACCCTCACCGACCCGCTCGCGGCCGCCGGTCGGCTCCGGCTCCTCGACGGGGACACACCGCTGCGCGCAGGGCGCGTGGTCGCCACGCCCGGTCACACGCCCGGACACCAGAGCGTGCTGGTCGCCGAGGGGCGCGAGCTGGCGCTCGTCACCGGCGACCTCCTGGTGCACGCGCTGCAACTGCTCCACCCCGAGCTCGCCTACGCGCACGAGGCCAACCCTGAGGCGGCCAGGCGCTCAAGGCAGCGCATGCTCGGCCGCGCAGCCGCCTCCACGCTCCATCTGGCGACGCCGCATTTGACGGAGCCGTTCCTCTCGGCGTGATCGCGGTCGTTCGGCGAGGTCAGGCCAAGAGGGCATGCAGACGCTCCCATTTCTCGGCGGTCTCGTCGTCGACGGGGCTGAAGACTGTGAGGCGGCAGTCGGCTTGGACTGGAGCTACATCCGGTCCGCGAAGCTCAGTTTCGAGGGCCGGCCCAACGGCCCGGGTGAAGCTGAACGCAGACGGTTCGGCACGCTCCGCGAGAGCGAGTCGTCGGATGTGAAGTGCACGCGCAGTATGAACCTCCGGCCGTGAGTGCGGGCCCCGTCCGAGGACTACTTGGAGCCGTATGACGCGCTGGCAAGCGGCCGTTGACCCGATCAGCGAGCAGCGTCCAGGTCCACGGCCAGGTCCTCGGTCTCCGTCCAGAACCGTTCGTCCGCGTCCTGGAGCCGGGAGGCCGCGTGCTTCATGTGGGTGAGCGCGGCGGCGCGGGCCGCGTCCGGGTCGCCCGTGCCGATTGCCGCGAAGATGGCGTGGTGTTCCTTGCGGACCTGTTCGATGAAGTCGCCGCGGCGGGCCTCGTTGGCGCGGGTGACGCGGATACCGCTGCGCATGACCTCGCCCAGGTACCGCATGGTCGAGACCATGACCGCGTTGCCGGTGGACTCGGCGATGGATCGGTGGAAGGCCAGGTCCTCCTCCACACCGTCACCGCCGGCCGCGACCGCCGCGTCGATCGCGTCCAGGGCCGCCCGCATACGGGAGAGGTCGGCGGCCGTGGCGCGGGAGGCCGCGAGGGACGCGGCCTCGCCCTCCATCGCGCGCCGCACTTCCACGATCTGCAGGACCTTGGACTTGGTGTCGGCGGCCTCGGCCTCCAGGTCGAGCGGCCGGGTGCGGCGCGGCAGGACGAACACGCCGCGGCCCTGGCGCGGCTCGACCAGGCCCGCGTTGCGGAGCCGGGACACGGCCTCGCGCACCACCGTACGGCTGACGCCGAGCTGCTTGACCAGCTCGACTTCCGTCGGCAGCTTGTCGCCCTCGGCCAGCCGTCCGGACTCGATTTCCTCCGCGAGGATCGCGGCGACCTGATCCGCGAGCCGGACGGGACCGCTCACCTTGGAAAACATGGTGTTCAGTCTATCGGCGCGGACCCCGTCGGACTCGCCGCGAGCGGCTCGACGACCGCCTCCGGGTGCGCCTTGATGTAGTCGCGTACCACCGACTCGAAGCTCGGGTCGGGCTCCAGGCCGAGGGCGGAGGCGCGCGCGTTGTCGAACGCGGCGGGCCATGAGCCCACGATGGCTTCGACGGCCGGGTCGGGTGAGATCGTCACCAGGTCGGCGACGGAGTCCCCGGCGATCCGCCGCAGTGTGGCCAGTATGTCGGCGACGGACACCGTGAGCGCCGGCAGGTTGACCGGCAGCACGCCGTCGATCCGGCCCGGACCGGAGCCCCGCTCGGCCTCGGCGATACGCAGGATGCCCTCGACGGTGCGCTGCGGCGAGGCCAGGGCCACCCGCAGGGCGGGATCGACCGGGCAGGTCGCCGGCAGGCCCGCGAGCGGTTCGCGGACGATCCCGGAGAGGAAGCCGGAGGCGGCCGCGTTCGGCTTGCCCGGCCGCACCGACACGGTCATCAGCCGGGTCACACGCCCGTCGAGGAAACCGCGTCGCGTGTACTCGGCGAGGAGTTGCTCGCAGACCAGCTTCTGCGTCCCGTAGCTCGACCGTGGGGTCGGCAGCGTCGCCTCGCTGACCACCGGCGGCAGCGGCAGCGTCGGGTCGGAGCCGTACACCGCGACGCTGCTGGAGAACACGACGCGTACCGTCGGCCCGCCGGCGGCCGACTGCGTCCGTGCGGCGTCGAGCAGCGCCCTGGTCGTGTCCAGGTTGGCGCCCATCCCGAGGTCGAAGTCGGCCTCGCACTCGGCCGAGACCGCGGAGGCGAGATGGATCAGCACGTCCACCGGCTCCGCGAACACCTCGCCGATCCGGTCGGCCAGATCGCCCTGCACGATGTCGACCAGCGGATCGGCCGCTTCGGGTGCCGCAGGCGGTACGAACCGGTCGGCGAGGACGAGCCGGTCGACGGGCGCGCCGCGGAACGTCCGGCGCTCCAGCAGTGCCGCGGCGACCCGGCGGCCCAGGAAGCCGAAGCCACCTGTGATGACGATCCTCATGCGGTTTCTTCTCCTCGGAATCCTCGGACGTGCAGGTTGTTCTTCAGCCAGCCGAGCCCTTGGCTCGTACCGGCGCGGGGGCAGTACTCGCAGCCGATCCAGCCGTCGAAGCCCAGCTCGTCGATGACGGTGAACAGATGGCCGATGGCGAGTTCGCCCTGGTCGGGCTCATGGCGGTCGGGGACGCCCGCGATCTGCAGATGGCCGACCCGGCCGGTCGGCAGGTCCCGGCGCAGGGTCGTGGTGAGGTCACCCTCGACGATCTGGCAGTGGTAGAGGTCGAGCTGCACCTTGAGATTCGGCGCGCCCACCGACTGGACCACGGCGTGTGCCTCGGCCTGCCGGCTCAGGAAGTAGCCGGGCATGTCACGGCCGTTGATCGGCTCGATCAGGATGTCGACGCCGACCGCGGCGGCCTTCTCGGCGGCCCAAGTGAGATTGGCCAGGTACGTGTCCCGGGCCGCGGGCACGGCGTCGGGCCCGACCAGTCCGGCCATCACGTGTACCCGGGGGCTGCCGAGAGCCGCAGCGTACTCCAGGGCCCGTTCGATCCCGGAGCGGGTCTCGACCTCGCGCCCGGGCAGCGCCGCGGTACCGCGCTCGCCGGAGTCCCACGCGCCGGGCGGTGCGTTGAAGAGGACCTGGCGCAGGCCGTTCTCGTCGAGCAGGCGGCGCAGTTCGACGGCCTCGTAGGCGTACGGGAAGAGGTACTCGACGGCCTCGAAGCCGTCCGCCGAGGCCGCGGCGAAACGGTCGGGGAAATCGTGTTCGGTGTACATCATCGACAGGTTCGCGGCGAACCTCGGCATGGTGTGGCTCCTCGGTCGGGCCGGCGACCATCCGGCCCGGCTAGCGGTTGACGGTGGACGATCCGGCTAGCGGTTGACGATCTGCTTCTTCGTGGTGAGGACCGCGCCCGCGCCGACGACGAGGCTGAGCGCCAGCACGTACATCGGGAGCTCGGTCGAACCGGTCGCGTCCTTGAGCGCGCCGATCATGTACGGGCTGACGAAGCCGGCCAGGTTGCCCACCGAGTTGATGACGGCGAGACCGGCGGCCGCGGCGGTGCCGCCCAGGAACGCGGTCGGCAGCGACCAGAACAGCGGGGCACAGGTCAGCACACCGGCCGCGGCGCAGGACAGCGCGGCCAGGGACAGTGCGGTCGACCCGGACCAGCTCGCCGCGAGCGAGAAGCCGACGGCGCCCATCAGAGACGGAATCACCAGGTGCCAGCGGCGCTCACGGCGCTTGTCCGCGGACCGCCCGAACACGTTCATCGCGACGAGCGCGGCAAGGAACGGCACGGCGCTCAGCACACCGATCGCGAGGCTGCCCTCGATGCCGGTGGACTGGACGAAGGTGGGCATCCAGAAGGTCAGGGCGTACTGGCCCATCACGAAGCAGAAGTAGATGAGGCACATCAGCCACACCTTGGGCTCGCGGAAGGCGTCCCACGTCTTGCCGTGCACGGTCCGGTGCGCGGTGTCCTCTGCGATCGCCCGCTCGACGATGTCCTTCTCCTCGTCGCTGAGCCACTTCGCGTCGCGCACTCCGTTGTCGAGGTAGAACAACGTCGCCACACCGATGATCAGCGCCGGGATGGCCTCCAGCAGGAACATCCACTGCCAGCCCTGCCAGCCGTTCACGCCTTGGAAACGTTCCATGATCCAGCCGGAGAGCGGGTTGCCGAAGATGCCGGCGACCGGGATCGCGGACATGAACAGCGCGATCACCCGGGCCCGCCGGTGAGAGGGGAACCAGTAGGTGCAGTAGAGGATCACGCCCGGGTAGAAGCCGGCCTCCGCGGCACCGAGGAGGAACCGGAGCACGTAGAACGTGGTCTCGCTGTTGACGAACATGAACGACGCCGAGACCACGCCCCAGGTGATCATGATCCGGGCGATCCAGGTACGGGCGCCGATGCGCTGCAGCATCAGGTTCGACGGCACCTCGAAGAGGAAGTAGCCGATGAAGAACAGACCGGCGCCCAGGCCGTACGCGGCCTCGCTGAACCCGAGGTCGTCCGACATCTGCAGCTTGGCGAAGCCGACGTTGACGCGGTCCAGGTACGAGAAGACGTAGCAGAGGATCAGGAAGGGGACGATGCGTCGTACGACCTTGCGGAAGACGGCGTTCTCACGGGCGAGGTCGGGGGTGGCCTCGTCCGTCGTCGCAGACAGGGACATGGAGCAATCCTTCGTAAGCGGCTCAGGGGATTCTCTGACGGGGTGGGGGGCTGGTCACCACGCTGCTCGGAACGTGGACCTCAGTTCGTCGATCGCGTGACGGGGGAGTGGCTCAGGGCGACGATCGGTCAGGAGCCAGAGACGTGCCGTCTCCTCGAGTTCCTCGAGGACGGCGAGGGCGGTGGCCGGGTCGGGACCCCAGACGACGGGGCCCAGACGTTCCAGCAGCACGGCCCTGATCGGGGTGCCGCCCGCCGCCCGGTCGGCGATCCGGGCGGTCACCAGGTCGGCCACGCGCGGATCACCGGGCCGGTGGTAAGGGACGAGTGGAACGTGCCCCACCTTCATCACGTAGTACGGGGTGATGGGCGGGAGCACGTCGTCCTGGTGCCACACACCGGCCAGGGTGAGCCCGACCAGGTGCGTGGAGTGGGTGTGGATGATGAACCGGGCCGTGGGGTCGGCCTCGTAGATGCGCCGGTGCAGCGCGAGGGTCTTGCTGGCGCGGTCGCCCGCCACCTGCTCACCGGAGGCGTCGACCAGCGCGAGCCGGTCGGGGTCGAGGAAGCCGAGGGCGGCGTCGGTGGGCGTGATCAGGTGGCTGTCGCCGACCCGCGCGCTGATGTTTCCGGCGCTGGCGTGCACGTATCCCCGGGCGAACAGGCTGGTGCCGACCCGGACGATCTCGCGGCGCGCGGCGTCCACGAGGGTGTCCGGTGTGGTGTCCGTGGTCACGTCGGTGGTCACGATGCTTCCCCGTCCAGGAGGGCCAGCGAGTCCGTGAAGAAGTCGGGGCCGCCGAAGTTGCCGGACTTGAGGGTGATGTGGAGGGTGTCGCCGCCGGGCAGCGTCGCCGCGCACCAGGGCACCCCGGGCGCGATCTGCGGTCCGATACGGAGGCGGGTGATGCCGAGCGCCTGGACGACGGCGCCCGAGGTCTCGCCGCCCGCGACGACGAGCCGGCGGACCCCGCGGTCCACGAGTCCCCGTGTCACCCGGGCCAGTGTCCGCTCCACGAGCTCACCGGCTTCGGCGGCACCGAGCCGGCCCTGGACGGCCCGTACGGCATCGGGTGCCTCGGTGGAGTAGACGAGGACCGGCCCGTCGGCGAGGTGCGCCTCGGCGAAGGCGAGCGCCTGCCCGGCCACGTCCTCACCGGCCGCGATCCGCAGCGGGTCCACGCTGAACGCGGGCCGTCCGGTGCGCAGGAACTCCAGCACCTGCCCGTTCGTGGCGTCGGACACCGAGCCTGAGACGACGGCGGCATGCCCGTCGGCCGGCGGCAGTTGCGCGGCCGCGGCGGACGGCTCGAAGCCCCAGTTCGCGGGCAGCCCGATCGCGAGTCCGGAACCGGCGGTCACCAGCGGCAGGTCCCGTACGGCCTCGCCCAACCGTACGAGGTCGCGGTTGGACACGGAGTCGACGATCGCGACCCCGACACCCTCCTTGCGCAGCTCGTCGAACCGGGTCCGGACGGCATCGCCGCCGCCGGCGACGACGGTGTGGTCGACGAGACCGACGGGCCGCCCGGTCTGGGCCTGCAGTACGGAGACGAGGTTCGGGTCGGTCATCGGCGTGAGCGGATGGTGCCGCATCCCGCTGTCGCTGAGCAGCACGTCACCGACGAAGAGGTGGCCCTTGAAGACGGTGCGGCCGTTGTCGGGGAACGCCGGAGTCGCGATCGTGAAGTCCGCGCCCAGGGCGTCCATCAGTGCTTCGGTGACCGGGCCGATGTTGCCCGCGGGGGTGGAGTCGAAGGTGGAGCAGTACTTGAAGTAGATCTGCTCGGCGCCGGCGGACCGCAGCCAGGCGAGGGCCCGGAGTGAGGCGTCGACGGCTTCGGTTGCGGGGGTCGTCCGCGACTTGAGGGCGATGACGACGGCGTCGGCGTCGATGGCCTGCGCGTCGGTCCGGTCCTCCGGTACGTCGATCAGCTGGACGACGCGCATGCCCGCACGCACGAGGTTGTTCGCGAGGTCGGTGGCGCCGGTGAAGTCGTCGGCGAGGCAGCCGAGTCGGACTCCCATGTCAGCCCTCCGCCTTGGGCAGGTCCGTCGGATCCGGGAGGTCGGCCGGCTTCGGCAGGTCCACGCCCGGGAAGATCTTGATCACCGCGCTGTCGTCCTCGCCGCCGAGCCCGGAAGCCGAGGCGTGCAGGAACATCTGGTGCGCGGTGGAGGCGAGGGGGAGCGGGAACCTGTCGGGTCGCGCGGCGTCGAGCACCAGCCCGAGGTCCTTGACGAAGATGTCGACTGCGGACAGCGGCGTGTAGTCCCCGGCGAGCACATGCGCCATGCGGTTCTCGAACATCCAGGAGTTGCCCGCGCTGTGCGTGATGACCTCGTACAGGGCTTCGGCCGAGACCCCGGCCTTGATGCCGAGGGCCATGGCCTCGGCCGCCGCCGCGATGTGCACGCCCGCGAGCAGCTGGTTCACGATCTTGACCTGGGAGCCGAGCCCGGCCCGCTCGCCCAGCCGGTAGACCGTGCTGCTCATGGCCTCCAGGACCGGGTCGGCGAGTGCGTACGCGGCGGGGGAGCCGGAGGTCATCATCGTGAGCTCACCGGCGGCCGCGCGGACGGCGCCGCCGGAGATGGGGGCGTCCAGGTACAGCACGCCCTTCTCGGCCAGCCGCCCCTCCAGCTCGGCGGACCAGCCCGGGTCGACCGTTGAGCACATCACGTAGACGGCACCCGGGCGGAGTCGGTCGGCGGCGCCTTCGGGGCCGAACAGCACGGCGTCGACCTGCGCGGCGTTGACCACGACGCCGACGAGGACGTCCGTCTCGGCGGCGAGGGCGGCGGGGGAGGCGTAAGCGCTGCCGCCGTTCCGGGCGAAGTCCGCGGCCACCTGCGGTCGGAGGTCGTGGACCCCCACCTCGTGGCCCGCGCCGCGCAGGCTGCGTGCCATGCCGAGACCCATGGCCCCGAGCCCCACCACGCCCACGCGCGGCCGTGCCGACCTGTCTGGCGTCTGCTGGTCGTTCATGCCCATCCTCGTCCTGCTGTGCGGCTCTCTCACCGGGCGCGGCTCGGTCTCGTACCGCGCGCGACCCTGGTCGCTCGCCCGGTCGTACGGTGCTCAGGTCATATGATGACCTGAGGATGAACTCCCTGCCTACTGTGATGCCGGTCACTTCGAGACCGGCGTGGCCGATGCGCCGCTGAAGCTGACGCCCACGGAATTCCGCGTGTTCGACCTGCTCGCGCGCAACACGGGAGTCGTCCAGCCGTTACGTGAACTACCGGCACGGGCCTGGGGCGACCCGGGGCAAGACACCGAGGGCCTCCTGGAGTCGCAGGACCCGGACAGCCGTAGCGGCAAGACGATCCTGCGCCTTGGCCCCGTGCACATCGAAGTGTCCACCCGGCAAGGGAGCGGAGGCGGTTCGACCGTCCAACTCACCCGCAAGGAGTTCGATCTGCTCAGCCTGCTCGCCGAGCGCACTGGCTCCGCTGTCCACCGGCAGCAGATCATCAGCGAGGTCTCGCACGCCCATCGGGAGCGAACCGGACGCTTGCTGGACGTGACTGCCGCGTCCCTGCGCGCCAAGCTGCAGATGCCGGGCCTGATCGAGACCGGACGCGGTCGCGTGCGGTCACACGACGCTGACCTTCACGGCCTCTCCGCACCCGCCCGCAACCCGTCCATGACCAGGTCGAGAAGCCGTGCCGCGCGCGGTCGCCAGTCCTCCGTCGGGGTCATCTGCCACAGGCCCGCGATGGCGAGGACGAAGTCGTCGGCCGTGACCCCGGGGCGGATGGTGCCTGCCTCCTCGGCTGTGCGGAGCAGGAGTTCGGCTGCCTCGGCGACGGGTGTGGGGGAGGGTTTAGCCGGGCCTCCTGGCGCACCGGTGGCGAGGCGGATCGCGTCGGCCAGGCCCGCCTTGGTCATGGCGAACTCGGCCAGGCGGTCCATCCAGGTGCGCAGGGCCTGCTGCGGCGGCAGCTCCTGGAGCAGTTGCGTCGCGCTGTCGGCGACCTGCTGCATCTCGTGGCGGTAGATCTCCAGGACGAGGGTCTCGCGGTTGGGGAAGTTGCGGTAGAACGTGCCCTGGCCGACCCCCGCCTTCTTGGCGATGGTGCTGAGGGGCGCGTCCGGACACTGCGTCAGTTCGGTCAGGGCGACGCACAGGATGCGTTCACGGTTGCGTTGCGCGTCCGAGCGCAGAGGGGTGTCTTTTTTGTGCTGCACCGTCACTCCTTGAGGCACGTGGCAGGAGCGCACCCTTGCCAAGCGGACAGCTGTCCGTTACGTTTCCCGGTAGCGGACAGATGTCCGGTTGGGGTCCACTCTAGCTTCGGACACGACAGGCACGTCAGTCCTCTGCCACCGTTCAGCGCTGTTCATCTTCCGCCGTGTACCTCGTGCACTCCATGCGCTCCCACGAGCTCAAGCGCACCATCGTCACGCCCCCACTGTCCCAAACGCTCACCATCACCCCCCAACTCATTACCAGCGCACCCGATCACCAGCGAGGCCGCGCACCACCGGCACACCCTCACGGCGACGCGCACCCCAGGTAGCCGAGACGGCGCCTTCCAGGTTCACGCACGCCCGAGGCTCGGAGCCCCTCAAGTACCGCATGCCTGAAGGAAGTTGCTCATGGCCTTATCGACGTCCAGCGTCATCACCCTGCACATCAACGGCGAGAAGCACACGCTGCCCGTCGACCACCGCACCACCCTGCTCGACGCCCTGCGCGAGCGACTCGATCTCACCGGCACCAAGAAGGGCTGCGACCAGGGGCAGTGCGGTGCCTGCACCGTTCTGGTCGACGGCCGCAGGACGGTCGCCTGTCTGCAACTCGCGGTCGCGGCCGAAGGACGTGAGATCACCACCATCGAAGGCGTCGCGGACGGCGACCACCTGCATCCGGTGCAGCAGGCGTTCCTCGAACTCGACGGATACCAGTGCGGTTACTGCACCCCCGGACAGATCTGTTCGGCGATCGGCATGCTCGCGGAGCACGCGGCGGGATGGCCGAGCGCCGCCTCCGACGACGTACGTCCGGCGGCCGGGCCGCCACCGCTGACCCCGGACGAGATCCGTGAGCGGATGAGCGGCAACCTGTGTCGCTGCAGCGCCTACACGTCGATCGTCGAGGCCGTCGCACGAGCGGCCGAGGCCGACGCCTCGTCAGCCGCGGACGTGCCGGCCCAGTCCAGGGAGGCTGCCGCATGAGGGAGTTCGACTACCGCAGGGCCCCCGACGTGTCGGGTGCCGTCGCCCTCCTCGACGACGATCCGGACGCCCGCTACCTCGCCGGCGGCACCAACCTGGTCGACCTGATGAAGAGCGGAGTAGAACGCCCCGCCCGCCTCGTCGATGTACGGGAACTGCCCCTGGACCGCATCGAGCCGGCCGCCGACGGCGGACTGCGCGTCGGCGCGACGGTCACCAACAGCGACCTCGCTGCCCACCCCGTAGTCCGCAGCCACTACCCGATGCTGGCCCAGGCGGTGCTCGCCGGTGCCTCCGGCCAGCTGCGCAACATGGCCACGGTCGGCGGCAACCTCCTCCAGCGCACCCGCTGCGCCTACTTCACCGACACGACCAAGCCGTGCAACAAGCGCGAACCCGGCAGCGGCTGCCCGGCCATCAGCGGCGAGCACCACAACCACGCCATCCTCGGCGCGTCCGAGACATGTGTGGCCGTACACCCCTCGGACATGGCCGTTGCCCTGACCGCCCTCGACGCAGTTCTGCATTACGAAACCGCCGACGGGCAGGGCGAGTTGCCGGTCGGTCAGCTGTATCTTCCCGTTGCCGAGACCCCGCACCGCGAGACGGCCCTGCCGACGGGTGCGCTGATCACCGGCGTCTCCCTGCCCCGGGTGCCGGTCGCGGCCCGCTCCCGGTACCGGAAGGTGCGCGAGCGCGCCTCCTACGCCTTCGCCATCGGCTCCGTCGCGGCCGCGCTCGACATCCGCGACGGGGTCGTGCACGACGCCCGCCTGGCGTTCGGCGCGGTCGCCTCGCGGCCATGGCGCGCACGCGCCGCAGAGCGGGTCCTGATCGGGGCGCCCGCCACGGCCGAGACGTACGCGGCCGCCGCCGAAGCCGAACTCGCGGCGGCCCGGCCGCTGCCGCACAACGGATACAAGGTGACCCTGATGCGTAACCTGACCGTGGCCGTGCTGAGCGAACTCGCCGAGGAGGCCGCTCGATGACCACCACCGCGCAATCAGCCGCCGTACGTGCGGTCGGCACCGGTCACGTCCGGGTGGAGGGCCGGGA
Source organism: Streptomyces sp. NPDC055013 (assembly GCF_053608645.1). NCBI lineage: Bacteria > Bacillati > Actinomycetota > Actinomycetes > Kitasatosporales > Streptomycetaceae > Streptomyces > Streptomyces sp. NPDC055013. The sequence continues at coordinate 37,637 of NZ_JBSGVW010000037.1, forward strand.
CAAGGTCACCGGCGCGGCACGCTATGCGGGCGACATACCGTTCACCGAACTCGCCTACGGATGGCTGGTGTTGTCCACCGTGGCGCGGGGCCGCATCCGCGACATCGCCAGCGCTTCCGTCCTCGAGATGCCCGGCGTCGTCGCAGTCCTGGACCACCGCAGCACCCCGCGCCTGGAGACCGACTACGTCGGCCTGCTGGGCATCAGGCCCGACCCCACCTGCGCCGTCTTCCAGAACGACACCGTGCCCCACCTGGGCTGGCCGGTGGCCCTGGTCGTCGCGGAGACACCCGAGCAGGCGCGGGAGGCGGCCGAGGCCCTGATCGTCGACTACGAACCGCTGCCGCACGACATCGAGTTCACCGGCGAGCACCCGGACTCCTATCCGGTGGACGGCCACATGCCGGGAGTGACGGACAAGGGCGACCTGGAAGCCGAACTGGCCACGTCGGCAGCCGTCGTGGACGAGGAGTACACCACTCCGGAGGAACACCACCACCCCATGGAGCCCCACGCGGCGACCGCCCGCTGGGACGACGGCCGACTGGAGGTGGTCGACTCCAACCAGGGCGCCACCTGGGTCGTCGGCGAGCTGGCGAACCTGTTCTCGCTGGATCCCGCCTCGGTGCGGGTGCGTTCGGAACACGTCGGCGGTGGCTTCGGCAGCAAGGGCGTACGCGCCCACCAGGTGGCGGCCGTGATGGCCGCGACGATCCTCCAGCGTCCGGTGCGCGTCGCTCTGACCCGGCCCCAGATGTTCTCGCTGGCCGGGCACCGCAGCCCCACCGTCCAGCGGGTCAGGCTCGGCGCCGACGCCGACGGGCGGCTGCGTGCCCTGGACCACCGCTCGGTGAGCCGCACCGCCACCGTGTACGAGTTCGTCGAGCCGAGCGCAGGCGTGGCGCGGGTGATGTACGACGCCGACGCCCACCACACCGAGAACCGCGTCGTACGCCTCGACGTTCCCAGCCCCACCTTCATGCGCGCGCCCGGTGAGGCTCCGGGAGCCTTCGCGCTGGAGTCCGCTCTCGACGAACTCGCCGAGAAGTGCGGGATCGACCCGATCGAACTGCGACTGCGCAACGAACCGGACAAGGGCCCCGTCTCCGGCCTGCCCTTCGCCCAGCGCAACCTGCGCGCCTGCTTCGAGAAGGGCGCTCGCCGTTTCGGCTGGACCGAGCGCGATCCCCGGCCGGGTGTGCGCCGCGAAGGCCGATGGCTGCTGGGCACCGGCACCGCCGCCGCGTCCTTCCCCGCGGGCGCCGCCCCCTCCACCGCCGCCATCACCGCCGAGGCCGACGGCCGCTTCACCGTCCGGATATCGGCGGCCGACATCGGCACCGGCGCGCGGACCGCGCTCACTCTCGTCGCGGCCGACGCCCTCGACGTCGTACCGGAGCAGGTGACCGTGCGGATCGGAGACAGCGAGTTCGGCTTCGCGATGATCGCGGGCGGTTCGATGGGCACCCGCTCCTGGTCCATGGCCATCGTCGCGGCCGCCCGCGAACTGCGGGAACGACTCGTCCCCGGCATGGTCATCCCCGCCGGAGGAATCACCGTACGCTCGGACACCACCGCGCAGATCGCCGCGCTCGCGAACATGGAACGACACTCCTACGGCGCCCAGTTCGCCGAGGTGGCCGTGGACCCGGCCACGGGTGAGGTGCGCGTACGACGCATGCTCGGCATCTTCGCCGCCGGCCGCATCGTGAATCCGCTGACCGCACGCGGCCAGTTCACCGGCGGCATGATCTGGGGCATCTCCATGGCCCTGCACGAGGAAGCCGTGCGCGACCCGGCCTTCGGCGGGCCCGTCGGCGCCGACCTGGCCGGCTATCACGTGGCCACCCACGCCGACGTCCCGCGCATCGAGGCGGACTGGGTGGACGACACCGACCCCGACGACCCGGTCGACATCAAGGGCATCGGCGAGGTGGGCATCGTCGGCGCCGCGGCCGCCATCGCCAACGCGGTCTGGCACGCCACCGGCGTACGGCACCGCAGTCTGCCCATCCGCCCGGACCGCGTCCTGACGGCGGGCCGCGATGCTTGACCTTCTGCCGGAGCTGAAGAACTGGCTGGCCGAGGGGCACGATGTCGCCGTCGCCACCGTCGTGTCCGTCGGCGGCAGCGCCCCACGGGGCCCCGGCGCCACACTCGCCGTCGACAGGACCGGCACGGTCATCGGCTCGGTGTCGGGCGGATGCGTCGAGGGCGCGGTCTACGACCTGTGTGCGCAGGCGCTGGAGACCGGGCAGAGCGTGCTGGAGCGCTTCGGGTACAGCGACGAGGATGCGTTTGCCGTAGGTCTGACCTGCGGCGGTGTCCTCGACGTGATGGTCACGCCCGTGCTCGTGGACACTCCCGTCAGGGCGCTGCTGTGCTCCGCTGTGGAGATGGTGGCCAAGGGCGAGCCGGTGGCCATGGCCCGAGTCGTCGAGGGCCCGGCCGCGCACCTCGGTGCCACCCTGCTCGTCCACGGCGACGGCTCCACGGAGGGCGGCCTCGGGATCCACGAGGACCTCGACCGCACGGCCGCGGCACAGGCCCTGGCCGCGCTCGATGCCGGACGCACGGGCACGGTGGAGCTGTCGCCGGACGGCTCGCACTGCCCGGACGGCCTCACCCTGCTCGTGGAGTCCAGCACGCCTGCGCCGCGGATGATCGTCTTCGGTGCGGTCGACTTCGCCGCGGCGCTCGTGCGGGTCGGCAAGTTCCTGGGCTATCACGTCACCGTGTGCGACGCCCGGCCGGTCTTCACCACGCCGGCACGCTTCCCCGAGGCGGACGACGTCGTCGTGGACTGGCCGCACCGCTATCTGCGGGGCACCCGGACCGACAGCCGGACCGTGCTGTGCGTCCTCACGCACGACGCCAAGTTCGACGTCCCCCTGCTGGATGTCGCGCTGCGGCTGCCGGTCGCGTTCGTGGGCGCGATGGGCTCGCGCCGTACCCACATCGACCGGGACCGTCGGTTGCGTGAAGTGGGCCTGAGTGAGGCGGAGTTGGCGCGGCTGAAGTCACCCATCGGGCTCGACCTCGGAGGCCGTACGCCCGAGGAGACCGCCTTGTCGATCGCCGCGGAGATCGTCGCGGCCCGCAGAGGCGGGACGGGTCTGCCGCTGACCGGCTCGGGGACACCGATCCACCACAGGGCAACGGCTCCGGCTCTCTCCCACCGCTCACCCGGCGGGCGGAAACCGTCCACCGGGGTCGCGGACCTCGCTTCGTAGCCCGGGCCGAGCAGCCCCGCACTCCCAGATCACCGATCCCGAAGCTTCCTTTCCACGCCAGCCGAACGAGACCGTTTCCGTGATCGGCACACCGTCTGGCTCACATTCGGTCGGCCAGTGACAGATGTGCCATCCGGAACCGGGCGGGTCGCCTCCCGGCAAAGGCATCGGCTCCGTTTTCGCCTGTCGGCCAATCGGGTTACGCTCGACATGTTCGAGGCGATAGGGGAATGAGGGTCGATCTCGGAGTTCACCATGGATGTCGCCGTAGGAACATTCAACCTCAACAATCTCTTTTCACGGTTCAACTTCCGGGCAGAGATATCGGCTGTCCATCCGGTTGATGACGAGGGACGGCTCACCTCGAGCTATGTCTTCGACGACCCCAAGAGCGTGCGGATCCGTAGGTACAAAGGCAAGCTGGTCAAGGGCATAGACCCCGAGGAACAGAAGGTGCTCGCCCGGCGGATCAGTGACATGGACCTGGACGTACTGGCGGTGCAGGAAGTCGAGGACATCGACACCCTGCGCTTCTTCGTTGCTCAACATCTTGGCGGTGCCTATCCGCACCTTTCACTGATCGAGGGCAATGATCCCCGCCTGATTGACATCGCCGTTCTGTCCAAGTTCCCGGTGGGGGCGGTGACTTCCTGGCAGCACGCGGTCCATCCGGACGTACCTGGTGAACGTGTATTCAGCCGGGACCTGCTGGAAGTGCACATACTGGATCCCCGTGACCCCGACAAGCATCTGCTGACCGTCTTCAACAACCATCTCAAGAGCCAGTTCGTCGACCGGGGCACCGACCCCGAAGAGGGCAAGCGCCGCGCCGACGAGCGACGCACCCGCCAGGCGGAGACCATCGTAAGGATCATCGGCGAACGGACCCGCCCCGACGGTCGCTACATCGTGCTGGGCGACATGAACGACACGCCTGACGCACCGACACTCAGCGAACTGACCGAGTCTGCAGGTCAGTTGAGCCTGACGGAGGCGCTCGCGCATCCGGAGGAGACCCGGGCACCGAAGCCTGATGATCCGCCGCCGCCCGCCTCTGGGTCGTGGACCCATCGATTCAAGGAGAACGGCCGGCCCGCCAAGTACGAGCTGTTCGACCAGATCTGGCTCAGCAAGAGCCTCACGACGCGGCACAAGAGCTCTCACATCGACCGACGTACCAGGCATGGCGGTGACGGATCGGATCACGATCCCGCCTGGGTGGTTCTCGATCTCTAGCCTTTCCCCTTTTTCCATACCGGCTTTGTTCCGGCTTGACCACTGGCGGAGGGAAGACTCATGCCTTTGAAGAACTACGGAGTGCTGGCGTGCAGGGTCATCGACCGGCGCCGTGAAGGGGCGCCCGACGACACCCCGCACTACCAGCTCCATCTCACCGACGGCAGGGGCACGCACTACCGCGGTGCGATCAATGTCCTGTCCCAGGAGTCTCCCTCCGAGCTGCTGTTCCTGGCCATCGACGATTTCCGGCACCCCGTGACCGCACAGCTTCCCCCGGCAGGGAGTGGATGGACGGAGCTGCAGTCCCGACCGGGCACGGCGAGCCTGGACTTCATCCGCGGGAATCTCTTCACCCCGGAATCGATGCGCGAGCTGCCCCCCGATGTGATCGGCCCCGACAACGACCTGTCCGACAGGCTGGACCACTACATCGAGCGCGCCATCGGCGATCCAACGGCCGCCCTGTACCTCTTCGGCGAGCGATGGGGACCGGAACGCAACAAGCGCGACAAGGTGTTCGACTTCGAGCCCGGCAATGGTGTGCACGACATCCACATGAACCAGGGCAGCGTAGGGCGCTTCCGTTCCAGTAACGGAGTCTGGCAGGACGGCGCGCTGATACTCCATTTCCCCGCCGAATCTCGCTGGGTGGCCGTTTTCCTGGCCTTCCAGTCCCAGGCCTGGCACACCGACGAACAAACCGGCCACCCCATCGAGACGGCGCCTGCCCGGCCCGTCCAGCGCGAAGCCGAAGTGCGCATCCTGGCCGCCATGGTCAACCCCGATGGCCCGGCACCCGAGCGGGAGACGGTGACCCTCATCAACGCCTCACCTCAATCCGTCGACCTCAACGGCTGGCAACTGGCCGACGAGAACGATCACATGTTCCCACTGCCCGCGGAGCAAGTTGCCGCAGGCGCCACCGTGCGACCGCGTCCGGCGCTCCTGGAGTACGTCATCGGTCTGCTCGCCTGCGCCATTCACGGCCGGGAGCTCGACATCCTGACCATACGCGGACGTTCCCTCCCCAGGGCGAGGGCGTACACGGCTCGCTCGCACGCGGATCGTCCGGTTCGTCGAGCCGGTCCGGCTCGCCCCAGTGCCGGTTCTCGTCCTGACGGTTCGGTCCGAGCAGCGCGACGGCGGTCAGGACGGGCCGGGAACGCCATGCGAGACATGGCACGGGCACGAAGACCCCGCCGTGTTGGGGAGAGGCTTGAAGACGATCCTAAGCGGAACGACGCTCACCATGGCGGTGCGCGCTCGGCTGCGGATTGTGTGGAGTTGGCTCATGGCTGGCCTGCTTGTGAGTCCCCAGGTTCTGGCGGCACGGTCGCTGTCACCGCTGCCGGCGGGGGGCCATTTACGTTCGACGAGATGTCCTCGACATCGAACTTCCCGCCGACGGGCACCTGTTAGTTCTTCAGCTACATTGAGCACCAACCGGACTCCTCCGTAGTGCTCCACCTCCTACGCAACTGGCGTACAGCCGACGGCTCGACCGATGCGGCGCGCGGAAACCCTGGCGGCGCGGTCCCTTATCCGGCGGCTGGTTCGGCGGCGAAGCCCACCTGCACAGCCGGGAGCACCTGGATCGTGCGGCCGGCGTAGGCAATCGTTGCGAAGACTGCGTTGTGGTGGACGACCACCTGGGCCGCGCTCGGCAGCTGACTGTCGACGGGGCGCTCTGGCGTCGTATGGCCGTCGGCGACGAGGACGAGGTCGTAACCGTGCGAGAGCGCACTGCGGCTGGTGGAGTCGACGCAGTACTCGGTTGCGAAGCCGGTGACGACCACCCGACGGACCCCGTGTTCGCGCAGGAGCCCGTCGAGCGGCGTGTCCAGGAAGGAGTCGGCGCTGTCCTTGTCCAACACGGTGTCGTCCGGCTGCGGGGCCACCGCGGGATGGATGTCCAGCAGTTCGGCCGGCACGCCGGGGAGGTCGACCCGCTGCCGCAAGTAGACAACGGGTGCGCCTGTTGCGTGGGCACGCTCGGCGAGTTCGGCGACGCGAGCAAGACAGGCCTCGGCATCGTGGGCGCCTGCCACCAGGGCGCCCTGCAGGTCGACGATGAGGAGCGCGGTATCTGGCATGTCGGCCAGCCTATCCGTCGACTCCGCCACTGCGTCGCTTCACCTGAGGCAGCGCGCGCGACTGTTCACGCATACGCGAACACGCCGACCACGAGGACACCTTCATCCCCCAGCTCCTGCGGGAGCGGGCCCCGCACCATGGCTTCGACACGAAGGGAGAAAGGTCCGGGCCGGCCCGCGCCGCGATGGCGTCTGGGGGCGACCCGGACCGAGCGTCCATCCGGTGCGTGGGAGTGTGGAGTTGGACCAGGTTCTGCCTCAGCTGCCGTGCAGTGCTGTCCTCAGCGCGTCGACAGAGAGTGTGCGTGCGACATTGGCGGCTCCGGCGTCGGCTGTACCGTTCGGCGGCGGCGGACCGGCATGCCCACGGTGGGGTGGGCGACGGCCCAGGCCGCGCCCTTGCAGATGATTTCCTTGTAGAAGGCGGCGAGGCGGCCGGTGAGTGCCTTGGGGACGGCGTGGTCGTCCGCGGTGACGAACTGGATCAGGCCCTCCTTGCGGCCGAGCGAGACGCACTGCTGGAAGTAGCGGATCGGAACCTTCGGGAGCTTGTCGCCGGTCAGGCGGGCCGCGATTGCGTCGGCGGCCTGCCACGCGGTGGGGACGCCAGAGGCGCACGACATCCGCAGCGGCTTGTCGCCCGGGCCCGTCACGAGGGCCGCGTCGCCGACGGCGTACACCTCGGGGTGTGAGAGCGAGCGCATGGTTTCGTCGACCACGATCTGGCCCGTGCGGGAGACTTCCAGCGTGCTGGCCTCGGCGATCGGGTGGACGGCGAAGCCGGTGGCCCACACGGTGACCGCGGCCGGGACGGACGTGCCGTCGGTAAGGACGCGGTCGGCCTCGACGGCGGTGACGGCGGTGTGCTCGTGCACGGTGATGCCGAGCCCGGCGAAGACCTTTCGCAGATGTCCTCGGCCCCTGTCGGAGAGCCAGTCGCCGAAGCCGCCGCGGGCCACGAGGGCGACGTCAAGGTCCGGGCGGCTCTCGGCGATCTCGGTCGCGGCCTCCAGGCCGGTGAGTCCACCGCCGACGACCACCACGGGCTGTCCCGCGTCCAGCCGGGCCAGCCGCTCGCGCAGCCGGAGCGCTCCGGGGCGGCTGGAGATCTCGTGGGCGTGCTCGGCGGTGCCGGGAACGCTCTGGGGGTTCCAGCCGCTGCCGAGGGCGTAGACGAGGGTGTCGTACTCCAGTTCCTGCTGCCCGGCGCTGTGCGCTTCGACGACGGTGACGGCCCTGCGGTCGGCGTCGATACCGGTGACCTCGGCGAGTTTCACCTCGACGCCGGTGCCCGCGAACATCTCGGCGAAGGGGCGGGGCTTGAGCTCCTGGCCGACCGCGAGCTGGTGCATCCGGACGCGTTCGACGAAGTCCGGCTCGGCGTTGACGAGGGTGATGGCGACGTCTTCGCGGTGCAACCGCTTGGCGAGGCGCCCGGCGGCGGTGGCCCCGGTGTAGCCGGCTCCGAGGACGATGATGCGGTGCTGCATTTCCTGCTCCTGTCTGCGCGGGTGCGACGCTCGCTTTTGCTCGGTCACGCCCCTTGAACCGGGCAGCCCACGCTTTCCTGACAGGAACAGGATGTGAAGCAGGTCACACCCTCGTTGGGCGGTGTGACCCGGCTCGTGGAAGTGCGTCGGACAGCCCTTGCGCGGCATTCGTCAGAAGGCGTGGAACAGGGGCTGCCCGTGCTCGGTGGCGGCCCACACCTCGGTCGCGCGTTCCAGCTTGTCGGGGTTGGCCTGGCTGCGGAACGCCACGATGCCGTCCGCGCCGAGCTCCAGGCAGATGATCCCAACGACCCGGCCGTCGACGACCGCCAGGATCGCGGGGCCGCCGTTGGCCGTCGAGATGTGGATCTCGGGTGAGCCGCCGACCATGGCCCGCTTGACCGGGGCCGGCTTGAACAGGCCCCGCATGAACTTCGCGACCGCGAGGGCGCCCTCGAACGCCTTGGCGCGGGCCGGGACCTTTCCGCCGCCGTCACCGACCGCGATGGCATCCGAGGTGAGCAGCTTGACCAGCGGCTCGGTCTTCCCGCTGGTGGCTGCCGCGAGGAATTCCTCGACGATCCGCCGGGCCGCCGCCTCGTCGATCTCCGTACGGGCCTTGCCCGCCGCCACGTGCTTCTTCGCGCGGTGGAAGATCTGCTGGCAGGCGGCCTCGCTGATGTCGAGGATGTCGGCGATCTCCCGGTGCGGGTAGTCGAAGGCCTCCTTCAGCACGTACACCGCCCGCTCGTTGGGGGTGAGCCGCTCCAGCAGGGTGAGGACCGCGTACGAGACGGATTCGCGCTGTTCGGCAGTGTCGGCCGGGCCGAGCATCGGATCGCCGGCGAGCAGCGGCTCGGGCAGCCACTGGCCCACATAGGTCTCCCGGCGTGCGCGGGCCGAGGCGAGCTGGTTGAGGCACAGGTTGGTGAGCACCTTCGTCAGCCAGGCGTTGGGCACCTCGATCCGGTCGACGTCGGCGGCCTGCCACCGTAGGAACGTCTCCTGCACGGTGTCCTCCGCCTCGCTCGCCGAGCCGAGGAGACGATAGGCGATCGCCTCCAGACGGGGCCTCGTCGCCTGGAACCGGTCCACGTCGTGCGTCGTCAGCGCCATGCACCGGATCCTAGACGAGTGTCTCCGAATGCCTGCGAGGTCTACAGACTCGGCAGAGTCCCGGAGCTGGTGGGGCAGCGTCCCGCAGGCCAGGTCGATCCCGACGAGCATCCCGTTCGGGTCGCCGACCTAGCAGGTGGTAGGAGCCGCCCAGGCCCCCGTCCTCCGAGACCTGATGCTGGGTGAGCTCCCGTACGAGGCCCGGCCGTACGGTGCCGGGCAGCCCGACGAAGAACAAGGCCTCCTGCAAGTCGGCCGGGCGCACGGCCCTGTAGTCGGCGCCTGTAAGCAGGGCGGTCAGGGCACGGGCCCGGCCGTCCCAGGCGGCGGGCGGGCGGGCCGATGCCGGCCCCCACCGGGGATGCCCGCCTCGCTGACCGATGCCGCCCGCGACCTCGGCGGACTCGACGCACGCCTGTCCCGCACGTCCGTCGAGGTCGAAGTCCAATCGGTGACCGGGCTGACGGTGTGAGCCTATTTCCCTGGCGCAGCGGACGAATGTTGCGATCTGGACTCTTGGGTCCTCCCGCAGCGCGGCCATACGCTGAGCCTCTGCGGTGTATCGCGCTGCATCGTCGGCAGCAGCGAGGACCAGGCGCTGCTTGGGACTGGCGCCGGCCGCGTGCCTCCGGTCTCCGTCACGCGCTCGTGCAGTGCCGACTCCTGCCCGGCCTGCGCTACCAGGGCGCGAGTCCTTTCGAGTAACTCGCCGAAGTATGCGCGCGAAATGCCGGAGCGGGCACGATGGCAACAGGCCGCACGGGCCCAGGTGGGCCAGCCTCACAACTCACCCAACCAGTAAGGCCGTTTTCATGTCCCGGCCAGCGGCACAGCACTCTTGATCGTCTTCTGGGCGGCGCCTAGGCTCCCATGCCCATGGAGATGGGGGAACCGGACCGCGGGCGGCGGGCATGGCACGACGCTCGGGTCGGACGTCGTGTGGCTGCAGGTCTGCTGGCCGCGGCGGGGCTGGTCATTGTGGGCACGGTGTTCGTCGTCCTGCCGGGTGTGGTGGTCGACCACGATCTCGCCGGGGCGAGCGTCGCCGCGCAGGATCGGCTGAAGGCGGTGAACGATGTCCGCACGACGCTTCTGCAGGTAATCGGCGGCCTGATCGTGCTCTTCGGTGCGTACGCCACCTGGCGGCAACTGCGGGTGAGTCAGGACGGTTTGCGCGCCACCCAGGAGGGCTACGTCACCGACCGATTCAGCCGGGCCGTCGACCAGCTCGGCAGCGACAAGCTGGATGTGCGCATCGGCGGGTTGCACGCGCTGTGGCGGATCGCGGAGCAGTCCGCCCGCGACCGGGAGGCCATCATCTCCATCCAGGCCGCGTATCTACGGACCCACCTGCCCTGGCCGCCCGCCGGGCCCGAATCACCGGCGGCAGACCTGCCCATCAACGACATCGCACCCCTGGAGACCCGCGCCGCCGACGCTCAGGTGGCACTGACCGCGCTCGGCGTGCTTTGCCGCCACCGGGAGCACTCCTGGGTCAACCTCAGCATCACCGACCTGCGCCGGGCCGACTGCGACGGACTGTGGTTCCCCGAGGTCAACTTCGACCGCGCTTGCATGGAGGCGGCGGGCCTGTACCACGCCAATCTGACCCAGGCGTCCCTGGTCTCGGTCAACCTACGGCACGCCGACCTCACGACTGCGATTCTCCGTCGGTCTCGCTGCATTCTGGCCGACCTACGGGCCGCGAAGCTGGTCGAGACCGACTTGCGTGACGCCGACTTCACCGAGACCGACCTGCGCGAGGCGAACCTGCGCAAGGCCGACGCCCAGGGCGCGGTCTTCCACCGCGCCGACCTCCGCTGGGCCGACTTGCGCGGCACCGACTTGAGCACCGCCGACCTTGTCGAAGCTCGCCTGACCGGCGCCCTGGCCAGCACGTACACACGCTGGCCCGCCGACTTCGACCACGCGGCCGCCGGAGTCGTCGACACCGATGACCCCGGCCCCGAGCCCTCACCCCTACTCCAGCCACCGGGGATGACGTGGCAGGCACCGCCGCTGCGGTCCACTCCCTGACCAGGACGCGAGGGGCAAGGCTGCGGCGGCCACGATCCGCCTGACCCGGCGTCACTCCCTCCTCGGCGTTGTCCTGATCGCGCAGAGCCCAGGGCCGCCAGACAGATCCGGGACCTGACACCGCTCCCAAGGCCGTAGGCCAGTACCCGGCCCTCCTTCCCGGTGGCCGGTGGCAGCGCGCTACGAGCGTGTGCCCTCGATGCTTGACGTACGCGGATTCCTGTCACCTGGCTGGGGACTGGGACTGGGACTGGGACTGGGACTGGGGCTGTGGCAGGTCCGGGGCGGGACGGTAGCCTGCCCCGTTGTGATCACCGCGCGCGAGCTCAACCGGGCGACCCTCAGCCGTCAGCTGCTGCTGGAGCGCGAGCCGTTGACCGCCGTCGACGCGGTGCGGCGCGTGGTCGCGCTCCAGGCGCAGCATCCGGCCTCGCCGTATCTCGCGCTGTGGAACCGGGTCGCCGGTTTCGCTCCGGCCGAACTCGATACCGCCTTCAGCGGGCGTGCGGTGGTCAAGGCGACCCTGATGAGGATCACCCTGCACGCCGTGCATGTCGGTGACTATCCGGTCTTCCGCGCGGCGATGCAGCCCACCTTGTACGCCTCCCGGCTCGGCTTCCGCTTCGCCGACGCGGGGCTGACTCCGGCGGACGCCAACGAACTGGTACCGGAGCTGCTGGCCTTCGCCTGCCGGCCGCGGACTTCGGCACAGTTGCAGGCGTGGGTCGAGGAGCGGCTCGGCGCCGAGAAGAAGGACGGCGCGTGGTGGGGGCTGAAGGCTTACGCGCCGCTGCACCATGCCCCAACAGGCGGGCCGTGGTCATTCGGCCTCCGGCCGTCCTTCGTCGCGGCGGGTACCGAGCCCGTCCCTGCGGGGCGCGTGGTGGACCAACAGGCACTGCAGACCCTGATACTGCGCTATCTGGCAGGTTTCGGGCCCGCGTCGGTCGCCGACGTGGCGCAATTCGCCATGGTGCAGCGGGCACCCGTCCGCCAGGCGCTGTCCGCTCGGGACGGCACCATCGAGCAGGTCCAGGGGCCGGACGGCAACACGCTGTTCGACCTCCCGGCCGCCCCCCGCCCGCCCGCCGATACTCCCGCGCCGCCCCGGCTCATGGCGATGTGGGACAGCATCCTGCTTGCCTACGCCGACCGCAGCCGGGTGATACCCCCGGCCTACCGTCCCCTGGTGATCCGCAGCAACGGAGACGTACTGCCCGCCTTGCTGGTCGACGGCTACGTCGCCGGTGTATGGCGCCCGTTGCAAGGCGGCATCGAGGCCACCGCTTTCCACTCCCTGTCGCCCGCCACCTGGGACGGACTGGCCACCGAGGCCCAATCCCTGAAGACGCTCCTGGGCGAGCGCGAGACGGAGGTCTACAGCCGCTACCACCACTGGTGGGCGAAGCTCCCAACAACCGAGGCACGGATGCTGTGACCAGCTGATGCGCCGCCCGGACTTCAGCGGTACCGCTCAAGGGTCCTTGACACGAACCTGGCGCCGTCTGGGGTGGTCGGCGCGGCGCTTTGCGAGGGTGGCAGGCGACAGCTTTCTGCCTCTTCGCGTCGGCTTGTGAGGAGTGACGTGCTTCGCCAGTGACAGCTACGGTGCCTCGGCCACGGCACGCGCAGGTCGACGCTGCCCCGGGGCGGGGTGGCAACTGCCGTACGTCGGCACAACCGTGCAGGGTGTTCAGCACCTGCGTTCAGGCGTCATACCGACGAACCGACTCTCCACGGCCCGAGGCAGACCTTGGATGTTCACCGCCATCTTCGCCGGCCCAGGTACTCTCGCCGGAACGCCCCTGACCGGCGCACTTGTGGCGCTGCAACCGGAGTGCCGGCCGCCGTGCCGAAGCCACGCCCCTGCGCAGCCGCGGCGGTCTGGCGGGGTGTCGGGGAATCGGCTGTGGCACCAGCCGGCCACCGCCGCGCGATGGGGAGTGCCCCAGGACCCACGCCTGCGTGGTGAGGACTGCACCGAGGCCCGGGGCTGAGAGCCACCGCACCCACTCAGCCTCCGTCTGCCCGGGGTTCAGCTATTCGTCCCCGGCATTGCACCACCCCCCTGGCCGACCGCCGCGAGAACGTCATCGCCTGGACGGACGACCTGATCACCTCAGAGGGTGGCCATCGGCCCGCAGCCTGACCTTGTCGTAGCGCCGGAGCCTTGCGTTCGGGGACGTGCTCGCCCTCCGGTCAGCGCAAGGCCGACGTATCCGGCCATCGCCGAACCTATGGGGGACCGGGGGCGGCACCGTGTTCCTGCGCGAGCCCGGCGGCAGGCGGATGATCTTCTGCTCGGCGGGCCCTCTTGAAATCGGCCCCGGCGGTCACCGGTCGGCTGTTGGCCGAGCTCCTCAGGCCGCCTGCCAGGCCGACACTGGCTGCGTCCGCGCGGCTGGGGCTGGGGCTGGGGCTGGAAGCACGAGTACCCGCCGGCGCCACCGGCGGGTGCCCGTTCCTGCAGCAGCACCCGTTGCTGCTGAGGTGGCGGCCAAGTCGGTGATCTGGAAGCACGAGTACCCGCCGGCGCCACCGGCGGGTGCCCGTTCCTGCAGCAGCACCCGTTGCTGCTGAGGTGGCGGCCAAGTCGGTGATGGCGCCAACGCCATCAGGTTCAACACCGTCACGACCGGCATCACGGGTGGTGGCGGCTGGGATGCGACCCGCGGCAGCGCGGGCAGTGCCGTCCTCGATGGTGGCTGCGGGTGGAGCGAAGACGGGTGGGCCGCCACCACGGCTGGGGCTGGGTGACCACGGCCGCGGCTCGGAGCCGGTGACTGGCGCGAAGGCCACTGCCGGCTGCGAAGGCTGCGGTGCGACCGGCGAGGGCGGCAATACCTGGATTCAACCCAGCGCCGCGGGCATCCGGTGCACTCGCGGCCAAGACCTCACTCATGCTGGCGTCCACGGCCTCGCCACGCCAGGGGGTAGGTCTCGTGCGCTGAGTCGTGCGCTGGGCTGTTTCTGGCTCATGACTGGGCCCGGGGTTTCGGCGGTGCGGATTGTCGGGCCTGGGGTGATGGCGCTCCGCTCCGGTGCTGTCCGCGGGTTTTTGACTCGCCGTCGGCTAGCTGGGGTGTCAATGTACTGGTCTCTGGCAGCTCCCCTTGCGTGGCTGCGGCGACTGGGACTGGACCGCGGGCGATCCGACCTTCCTGCGTCGGCGTCGGCAAGTCTGTCCGTGGCGGCTGTGTGCGCCCGCTACAGTTCCTGCTGTGAGGCGCTGATCAGGGCAGATGCAGGAGTCCGAGGGTGGCGTCGTAGTCGTCGTGCGGAGTGTTGTCAATGCCCGACACGCGCGCAGAAGTGTGACGGGGTGTCAGTGAGTCCCCCGTACGGCCCAGTGCTGTGGCCAAGTCGCTTCTGCTGTGACTTTTTGATGGTTCGTCACATGCGTCGTTCCGGGTTCTTGAACGCCCGTTCGGCCCCGTTCTGGTGTCTGTCGCGGATTTCTGAAGTGGCGACAGATTTCGGTGTGAGTCAGGTTCTTTCGTAGGCGGCCGGGTCGGCTGGCATCCCTGAGAGATGGAGAAAGTATTATGCCTGCGAGAGGGAGAAGCGGAATGCGTACGCGTACCGTGGTCGGGATCGCATTGTCGGTGGGTATCACCGTAGTCGCTGCAACCACCGTGAACTATGCGTCGGCTTCGAATTCCGTTCCGGAGTCCGCCGCGTCGGTGCAGGAGGCCGCTGCCTCCTTGCCCCAGGGAGGGGACATGGGCGGAGACGGCCAGACGGGCGGCAACGGGCAGACGGGCGGGGACGGGCGTACGGGCGGGGACGGGCGGTCGAATCACGGCGACTGGAGGGATGACGATGACGACCGCGAACGCGTCTACGTCAACGAGCGGACGTACTCGGTCAAGGGGGGTGAGTGCATCGCTGTAATCAGTAGTCCGGCGACCAGCTTCAACGTCCGGAACGAAACTGACAAGAGAATCGAATTCTTCACCGGAATTACCTGCGACAACGGTGCCGCAATTGCGACCATCGGGCGCGGAGACTCCAGCAGCGCAATCCCCGGAACGGTGGTTTTCGACGGCAGCGTGGTGCCGTTCGCGCTCGTCGGCAGCTTCCGGGCCGTCGACAGGAAGCACCACTGACCCCCACACCGGCCCAGCGGCAGCCGGCCCGCGTGGCAGGTGGACCCCGGCCCGCCGCCACAGGGCCGGGCCCTGCCCGCCGGCGCCGTGGGACGGCGGTAGACACGATCCCGATCCCTGCCCCTCACCCGGCCGTCTCCTCACGGGTTGACAGGGGACTGCCGGCCTCCCGTCCCGGGGCGATACGAACCGGTGACTGAGGCGGCAGCATCGGGAACCAGGCCAGGATCACGGACGGCCAGGACGCCCGCGGCGGTCTATGCGCAGCCGTGTCCACGCGCAGGGCACCCTCCGGGCCAGGGGCGCACGCGATGCGCTGATCCGTTCCCCCGGACACGGCCGACTCGATCCAGAGCAGAAGTCACGCATGTGGAGGCCAAGGAGCCCCGGTCGAGCAAATCGGCCGGGGCTGCCTTGCGGTCAGATGTCCGCCAGTTCCCATCGGCCAGGCCCACATCCGGCCCAGTGCGGAGGTCGTCCGCGCCGTCGCGGGACACGCAGGCGGCCCATCACGTCCGCGAAGGACGGTGCGTCACCAGCCTGTGCGGCGGTGAGCACGAAGGCCGCGGGACGACAATCGCCGTCGGCGGCGAGGTGAATCATTGTGGTCAGCCCGCCGCGAGACCGGCCGATGGCATGGTCGCCGGGCTCCCCGGGCGGTGCCCGTTTTTGCGAGCCCCGGCCGCGTGCTGGTGAGCGCGCACGCTCGTGGAGTCGACCGAGACAACCCAGTTCAGATCCTCGGCAGCGTCCGTGTGGACCATGAGCGCGGTGTACACCCGCTCCCTCGTCCCATCGACCGCCCACATACGCAGCCAGTTGGTGGACGCCACCGACGCGCCCGACGCCGCCGCCCGAAGGGTGCTCCCCGCCGCCCTGGAGCCCATCGTGGCCGCCGCAGCGGCATTGGCGCTCGTCGAAAGGCCGCTCTCGACGGACGGCCACGCGGCGGTGCTCGCCATCGCCTGCGGCGCCAAGCTCTACGAACACCTGCGGAACGGCTGCATGTTCGTGACCGTGGCCTCCGGCACCCTTATTCCTCACGCCGAGCTGCAGAGGCGGGAGGACGACGAGCTTCACGGCCGTCCCGCAGCGGCAGTTCGACTGAAACGTCAGTCACCACCGGGCTTGGCCAGTTCGCCCTGCCAAAACTCCAAAGACTGCCGCGTGTTGAGAGTGTCGGGGTGATCAACGCCCAGGATCCGCAGACGTTCGTCCAACAGATCGGTCAGGGTTTGGACCGCTGCCGCCACATCGCCCGACCTGCCCTGCCAGTGAGCCAAGTGCCCCAGAGTCCCGGAAGTCTCGCTGTCCTGCGGACCGAGGATCCGACGCCGGTCATGGTGCAGCTCCAGGAACGCCGCAACGGCTCCGCTCGTATCGTCGGCCTCTCCGCGCCACGAAGCCAGATCTTGCCTCACCCGAAGGGTCTCGCGGTGTTCGCGGCCGAACACTTGTACATGATCATCGAGTAGATCTCGTAAGGCGGCGACCGCCGCTGCCGGATCTCCGGCCTTCCCCAGCCACCAGGCGAGTCGGCTGCGTGCGATGAAGGTGTGGGGATGGTGTTGGCCTCGAACCCGCGACATGCGCTCCACGAGGTCCGAAAGTTCGGCCACCGCACCGGCTGCGTCTCCGGCCTCTCCTCGCCAGCTGGCCAAGTTGCCCCGGGCGATGAGGGTGTTCGGGTGTTCCTCCCCCAGGAACCGCACATGTTCGGCCAACGCCTTGGTGAGGCCTGTGACTGCGGCAGTCGGGTTCGCGGCTTCCCCGCGCCGGATGGCCAGGTCGTGCCGGAGGGTCAGGGCATCAGGGTGGTACCGCCCACGCACCTTCACCACCCGCTTCAACACATCTTCGAGTGCGGCAACCGATCCGGTGGCGTCCCCCGCTGCTCCCCGCCACATGGCGAGGCTGTGTTCTGCCATGAGCGTGTCACGGGCGTACCGGCCATGGTGGTCGGCGGCCGCAGTCGCAACGTGACGGTAGTGGCGGACGACGGCCGCCACATCACCGGCCTGGGCCAGGCTCTCGCCCAGGTGATGGAGCACCCTGTGCAGGCGCGGTCGGTACAACGCGTCGCCGGCGAGCTCCACGACAGCCGCGGTATTCGCTCGAAGCACCTGCGCCCGGACGGTATCGCCTTCGATGTCATGGTCGGGCCAGACCGCCAGAAGCGCATCAGCCGTGGCGCGGGCCACCACGGAGCGTTGGCCGTAGGTGAGCGTGTCCCACGTAGCGCGCTGGATCAGTTGGTGGATCCGGATACTTGCCGGGGTGTCGGCCACGGGATAGTCGATGAGACTCAGTCGATGCAGGACGCGCAGAGCACCGATGGCCTCATCAGGGGTTACGACCGGGAACCGTAAGGGGGGCCACCATTTCCACCGTGGCCGTTCTTTCCCCGCTGCCCGGCGAATCGAAAGGAAGATCAGAGCTGGTGTGCTGGTGAGGACGTCCGCCGGGATTTCGTTCGGGTCCAACGCGGCTGCCAGATAGAGCATGGGTCGGGCAAGACCGACGGGGCTTGCCCGATCGGCGCGGTCGATCGACAGCGACCAGGCGGCAGCCACTGGGGTGAGCTGGTCATCGGGGAGCCGACCCGGTGCGCTGCCGCCCAAGGTCGAGGCCCGGTCCGCCAGGAGGTCGCGGTAGGCACGGGCGGCGACCCCCGAGTCGATGAGATAGGCGGCCGCCTGAGCGACGGCGAGAGGCAGATGCCCAAGGTCAGCGGCGAGACCCGCGAGCTGTTCCCCGGGCTCTTCCCGACGATGGATGGAAAGGCATTCGGTCAGGTACGCGGCGGCTTGAGCCGGACTGAAGACGCCGACTTCGATCGTCTGTCGGGCCGCGGCAGTCAGGGCGGCATCGCGACGGCGCGTGGTGACGACCGTACGACCGCACGGATTCGGTGGCGGCCACAGACCACGCAGATCATCGGAATCTCCGACATCGTCCAAGACGACCAGCCACTTGCAGGGTGTTCCCTTCGGTGTGGCGAGCCAGGCGAGAAAGGTCTCCGCGGCCCGTTCGGGGTCATCCACATCGGCCCGGCACAGTTCCACGCCGGCCTGCGCATATCTGGACACGATCGCTGATCGGTCGCTCGCGGTCACCCAGATCAGGATGTCGATTCCCTCGTCGTGCCATGCGGTGCGCGCGTACGAGGCAGCGAGCTGCGTCTTACCGGCTCCGCCCACGGCGCCGCCGTGCTCAAGCGCCGTGCGCAGCTCGCGCCCTTCCGAACGGTCCTGAAAGGCCTGCGCACCAGAGGGGACGACACCCACCTGGTGCGGCCAGTCCGCAGGCTCTCGCGGTAGGCGGTGCTGCACGACCGTGAACTCGTCGGCGTGCATGATTCCGCTGACGGCCACACCTCCGTGAGAGGCGTACGCATTGCCGCTGCCGATCACGGCCATCGCCTCGTCGGCGTTGTCACGCCCCTGTTGGTATCGCTTGCTACGCCACTGCACGGACCCTCCTCTGCCGCGTCCGCTCATATGTGAGGGCCTTCCGATGCAGCGGATACCGCTCGCCGCGTAGGGCTGCGACGACTCCGAGGACGATGTGCGTGATCTTCCACCACCGCGCCATGCCCCTCCTTCAGGTCATGCGTGCCTTCATAACCCGGCCATCCCGACATACTGGCGTGCCAGTCACCTCTTCGTGCCAGATATGTGCTCAGACCATGTCGGCGAGCAGGGCGTCGAGAACGAGTCTCGAACAGGAGCCCCGTCCGCCTGCCCGGACGTCTTTCCCGGATTCGGGGGCATGCGCGGAGCGGATGCGGGACAGTGGCCGAACCGGTTCGTCAGCACGGAGGGGAGCGCTGTGATGACGCAGGGGTGGAAGATCACGATCATCTTGGTGGCGCTGGCTGCCGTCGTGTCGACGCCACTGGTGTGGCTGACCAACGGTCCCGATGCCGGGCAGTTGGTCGGGGCAGCGGTGCAGGCGGCGGCCGGGATCTCGGCGTTCGTGTGGGCGCTGTTCCAGCATCCGGCTGAACGCCCCCGTGACGAGGCCGTCGACACCGGTGCGGCGTTGGCGGAGGACGGCGGCACGGCCTCCACCGGCATCAAGCGGCCCGGTGGTCGCGGACGGTGGTCGGCCAAGGTGAAGAAGACCGGGAACTCCACCGCCAAAGGCCCTGGCAGCAAGGCCAGTTCCGGCATCGACTACGGCGAGAACTGACCAACACCGCGGGTGAGGTGGGATGTTCTGGCGCAGGCGCCGGCACGTGGGTGCAGAGCGGGCCGCGGAGGTGCGCGATACGGGGGATGCGAGCGCCGGCAGCGGCGGGATCGCCAACACCGGCTATCTGGAGATCGGTACGGTCACGGTGCAGCAGCACGGCCCGCAGGAGCCGGCGCCCTGGCCGCACCAGATCGGTGTCATCCCGCCACCCGCCCGATCATTTCGGCCGCGCGCCGAAGCGGACCGCCTCAGGGCCGCGATCGACGGCGGCGGGGGCCAGGCGGTGCTGTGCCAGGTGCTGACCGGAATGGGCGGCGTCGGCAAGACCCAGCTCGCCGCCGACTACGCCCGCACCGCCTGGAACAACACCAGCGACGCCGGCGGCCTGGACGTGCTGGTGTGGGCCAACGCCGGCACCCGCGACGCGCTGATCTCGGCCTACGCCCAGGCCGCCGTCGAACTGTGCCGGGCCGACCGCCACGACCTTGAAGAGGCCGCCCAGCGGTTCCTGGCCTGGCTCACCCCCAAAGCCGCTGCCCCGCCCTGCCGGTGGCTGATCGTCCTCGACGACCTCACCAACCCGGCCGACCTACGCGGCCTGCGGCCACCGCCCAGCCCCACCGGCCGCACCCTGATCACCACACGCTGCCGCGACGACGCCCTCGGCACGGACGGCCGCCACACCATCCCCGTCGGCCTGTTCGACGAAGCCGAAGCTGTCGCCTACCTCACCACCGCCCTCACCGAACCCGACGCCCGCCAGCCCGCGGGCGAACTGGCAGCACTCGCCTCAGACCTCGGACACCTGCCGCTCGCCCTGTCCCAGGCCGCCACCTACATCAACGACACCCGCAAGAGCGTCACCGCCTACCGCGCCCTCCTGGCCGACCGCACCCGCACCCTGGCCACGGCTGTCCCGGAGCATGACGCCTTGCCCGACGACCAGCCCGAGCCGCTGGCCGCGGCATGGTCGCTGTCCATCGACCGCGCCGATGCCCTCCGCCCCGCCGGTTTGGCCCGCCCCGTCCTCCAGCTCAGCGCCCTCCTGGCCCCGGACGGCATCCCGCACACGGTGCTGACCAACCAGCCCGCCCTGGACTACCTCACCGACACCGCACTCCCGGCGCACAGGCACCCGAAGAGCCCTCCCCGGTTCAGGCAGACGAAGCCGAGCTCGCCCTGACGGTGTTGCACCGACTCAGCCTCATCGACTACGTCCCGGCCACCCCGTACCAAGCCGTGCGTGTCCATCAGCTCGTCCAGCGCGCCACCAGTGACGCCCTCACCCCCGATCAGCACCGGCAGACCTCCCAGAGCGCGGCCGATGCTCTGACAGCCGCCTGGCCCGACATGGAGCGGGACACCGCCCTCGCGCAGGCTCTGCGTGCCAACACCGCTGCCCTCGCCGCCGGCGCCGGCGCCGGCGAAGCCCTGTATCACCCCGACGCACACGAAGTGCTGTACCGCAACGGCCGCAGCATCGGAGAATCCGGCCAAGCCACCGCCGCCCGCGCCTACTTCGACCACCTCGTGGCCACCACGACGCGCTGCTTCGGTCCCGACCATCCCGACACCCTCGACGCCCGGCACCACTTGGCCCGGTGGCGGGGGGAAGCCGGGGATCCGGCGGGTGCCGCGCACGGCTTCGCCGCACTGGTGCCCGATCGCATCCGCGTCCTCGGGCGCGACGACCCGGACACCCTCATGACCCGCCTCAACCAGCACCGGTGGCACGGAGAAGCAGGAGACCCCGCGGCTGCCGCGGAGGGTTTCGCCACACTGCTGCCGGACCTACTGCGCCTCCTGGGACCCGGCCATTCCCACACCCGCGCCGCGCGGCACAACCTGGCGTACTGGCAAGGCCGGATGGGAGAGCCCGGCAAGGCCGTGCCCAGTTTCGCCGAACTGGCGCGGGATCTGACGCGCGCGCTGGGACACGACGACCCTCAAACCCTTGCAGTCCGGCACAATCACGCCTACTGGCTGGCGGAGGCGGGAGAGCTGGACGCGGCCGTGGCTGCATTCACCGAACTCGTACCGGACCGGATACGCGTCCTCGGGCCCGACAGCCCTCATACGTTCGCGACCCGACACAACCTGGCGCACTGGAAGGGTAGGGCGGGAGACCCACAAGGCGCCGTGACCGACTTCTCCGAACTCCTGCAGGACCGGATCCGCGTGCTGGGCACCGACCATCCCCTGACCCGCTCGACCCAAGCCGACCTGGCTTACTGGCAGAACCAAGCGAATCACCCACGCTGACCTCCAGGGCGCAACCCGCTTCCGCCTCCCCTCGGCGCGGACGGGTCCGGCAGGGCCGGACCCCACCCCAACCCCGGTCCGGCCCAGGGGCGCCGCGCGCCGAACCGGTCAGCTCGCCGAGGCCGGCCATTGCCCGGCTGCGACAGCGGGAAACACTGGGTCGCCGGGGATGCGTTCGACCTGTTCCTTTCCTGCACTGGTGGCGCTCGGCTCATTGCGGGTGATGCCCGTTCAGTGGTAGCCCGAGCGGGGGTCGTGTGAGTGGTCCCAGAGGGCGCGACCGGGATGCATGGGCAGTCTGAGTACGCGTGCGGACGCGAAGACGAAGGCGTTCGTCATCCTGGACGGCATCCTGCTGTCCATCGACCGCGTTGCCGCCGACCGCCTGTACTACTCTGGCAAGCACAAGTGCCATGGCATGAACGTCCAAGTCATCGCCGCTCCGTTCGGACGCCTGCTGTGTGCCGCACCTGCCCTGCCTGGCGCCGTCCACGACATCAGGGCCGCACGAAACCACAGCATCATCGAAGCGCTCTCCGCAGCTGACGTCGGACTTGGGCCGACAATGGCTGTCAGCGTGGCCGAGGAACGATCTGGGTGCCCTACCGGGGCCGCTGGAGCACGCTTCCGGCCCGGAAGGCGCGCGGTCAACTCCTCTCACGCCAGGATCCGAGCCGTCGGCGAGCAGACCAACGTCACTCCCAAGGCTGGCGTCTCCTGCGCAAACTCGGTTGCAGCACCACCCGCACAACCGACATCGTCAAGGCTGTCCTGGCCTTGCAACCCGCAGCGTCGGTATGAAGCAGGCGAATCCGGCAGCATGGACAGAGACAGCACCGACATCAACTAAACCAAGGGAGCCAGCCCATCGTGGCGGACGTCAGGGTCACCTACGACAAGACGGTGAACGCAGCGTACGTGTACTTCACCGAGCCGCAGGCTCGCGTGCGCTCCGCGTACATGTATCCGTGCGATCCGGTGGACGTCGACGGCATGATCAACCTCGACTTCGACGAGGAGGGCCGCCTCATCGGCATCGAGGTTCTGGCGGCCAGCTCAAAACTGCCCGAGTACTTGCTCAAGTCCGCAGAACGGCTGGATACCGAAGGAGCATGAACTAGGGAAGCGCAGCCGTCACGGCCAACCTGCCGCACTCTGGATCAGGTTGGAAAAGCCTCCATACCTGCTGGTGTTGCGCTTTGAACAAGGGCGCGAAGTCGATGTGCAGGGACTGCGCTGATTGCCCTTGCCGCCGGACGCCGCCAGGATCTGTTGCCGCAGAGTGTGAACGCTCTGTAAGAGTTGCCGGAGATCGGTCGCCGAGAACGGGCCCAGCAGCTCGTCCCGGAAGTCGGCAACATCCCGCTCGACCCGGCGGCGGACTTGCGCTGCTCGGCCGCCTGGGCCTGCTGACCCGCCAGCCTTCCGAAC
This sequence comes from Streptomyces sp. NPDC055013, assembly GCF_053608645.1. Classification (NCBI taxonomy): domain Bacteria; kingdom Bacillati; phylum Actinomycetota; class Actinomycetes; order Kitasatosporales; family Streptomycetaceae; genus Streptomyces; species Streptomyces sp. NPDC055013. Next base: position 60,844 of record NZ_JBSGVW010000037.1, read on the forward strand.
AGGAAAGGCGCCGCAGGAAGAGCGAAGCAGAAGCCAGTGATGGTGGGTGCGATGTTGAGCCAGAGCCCGTGCTCATCGCAGAAACCGGTGGACTCCCCAAAACAACTCAGTCCCCCCCAGCGCCATTCCCGCGATCAACAGTCCGGCACTGGTCCGTGGCACCACTCGCGGTGCCTCAAGAAAGTCCTTCACAAGCCCCCGGGTGGCCATCACCTGCGCATGCCCTTAGCTGACGTGCCTGCGCCGGCCGCCTCCGGCCTGCCTCCTGCACCTCGCCACCGTCGCTGCCGACCGATCTGATTCCGTGATGGTCGCGAGGCCCGCCATACCCGGGCGCCTCGGCCGGACGGCAGGGCGGCCGAACCTCTCCCGCGCTACGAGTAACTCCCCTTTCAGGCATACGTGTTGGCGGTGCACGGAAGGTACGCGGCGTGGCGGAACCCGTGCTAGACGTTCGGGTCCATTCGCGCGTTATGTCTGCGACGTCGCATTGACACATCCCCCCGGCAGGCGGGAGGTTCCCGGTACCCGGGCTGCCGTCATCCATCCACACCGCTCCACCGAGCGCCCCACCGCATCGGCGCAAGGAGAAACCATGAGCCCAGACACGGCTGTCCTGCTGTACTCCGCTCACCCTGTGCGGGCCGCCTCCGCAGGCGAGGAGGCGATGGCCTCAAGGTCGCCCCGCACCGCGGTGCTCGACGAGATCAAGGCCGAACTGGACAAGGCGCACGGCCTGGTGCTGGCCGGGGACTACCTGGGAGCCACGCAGGCCTACCAATCGCTGCGCAATCGGATCTTCAGGCTGCTCGCCGACGGCGGTTCGGCGCGGGCGGCGGCGGTCGACCCGCACTTCGGCGCGCCGCACGACGTGGCGCACCTGAAGGACGTCGTCCGCGCCGGTGCCGTGCTGCTCGGCGATCTGGTACCGCGTACCCCCGACACCCCCGTCATTGACGCGAGCATCGACCGGACCAGGCTGGGTGGCTACGGGGAAGCCGCCAAGGCCCTGCCCCGGCCGGGTACGGGGAGGGCTGTGCCGTTCGCGGAGCAGGCCAGGCTCGGCATGGTGGCCTTCGACAACGGCGAATACGACGTCGCGGTGAAGCAGCTGACGACGGCAGCCGACCAGGCGAAGGACGACAAGGTCGCCCGGGCCGGCCTGCTGCTCAACGCGGGGGCCGCGGCCGCCCAGGCGGGCCGGAGCGATCAGGCCGTCACACTCCTGAACTCCGCAGCCGACGGGTTCCGCGAAGCCGAGAACGCGCTCGGCACCGCCCAGGCCATGCACAACCTGGCGGTCGTCACGGCGGCGACCGGTGAGGTCGCGAGGACCGAGGAAGTACTCAAGCAGACCGATGAGCAGTCCGGCAAAGCGGCGGGCAGCGTGGGAAGCGCCCTGGGCGTGATGAGGTCGCTCGGCCGGCTAGGCACAGGCACTCCGACGCACGACACGGACATCGGCGACACCGCGGACCTCGTCGTCACAGGTGCCCGCGTCGGCAATGGCGTCGGCGGGCTGCTGACGGGCGGGCGGGACGGCGGCCTGCGGGTGGTCAGCGCCGACGTGCAGGCGGCGCTCGGCCGGGGCATCAGGCTCGTCGTGCGCGATCCACTGATCGCCACGGCATGGCGCAGCGATCCCCTTGCGGACGGTCTGGAACGCGACGACCGCGAGGTGCGGTACACGGCGGGGTTCGTACTGGGCTCCGAGATCAGGACGGTCAACTGGCGGAAGGCCGCAGCACCTTCGGTCGCAGGCCTCGTATCGGCCGCCTACGAATCCCGGACCAAGGCCAAGACCCATCTGGAGCTGCGCTGGTCCGTGCTGAGTGCGGTCGACGTGTCCGTACAACTGGCCCACCTCTTCTTCTACGTGATTCCGGTGGGCCTCGGTGAGGCGTACACAGGACTCGGCGACTGGGCCAACGCCCGGCTGTGGCTCTACCGTGCCGCCGAGTACCCGTATCTGAACCCGGCCCTCGAAGCTCCGGTGCTGTGGCTGCGCCTCGCGCAGACCTACCTCGGCGAGGGCGACACGCTGTACCGACGGGACGACCTCGCTGGAGCGCTGGCCGCCTACGGCAGGGTCGTGGCAGCCGACGGCACCCGCGGCGACGGCTCGCTGTACACGCTGCCCGCACTCGCCGCCGTCGGCACCCTTGTCGACGGCCTGCTGACCGACCCCGAGACGCTGCCCGGCGACCTTGACGCCGGTCTTGGCGCGGTTGTGCTGGATATCGCCGCCAAGGTGGCCCAACTCGGCGAGAGTCTGGACTGGTTCGGCGTCCCGGCCGACTTCGTGCCGCCGTTCACCTTCGACTACCTGCAGAGCGCCGCCCGGTTCCTGGCTCAGCAGGCGCAGGCCTCCGAGCGGGACTTCATCCAGTTCATGGACCGCTACGAGAGCGGGAAGCTGACCCGGCTTCAACTCCAGCAGGCGGTGTCGGCGGCGAGCGCCGACGTGGCTGTGGCAGAGCAGCAGGCTGTTGCCGCGCGGGACGAGATCGACCTGGCGCAGACCGCGCAGCAGCTCGCCGGTCTGCGCCGGTCCGACGCGCAGGCGGCGCGTCAGGCCTACGCGTCGATGTCCGGCGAACAGATCGGGCTGGAGCGGCAGATCGCCTGGTACAGCTCCCAGAACAGCTGGGAGCTCAGCCACCCCATTCCCGGCGACGGGCGGCGAATCCACGAGGTCATCGCCGCGAATCGGCACCGGCTCGGGGTGATCAGTCGCGACTACGAGCTGCTGCGGATGCAGCAGAACATCAACGAACTCGCCCTCGCCACCCAGCAGGCGAGCGACCAAGTCGCGCTGTCCCAGGCCAGGGCGCGGGCCGCGGACCTCTCGGCACAGGCGGCGCGGCTGCGCCGACAGCAGGCCCAGCAACTGCTCAGCGGGTTCGAACAGGGCTTTTTCACACCGGAAGTGTGGCGGCGGCTGGCCGACTTCATGCACCAGCAGGCCCTTCGGTACCTGTACTGGGCGACCCGCGTCGCCCGGCTTGCGGAGCGGGCGTACGAGTTCGACTACGACACCGCCGTGGACCGGATCCGCGCGGACTACGCGGCCAGTGCCGTGAACGGGATGCTGGGTTCCGATCAGCTCCTCGCCGACCTCGACTACTTCACCTACGACCGGATCACCCGCACCGGACACAAGACGCTGCGGGCGGGCTGGGTCGTCTCCCTCGCGGAGAAGTTCCCCTTCGCCTTCGCCGGGTTTCGCCGAACCGGGCGCATCTCGTTCGACACGCTGTTGTTCGACCTGGAGCGGGAGTACCCCGGGTCGTACAACCACCGGGTCCAGGCCGTCGAGGTCGCGGTGGTCGGACTGGTCCCGGACGGCGGGCTGCGCGGCACACTGGTCAACAGCGGTGTCTCCCAGTACCGGGCGCTCGATGGGACCGTCAAGTGGCGGCTGCAGAACGTCGACACGATGCTCCTCAGCTCCTATGGGCGGGACGACAGCGTGCTGTTCCGGCCGCGGCCCGAACTGCTCAACGTGTTCGAGGGGGTCGGCATGGCCTCCGGCTGGACACTGCGGTACCCGCCGGACGTCAACGACGTCGACTACCGGTTCATCGTCGACGTCCAGGTGACCTTCCACTTCGAGGCCCAGTTCGATCGTGCGCTCGCCGCGCAGATCACTGCGGCCCCGCTGCCCCCGGAGGCGCTGCGCGCCAACACGTCGTTCAGCCTGGGGAACGACTTCCCGGACCGGTTCTTCCTGTGGCGCAGCCAAAGCGCGGCGACCCTGCCGATCGGGCCCGAGTACCTTCCGCACCACCATGTGGACCCGGTCGTGCGGACGGTGTCGCTTCAGCTGCTCGGCCGTGACGGCTCGACTCCCCCCATCCCTCTCACCCTGACGGCTCCCGGCGGCGCCAACGCCGACGTCATCCCGGACGCGAACGGACGAGTGCCGTCGACGACTTCGGCCCTGGCCGCACTGCACGGCGCTGACGTCCTGGGAGAGTGGGGACTGGCCACCGCGGCCGACCCCGCCGACAGTTCGGCCGTGTACGACGTCCTGCTCTTCGTCGAGTACAGCTACACCCGGCGAGGTGAAGCGTGAACGGTACGACTCCGGACGTACTCAGCCTGCCGAAGGGCGGCGGTAGTGTCGGTGGACTGGGCGGGAGCTTCACACCCGACCTCAACACCGGCGGCGGCGGTTACGCGATCCCGCTCGACCTGCCACAGGGCGTCGATGGGCACACCCCGCAGCTGACGTTGCAGTACGCGACGGGCTTCGGCGACGGGCCGTTCGGATTCGGCTGGTGCCTGCCCGTGGTGCGGATCGAGCGGTCCTGCGACGGGCGGCTGCCTCGCTACGACGGCACGGATCCGCTGGTCCTGCCTGGCGCCGGGCATTTGGTGGAGGCGCCTGGGGAGCCGGGGCGGCTCGTGCCGGAGACCGACGGGCTGGGCTGGCGCATCCTCCGGCAGGGTGCCGGCTTCGCGTTGACAGACCGGGCCGGGGTGCGCCACGTGGTCGGAACCACGACGACTGCCCGGATCGCCGACCCGGCCGATCCGTCCCGGGTCTACGCCTGGCTTCTGGAGCGCTCGATTCGCCCGGCCGGCGACGAGATCGTGTACGCCTGGGCCGACGACGGCCTGTTGGAGTCGGTGACCTGGGCGGCCTACCGGTTGGAACTGCGCTACGAGGTCCGGCCCGATCCGGTCTTCGACGGCCGCCCCGGATTCCCCCTGATCACCACGCGGCGCTGCAAGTCCATCGAGGTACACGCCCCGGCGCGGACTCCGAGCCTGCTGCGCGGCTACGCCTTCGACTACGCGGCAGGCTGGCCCACCGGGCACAGCCTGCTCGCCGGGGTGACCCTCTCGGGGCACGCCGCTGACGGCGGTACAACGGCTTTCCCCCGGCTCGCGTTCGGGTACACGACCGGCGGCGGGTTCGCCGTAGGGGCAGTCGAGCCGGCTGTGGCCAGGGCACTGGCCGAACCGGGCGGCACTGTCGCCGACCTGAGCGGGGACGGGCTGCCGGATGCGGTCACCCTCGGCGCGGTGCCGACTGTGGCCTGCAACCGGGGCGCACTGGCCTTCGCCCCGCCACGCCGCCTGGCCCGTACCGGGCTGCCCGGTGCCCCGCCCGACACGCTCACCTTCGCCGCTGACCTCACCGGACGCGGCCGGGTCGATCTGGTCACGGTCGGCCGGGGCCTGAGGCACCGTTACCCGGTCGACGGTCAGGGCGTCCTCGGTGCGCCCGTGGTCAGCGTCTACTCGCCCACGTTCGCGCCCTGGGACGACGATGTGCGTCTGCTCGACCTCGACGGTGACGGCGCGGCCGACCTGCTCCGGCTCGCCGACGGGGTGCTGGCCACTGTGTCCACGGACGGCGGGGCAGACGACTGGCGGCGCGTGGACCGGCGGGCGGTGGGCGACAGCCATCCGCTCACCGGTCTCGACCTGAGCTCCCCCGATGTCCATGTCGCGCCGATGACCGGCGACGGGCTGACCGATCTGGTGGAGGTGCGCAGCGGACGGGTGCGGTACTGGCCCAATCTGGGCAACGGCCGCTGGGGGCCGCCCCGAACCATGACCGGAAGTCCAGTGCTGCCGCCCGGATACCGGCCTGACCGGCTGCTGCTCGCCGACGTCGACGGAGACGGTTGCGCCGACCTGGTCTACGTGGACACCGCCGCGGTCCGTATCTGGCCCAACCTCGGCGGTGCCGCGTTCGGCGCCGAGATCACCGTCGCCCCGGTGCCAGGCGTGACGGCCGAGCGGGTGGAGCCGGTGGACCTGCGTGGCACCGGCTGTGCCGGGTTGCTGCTGACCACCCGGCATCGGACCCGGCCGACCGCCTGCCTGGTGGACCTGGGTACCAAGCCCTATCTGCTGAACCGGGTCGACGACGGCCTCGGCCATGTCACCGAGATCGTCTACAGCACATCACCGGCCGAGGCACGGCGGGATGCTGAACTGGGCAGGCCCTGGTCGACGTCGCTGCCATTCCCCCTGCCCGTGGTGAGCCGCGTACGGCAGACGGCACCGGCGGCGGCCGAGCGCGTCAGCCGGTTCGCCTATCACGACGGGCACTGGGATCCGGCGCTGCGCCGGTTCCTCGGCTTCGCCCGGGTCGACGAGGTGGAGGAGGGCGACGACACGGTCGAGGCCCTGCTCAAGCGCACCGAATTCCACCTCGGTCGCACCCCCGAACGCACCGACCGCGCGCCCACCCCGGCCGAGCGGCTGGCCACGCAGGTACTGCGCGGCCGGGTGACCCGCTCCGCCGGCTATCCAGCCACTGCCGACCCGGACTCCGACGCCCCACTGTTCGACGTACGCCAGACCTGGCAGGCACACGTCGCCAACGTGGCCGGCGCAACCGTCGCCTCGCCACGGCTGACAGAGCGTCGGGAAGACCACTTCGACGGTGCCGCCGAGCCCTGGCGCAGCACCGTCACCGCCACCGTCGGCTGGGACGACTTCGGCAACATCACCGAGCAGTTGCAGCGAAGCATCCTTGCCGCCGACCCGTCGGCCACGCAGGAACTGCGCACGGTCACGGCATACGCCACGGATCGGGGCCGGTGGATCACGGATCGGCCGGCCCGAACCACCCAGACCGACGGCACCGGTACGGTCGTCGACGCCCGAGTGCTGCGCTACGACGGTCAGCCCTTCACCGGCCTTCCGGAGGGTTCGGTGACGCTCGGTCTCGTCACGTCCGAGGAACGGCTCGCGCTGCGAGATGCCCAGGTGGCTGCCGTGTACGGCGCTGATCCGCCCGACCTCGCCGCGCTCGGCTACCACCGCCGCACGGGCGAGGACGGCTGGTGGGTGTACGTCCGTCGCTACGACCGCTCCACTGCCGGGGTCTTGGTCAGCCGCGACCCGCGCGGCACACCGGTGACCCTGGGCCTCGACGCCGACCGGCTCTTCCCGGTGCGCCGTACCGACGCCCGCGGCAACGTCATCGAGGCGACGCTGGACGGGTACGCTCTGCGGCCCGCCACCCTCACGGACGGCAACGGCGGTGTCCGCCGCAACAACTACGACGCCCTCGCCCGGCTGGCGGCCGAGTACCGCCCTGGCGACGAGCCGTACGCGCCCACGGTCACTTACCGGTACCTGCTCGATCCGGCCGGGCCGGCCGTCGAGACCGTCGAGTACCCCGGTGCCGACCGCGACGAGCGGGTCACGACCCGCCGCCTCGTCGACTCCGACGGCCGGGAAGTCGGCAAGGCACGCCTCGACGGCGATGGGTCGTGGCTGATGACCGACGCGGTGTGGCGCAACTCCCGCGGCCTGGTGGCGCGCCAGTACCTGCCGTTCCGTACCCCCGTGGGGCCCGACCCGCAGGGCCCGGACGAGACTCGCCCCCACCTCGCCACCCGCTTCGACGTGCTCGGCCGACCACTGCGGGTGAATCTGCCCGACGGCGCCCTCCGGCTCGGTGTACATGTCCCTGGCCGGTCCGACATGTGGGACGAGGAGGACACGCTGGCCGGCGGTGCCCACGAGGGCACACCGACCAGTTACCACTTGGACGCGGCCGGCAGGGTCGGCCGGGTCGTGTCCCGGACCGGCGGCACCGAGACCGTGACGCGCTACCGGTACGACCTGCGCGATCAGCCAGTGGAGATCACCGACGCCAATGGCCGGCGCACCACGGTCACGTACGACCTGCTGGGGCAGCGGATCCGAGTGGACGATCCGGCGACCGGCACGGTCCTGTTCGTCCACGACGCGACGGGCAACCTGGTGGAGCGGCGCAACGCCGCCGGCCAGCGCGCCGGCTACCGGTTCGACGAACTCAACCGGATGGTCCGCAGCAGCCAGGACGGACAGCCCGACGTGGCCTACCACTACCTGGACCGGGCCGACGTCGGCAGCGGCAGTGCTCCGGGCCGCCGCATCGGCCGGCTCGCTGCGGTCGACGACGTTCGCGGCACTCTCACCTTCGACTACGACGTGCGCGGCGAGGTCGAACGGCGCCGTGTGTCGCTGACCGACGGGAGCGTCCACGACATCCGGCGCCGCACCGACCGGCTGGGCCGCACGGTATCGCTCACCTATCCGAACGGCGTGCCCGACACCCCCGGCCCGGTCCTGACGTACGAATACGGCCCGCGTGGGCTGCTGACGGCGCTTCCCGGCGTGATCGACTCGATCGACTACGACGAGGCCGGCCAGCCGCTGAGGACCGTGTACACCGGCGGAGTCCATGTCACCCAGCAGTACGACACGCTGTCCAGGCTCTCGCAGACCGAGGTGACCGACGCGGCCGGGTTGCTTCTGGACCAGGAGAGGCTCACCCGCGACCGCGCCGGGCACGTCCTGACGGTGGCCGGACCGACGCCGGCTGACGCATGGACGTACCAGCGCGACGACCTGTACCAGCTGACCCGCGCCGAGCCCGGGACCGGGCCCGCCCTCGACTTCCATTACGACCCCGCGGGCAACATCCTCTCCCGCAGCGACGTGGGCGACTTCCGCTACGGCGAACGCGGCGCACCACCGGTGTGCGTCACCATGGCCGGAGCGGAGCGGTACGACTACGACGCGGCCGGACGTCAGACCGGGGGCCCCGCCGGAACGCTCACCTATGACGGACGTGACCGTCTCACCGGGATCACCGGGCAGGCCAACGCCCAGGTGTCCTACGGGGCGTTCGACGAACGGGCCGTACGGGAGATCACGGCCGGCGGGCGAACCCGGCGGATCGTGTTGCTCGACGAACTGGTCGAACTGCACGACGGGCAACTGCTGTGCATCGTCACCGACGGCCGAGCCCGGATCGGACAGTTCATCCCAGGCGGAACCCTCCGCCGGTGGCACACCGACCACCGGGGCTCCGTCCGCCTCATGACCACCGGCACGGGCACCGTCGTCCAGCGCATCGCGTACGACCCGTTCGGCCGGATCCTCGCCATCCAGCCAGGAGACCGGCCACGGGACACCTACGACGGCTACGAGTTGCTGGAACAGGTGGCCCTCTACCTGTCGCCGAAGCGGCCCTACGACCCCGTTCTGGGCCGCTACCTCGTCCCTGACACCGTTGCCGCGGACCTGTGGCATCCGGTGGGCCTCAACCGCTACGCCTACGCCGCCAACGACCCCGTCACACTGAGGGATCCGTCGGGCCGGGCCTGGTGGCACATCGCGCTGGCGATCGTGGCGGTCGTGGCCGTCGTCGTGCTGACGGTGGTCACTTTCGGGGTCGGTCTGATCAGCCTGGGCGCCATGATCGGAGTGTTCGCCGCGATGGCGGTCGGGGGCACAGTCGGCGGCATCGCCGCAGCCCAGGCAGGCGGCGATGTGCTGTTGGGCATCCTGCTCGGAGCAGCGCTGGCAGGGGCCGCAGCGCTGGGCGGCGCGCTGGCAGGGGCCGGTTTCGCCGCTGCGTTCGGCGCCAAGTCCCTCGCGGCCTTCCTGCTGTCGGGAGCGGTCAGCGGTGCGCTGTTGGGCGCCGCCACCGGGTTCGCGGCCGGATTCGCCGGGGGCACGGGCACGCTCGGGGAGATCTGGGAGAAGACCTGGCAAGGGGCGCTGGCGGGGTTCGTCACCGGCCTGGTATTCGGGCTGGCGAGCTATGGCTTCGCCCAGGGCTGGTTCGGCACCGGCAACATCAGTCCCCGGCTGCCGACCGGCAAGGAGGTCGAAAGCGCGCTCGCCGAAGGCGCCAAGGCCGCCGGGCAGGTGGGGAACTCCGGGGCCGGCGTGGGTGCCGCCGTCGGCCAAGGCGCGACCACCACGGCCACCAGCCTCGCGGGCACAGCGTTCAACTTCGGCGCTCCGACCGGATTCAACGTCCTGCAGACATTCGTCTTCAACCCCGTCGCGGGCACCCTGCTGATCGAGACAGTGGCGGTCCTGTTTGCCTTCGACCTGGCGGACGATGTCGTCGACTTCGTCAAGAACACCGGAGCCCGTATCTCCGTCAGTGGCAAGTTCTGAGCAGCTGGCGCGTACAGCGGGGGGCCTCTGCTCCCCGCTGTACGGCTCTCCGCAGATGGCCGGTCCAGCCTTCTGATGCTCCTGTGTCCACTAAATGCTGTGGCCACCCGCACAAGTTGCCAAGCCGGCGTCTGGTGCAGGATCTGCAGCCGCTCCGGGGGCAGCCAGGACCCGCGGAGTACCGCGCGTACCACCGGTGCAGCGTGCGCTGTACGCCCTTGCCCTGGGTCAGCGGGTCGGTGTTGAGGTCCTGGCCCTCGCCGCGCCTTTCGGTTCAGAGTGGCTGCAGTAGAACCGTCGCCGGGACAGAGAGCTCTTCAACCGCGGCGCTTGGTGACGGACTCACCGAGCAGTCCGCGGCGGCGCAGTGGGCAGTCACCGCTTTGAGGCGGGCGTCGACGAGCATGCAGCCGCACTCGCCGACGTCCAAGGCTGCGACCCCTCGTCGGACCTGCGGGGGCCCGGAGCGCTTCATCTCCTCGTCGCAGCAGCAGTGCAGGCAACCAAGGAAGGCATACTCCCGCTGTGATCCGGTCCTGAGCGTGTGCGTCTCAATACCCCTCACCCCGGTACGCCTCGGATGCAGGAGACCGTCGTCAAGAAGTGAGCACGACCGTGTACCCGGTGCCGGAAGTGCTGAGATGAAGTGCTGCGGACCGGGCCCCGTTGAGGGGTGGGGAAGCCAGCAGGTCGGATGCGGTGGTGCCTACGGCCCCGAGCAGCCGGGCGATCGCTTCGGCAAGGCGGTGGGTATCCAGGCGGCGAAGGCTGCCGCCCGCCCGCCGCCCGTCGCCCGCGCCGGACCGATCGGTGAGCCAGCCGTCGTCGGAGAGGACCAGCTCGGCGATACGCCGCGGCGGCCCTGGCTCCAGCGGGCCGAAGCCCCTTCCCGGATCGTCGTCGCGGGCCGTTCCGCGGGCGACCGCCCCCTTGAGCGGTGTTGGGCGCATGCTGCCGAGATGGACCTCGAGGCGGTCCAGCGGAACCACTTTGGCGCCCAGGCGGTCCAGGACGGAGGAGGTATCCGTGGCGCCCCGAACGAGCGTCAGGTTCCGCTGGCCGACGTGCCGGTCGCCATTGGGGCTGAACGCACCGGTCCAAGGGTCCGCGAAGGCCTCCGCGACGGCTATCAGACACTCGTGCGCCTCGTTCTGGTCCGTCACGCGCCAGGGCTGCGGCAGGGTGACGATCCGGTGTGCCTGTCCGGAGTCCCGGTCACCCAGTTCGGTGAAGGTCCCGCCGATGAAGTGAGGGCGATAGCGAGGGTCCTGCGTGCCGCTGAAGAAACCGGGCTCGACCCACCAGGCACGCACACTCACGCCGTACGCGGGAAAGCGCCCCAGGTTCCAGACGTGTACGCCCACGGTGTACTCGCGGCCCACCACCGGCGACTGCACTGCCCGCGAGAGGTCGACCGAGGACCCGGCCGGGAAGAGATGGATGTCCGGGCTCAGCCAGCAGGGCTGCGGAGGCCAAAGAGGGCGGCGCCCTGTGTCGCCCGGTGCCCCGCGGATCATCAGGTGGGGGAACCAGAGACGGCTGCGGTCGCGTTCGCGTAGCTGCCCGCCGAACTTCTGCTGGAGGTCACCGAGCAGGTCTGAGGGGCGCCAGCCGGGGTCCTCGGGAGGGAGCTCCGTCGCGGGGGGAGCGAGGGGGTCCGGCCCGCCGCCCGGCGGAGCGCCCCGCTCGGGATCCACGTCGCAGCCGGCTGGCCGGTCGTGCCCGGCGTCCGTGTTCCGCTTCCGGGGCCGCTGAGCCATCAGCCTTCTCCTTCCGGTGGCAGACCCTCGGCCTGTGCACGCTGCTCGTCCGGGATACATGTCCCCTTGACATGGTCGTCGCACTGGATCGGGACCGCCTGGGGGTCCAGGTAGCGCGACAGCCGCCGGTGCTCCGGATGGAAGCGGTGTTCGTCGAGCGGCTTGGCGGGCCGGCCGGGCTGATGCTCGTGGACGCTGTACGGGTCGAACTGGGCGGGCGGGGTGCAGGGTTGCTTTGTGTCGTATTCCGGGGTGCTGAAGGGGCGGCAGTCCCACCACGCGGTCCCGGTGGCAGGGTCCACGGTCGGGCGGTGGCGGGTCCAGTCCCAGCACTGCCAGGCGTAGGCCCGGTCGGAGTCGAGGTTGAAACTCGGCACCCGTTCGTCACGGGCGAGGCGTGAGATCAGGTACAGCGAGTAGTCCACAGGGTGGCCCAGGTGGCGGTCTTCCGGCAGCCATTTCCCGCTGATCTCTTCGGTGCGGTGGGGGGTGGGCGCCGTTTCGTACTCGTGGGCGATCGCCACGTCGGTGGGCCGCGGGGTGAGCAGAATGGTGGCGTCGTCCCCGGTCACGAAGGGCCCGGCGTGCACCAAGTCGGCCTCCCAGCCCAGGCGGTGGCCCTGGACGTCGCGTTCGGGATAGCGCCAAGGGAACACCCACTCGCTGTACGGGTCGTCCACACCGTTGCCGGGGACGAGCGGCGGGGCTCCGGCTGCGGACAGGATCTGGGACAGCACGGGCACCGGGTCACGCGGGGTGTCACGCGGATACGCCGGGTCGGCGTGCCACCGGGACGTCGACGTGGGGCGGCCGCTGCGCTCGTCGGCACCGGTGGGCAGGGGAGCGAATCCCGCGGGATCGGCAAGGTCAGCGCGTAGGGAGCCGCGCCAGAACGTGCTGCTGCGGCCCAGTGCCACCAGGCCGGGATCGATCTCGAAGGTCTCCGGTGCGAGGAAGCCGCTCATGACGAGCAGCCGCCGGGACGCCACGTACAGTGCGTGCAGTGGGGCGACCACGGCATAGTGCAGCACCACGCGGGCAGGGTACGTCGCCACATCCACGATGAGACCGGGAAGCACGGTGACGAGCCAGACCACGATCTGTCCGACGAACAGGATCCAGGCGATCAGGGCGAGGAACAGGTCGAGTACCGTCACCTCGTCGTCGGACAGGTCGATGCCCCGGTCGGCGCCGCCGGGGGCCAGGCTGCCGGGCGGTACCGGGAATGGGTGGTCGTTGACGATGGGCGGTGGGTCGGGCGACGCCAGCGACAGTCCTGCCGTGCCCATGTGGGCGAGGTAGCGGTAGACGACTTGCCACATCACCTGCATCGCCCGGTCGTTGGGGCGTCCGTCGTCGCTGTACACGTGCGCCGACTCCGAGGTGTTGAGCACCTCGGGTGTGATGTCCGGGAGGGCGTCGGCGTAGACCTCGCGCAGCGTCTCGCTGAGCAACCGCAAGAGATTCGGCGGCAGTTCGGCCGCGTCCATTGAGAAGTGCCGGCGTCGCGCCTGCTCGTCGGCGGCGGACGATCCCAGCGGATAGGCGGGGAAGCCGGCGAAGTAGTCGTAGGCGGGCGCGTCCCGGCGGCCGTTGTATGGCGGGTCGTTGCGCTGCCGCCAGGCGATGCGGAAGTGGAGGGCGGAGGTGCCCAGTGTCCGGTGATGCGTACCGGCTCCGTGGCGGCTGTCGTAGGCGAGCGAGTCGAAGTGGTTCTCCACCAGATGGTGGCGCTGCCAGTGCAGCCGGAACGGTCCGCCGGACTTGGCATTTGTGAAGGCGTGGCCCACGACGTCGGTCGCACAGTGGCTCGCCCAGCCGAGGGCGAAAGCCTGCGCGGCCTCTGCTTCGGCTCGCTCATCATCCGTCTGTGCCACCTGCTCGGCGCGCCTGCCGCGCCGGTAGAGGGCCAGCGGAACGTCGTAGGTACGCCGGTAGTGCAGTATGTCCGACCAGTAGAAGGCGGACTCGGCGAGGCCCTGGGGCGGGCCCGAGGTCAACTGCCCGAACACGTCGACGGTGCGTGTCGGAAGGGTCATCACCGCCCGGGCGATCGTCCCGGTGAGCGCGTCGAGCCCCTGGGCGATCTGCTGTGAGAGCCCCCCGGTCAGTTGCGAGGCCAGTTGCCGGTCGTTCGCGCCGACCGGCCCCATCCACTTCTCCCAGGGCCCGAGGAACTGCTCCTCCACGGTGCCCCACACGTCGAAGACCCACTCGGCGACGCTGAACAGCGGCCCGCCGTACGGGGCCTTGAAGTCGGGGAGCAAATAGAACAGATCGGGGCCGAGCGAGCCGAGCGCCAGATAGTTGCGCCATTTGTGCGCCAACGCTCCGAGCCGCCGTGCCTCCGCGGGGTCCAGGCCGTGATCGGCCGGCACCGCTCCGGCTTGCAGCCGCTCCGCGGCCAGTCGTGCCGCTTCCATGTGGATGTACCAACCGGGCATGCCGGGCACCTCCCACGTCGAGCCCTGCGGGCCGAGTACCGCGCCGGAAACCGTGGCCTCGACCGCCTGTCGGTGTCCTGCGGCTTCCGGAAACGGGCGGACCGTCGACCGCTTCCCCCGCGGCCGTCGGGCAGGATGGCGGATGAGTTTAGTGAGCGAGGCTCGTGCCGAGCGGAGGCAGCGTCACCGGCGCGCCGTCTTTTGCGGATCCGAGCTCGAACGCAGCCGCCGCCCAACCCCCAACTGCCCCTCGGCTGCGTCGGCGGCCGCCACTGCCCCACCACGGTCCTCCGCCGAAGCAGCAGTGCCGCCGCAGTAGGTCCGCGGACATGGCCGACTTCTCCCGCCCGGTCGAGCGAGCTGAACAAAGCGGGCTTCGGCCAGACGCACGGGCGGGATACTGAGGGCCGTTCCGGGCCCGGCACATGATCCGCCCGCGTGACGGAGGTTGCGGATTGTTGCTCTGATCAGGGTCCTGATGGGGGAAACATGACGAACGGTGATTCCGATTACTTACATGGGCGACAACAGGGCGGCGATCTGGACGCCGTTGCGCATTCGTCGGCGCGAGGACCAGCTCTGGCTCGACATCGACGCCGGCAACCTGGTCCCCGACCTGAGCGAGCCCCACCGGCCCTGCCTCCGGCGCACCGGAGAGCAACCCTGCTGTCTCGCCGTACGGTTCCCCTCCCAGCACCTCGCGGAACAGGTGCGGCGACAAGACGGGCCACGGAACTGGCCCGTCGACACCCTGCGAGCCGGAGTCAGCCGCCTGGTGTTCCAACTGCCGGACGATGTGCACAGCATCCCGCTGACCGAGGAGTCCCTCCTGGCCTGGGGCGAGCTTGCGTTGAGCGTGTCTCCCGCCGCTCTGCCGCGTGGAGCCGCACCGGCCGGTCCGCTGCCGATCGACGCGCCGACCCCCTTGCAGACCGGACTGGAAGTGCCCTGGGCGGACGGTACTGAGCCCGCCGGGCGACACCCGCTGGGTCAACGCCACCGGTGTGGTGACCCACGCGGGGCGGACCGAGCTGTGGCACACCCGGATGGCTTCCGCGGGAGACGACGGCCGATCGGACGAGTCCGCCACGCCGCCGACGCTGCGGGCCCTGTGGTGCACGGACGATGCCTTCGCGTCCTGGCTCGCTCATCCAATCGAACCGTCGGCATAGGTGACCTGAGGGTCGGGCGGTGCCTCGGAGCCGGTCAGCGCGGCGCAGGTGCGTGCGAGGGTCAGGACCGATGTCTCCTCGGTTGTCACACAGGCCAGCAGCCGGGTGGCCGCCATGCCCGTGGGTGACGAGGCGCTGTCCGCCCAGCGCTTGCTGGTCTGAACCCGTTCTTTGGTCATCGTGACCGTGCACGTACGTGACCTGGGGCCTTCGTCGCATCCGTACCAGTAGGGAGTTTTGCGTGGCTCGTAATGCGGGTTGTTCTGCTCGGCCAGATCACCCAACGGGTTGGGATTGGGGCCGCTGACGGCGGCCGTCAAGGTGATGCTGTCGCCCTCGCGCATCCTGAACCGGCACTCCCGGTCGGTGGTCGCATTGGTCGTCGCGGCGCAGCGCACCGGCGTGCCCGTCACGTTGACCGCCCAGCCGGTGAAGAGCCCTACAACGAAGGGGTGTTCGGGGCGCGCTGATGTCTCCGGCGCACCGGGGCTGCTGGGAACCGTCACGTTCCGGGCTTCGTGCTCCTTTGGCGGCATCAGCTTTTGGAGCTCGGGGGTGAGTGTGTCGGCTGTGTCCGCAAAACGTGGCGCGGGCGCGTTCACGGCGGTCGCGAGCCGGCCGAGGTCGGCCCGTTCGCCGGCGGGTACCTTGTAGCCGACGAACCTGAATTCCAGCTCCAGCCCGGCGGCCTTCGCCTTGTCATGGGCGTCCTTGAGCAGTGCGCGTTGATCGGACGTGCAGGCGTCCCTGCCGTTGCTCGTGATCACGATGATGCGGTTGCTCTTCTCCCCGCGGAACGGGTAGAGACCTTCGAAGTCGTCGATCGCCGCGGCGATTCCGCTGCCCAGCGTCGCCTGTCCGCCGGGCGTCACCTGGCGGACGGAGTCAGCGATCTTGCGTCCCTGGCTGGTTCCGCTCCCGACGACCTGCGACGTGTTCCCGGGCTTGCCGCAGTCACCGCCGAACCTGCGCAGGGACAGGGCGTCATCTTCCCCCGCGTTCTGGGCCGCCGAGCCGACGGCACGGGCCACGGCGGCGAAGTCGGCACCACGGCGTGTCGATGCGGCCGGCACGGGGACGGACGCGTCCACGAGGAACGCGGTGCGGTGGTCCGGTACGGAGCGGTACACGTAGAACGCGGCGGCGCCCAGGAGCAGTACGATCACTGTCATCAGGGCGGTGATCACCTTGCCGCGCCGGGACCTCCGAGGTGCCGTGGCTGACTCTGAGGGCGTCCCGACACTGCCGGAAGCGGCTGGTTCCCTGGTCCTGTCGGCCGCGGCGTCCTCGGCCGGTTGCTGGCCTGTCATGCGGCAACCGGGGACTCGGCGCGCAGCTTGGCGAGTGTCTTGTTCAAGGCTTCGGCCTCCGTGTTGTAGGCGTCGGCGGCCCTCCGGTAGGCCGTCCGCGGGTCAGGGCCGCCGGCGGTTCGGGACCGTTCGGAGTCCAAGAGTTCGTCGGCGGCCTCGATGACGCGTCGCTGCCGGTCACGTAGCTGTGTGGCGCGGGCGTTGATGTCGCGTTCGGTCGGGTTCTTGGTGCGGCCCGCCAGGTCCTCGAGGACCGCCCTGACCCGGGGGTCCGCCCCGCGTGCCGTGCGCAGGTGGCCCTCGGCGGCTTCGAATCGGCCTTCGTCGATCGCCCGCACGGCCGCGTCGACTTGTTCGACGGCGGGATTGAGTGCGTCGACGACCTTTCGGGCCCCGCGTAGGACCGGCTCGTCGTTGGCATACCAGTCCACGGCGGCCTCCAGCTCGGGAAGTGTGTCGACGAGCAGCGGATCCGGGGCTCCTGCGCCCGCGGCGATCCGGCGCAGCCGGTCACGCTCTGCCTTCGGTACCTGATAGCCGACCACCCGGAACTCGAGGCGTAGCCCTGCCGCGCGGATCCGGTCCCGGATCTCGTTCTCCACGAAGGCGATGTCGTCGTCGCAGGCGTCCGCGCCGTGACGGGTGATCGCGATGACGCGGTTCATCTGGGTGGCGGCGAGGTCGAACGGTCGGGAGAAGTCCTGCACCGCCTCCACAATCCCGCGTACCAGGGTGGGTTCCCCGGCGGCCTGGATGCTCTCGGTGGCCTGTGCGAGTTCGCGCCGGTCGTCAGTCGTGAAGTCGACCAGGCGCCGAGTGTTGTCGCTCGCCCCGCACGCACCGCCGAAGGTGCGCAGGGCGAGCGCGTCGCCGTCCCCGGAGTTGCCCACCGTCGTCCGTACGGAGGCGGCGACGTCGGATGCTCCGCGGGGGTCCGTGCCTTTCGCCGTGTCAACGAGGAACTGGGTGCGGTAGGTGGGGGCGATCTGCGGGATGATCCACCGGGAGGCGATCCACCCCCCGCCGGCGATGGCGGCCAGGCAGAGCAGCAGGAGCAGTACCACCTTGATGCTGCGCGGCAGCTCGACGAGGTACTTGATGAAGATGTTGCGCTGACGGCCGGAGCCGATCATCACGCCTTGGGCACCTCGCAGATCGAGGGGCCTCTGGTCTTCCGGGTCCGGCCTGAGGCCCCGGTCGCCGGTGATCCGGCCGCTCATGGTGCCGTCACCCGGAGAAGTGATTGGTCTGTTGGCCGCCGTCGCCCACCACGAGACCCTGGACGTGGCGTGCGTCGACGGTGTAGGTCCGCTGGTCGCTCCGTGTCCCGGGGTGGGTCAGCACGAGAACCGCCCGCGCGGCGTCGGCCAGGTCGGCGTCGCGGTCGGCGTGCGTCGTGGCGAGCGTGCGCACAAGGTCATCATGGTGGCCGACCGGGTCGGTGAGGTAAGCGTCCAGCACGTCCACGCGGGCCTGTTGCTCCTCCATCTCACCCTGCCCGCCCGAGAGTTTCCGGCGCACCGCATCGCAGAGCGCCTGGTAGGAGTCCTGGACCGCGCTGGATGCCGCACCTGAGATGCCTGCGACCCCACCCGCCACGAGTGCGGTGGTGATCAAAGTGACAGGGTCCATGAGCCGGCTCTTCTCCCCCCGTGAAAGTCGAGCACGCAGCATGACGTGCCGGATACTCACGGTAGGGAACGCGGTCCCGCCGCGTGTAGCTTTCGCAAGATTTGCGGTCATGCCCAACTGCCGTGTGTTATAGGCGTGTTGAGAGTTTTCACCCGAGATCTGAGGGAGGCGGGCCATCCTGCTGTCAGCGCATGGGCTCCGGCCCGGGCGCACGGCTCGCAGTCGAGGTCGGAGTGGTCCGTGCGGTCGCGCACACCGGGACGAGCGACCGCCCGGAGGCTTACGCGCCCAGGAACTGCTCGCGCGGATCATCGCCGAAGGCTGAGAAAAGACCAGCTTGCTCCCCGACCCGCTTCAAAGAAAGAACGTGGTCCGCTGCCGATTCGGTTACGTCACGTTCGATGTCATGACCTGCGGCACCTCGCCGCACGATGACGCGACAGAACTGGCACCGATTCCGTCACTCGAGACGTTGAAGTTCATGACTCTCAACAGTTGATCCACCTGTTTACTCGTCAGGCATGCGGGACTTCGCGCGCAACATCGGTGCCGAGAGCATGGGCCGCAACGGTTCGGGCCTCAGTGCGGGCCCTGGCGGGACCATGAGTGGCGCGGCTGGTGGGGTGAGGAGCCCCCGTTCCGTACTCCGGTGTTCGTCATGACCCACCACCCGCGTCCGTCGTTCACGCTCTCCGGCACCACGTTCCACTTCGTCGACGGCAGCTCGGCCAAGATCCTCGCCCGGGCGCGGGAGGCGGCGTAGGGCAACGATGTTCGACTGGGCGGCGGGGTCGCTGTCATCCGGCAGTTCCTTGATAGCGGCCTCGTCGACAGCATGAGTGTGGCGGTCTCGCCGGTGAAGCTCAGGTCCGGGCTGCAACTCTGGGAGTGCCCTGATGAGCTGCTCGACCGGTTTCACCTGGAGGTCGTGCCCAGCCCGAGCGGGGTGACCCACCACCTGTTTAGGCGTAGGTGTCGCGGGGCCCAGTCGAGTTGAGGCTGCGACTGCGAGAGGGGGCGTCCGCCCCGTCGATGGTCTTCGCCAGGTGGGGCAGGCGGAGCTTGCCAGGCCGAGGGTGCGGGGGCGTGTCCGAGGTTGTGCTGGTCCAGGTGGTGCCGGATGAGTCGCTCGTGGTGGGGTGCCGGGTGTTCTCCGCGCTGATGCTGAGGATCTGGCCGCGAGTGCCTCCCGCGGTATGCGCCGACACCGGGACCGATGGACGGCTTCTGATTGTGGCCGGGCTCGGCGACACAGCCGGACTGCGGGTGACCGGACCCGCACCTCGGAGCCTCCTGCATGGTTCCGGCAGTCGTATGGTTCCGGGTGATTTATGGTGACTCAAGGAGTGTGTCCCTACCGGAGGTGCAATGATGCGCGCCGCGGCAGCGATCGTCTCTCTGGCTGTCAGCGTGACGCTCATCGTCGCGACAGCGGCTTGTGACCAGGGCGGGTCGGAGTCACCGAACGCCCACTACGGCGACTGCCCGGTCTCGGGCCATTACGGGGAGTTTCGCCTTTCACCGCACACAGCGGGCGCTCTCACAGTAAAAACGACGCTGCCCGCGCCCGGCTGGTGGAACGGCGACACCCCGAAATCCGTCAAGAGCGGCTACGAGTACTGCATGGCCGCCAACATCGCCTACCGGTCCGGACTCGACCGGGTGAAGGTGGAGAACGCCCCCTTCCCGGAGGTCGTGTCCGGCCGGACCAAGGACTTCGACCTGGCCCTGGCGCAGATCACGATCACCCCGGAACGGAGCAAGGTGGCCGACTTCTCCCCGCCCTACCTCTCCTCGACCCTGGGAGTGCTGATCAGGGACGGTGAGAAGATCAACGAAGACAACATCCCTGACGTCCGCATCGGAGTGGCCGAGGGCACCACGGGCGAGGAGTTCGTCGAGAACCGCCTCAAGCCGGCCAGGCCCGTCACCGCCTTCGCCAACGATCCGGAGATGGTCACGGCGCTGGAGGAGGGACGGATCGACGCGGTCGTCCATGACACGACCATTCTGCTGGCTTATCCCCAGAAGAAGGAGAGCAGGGTGCGCCTCGTGGGGCAGTACAGGACCGACCAGGGTTACGGCGCCCTGTACCCGAAGGGGTCACCCGACAAGGACGAACTGGACCGGATCATCAGGCAGCTGATCGACGACGGGACGCTCGCCAAACTGTCGGCCGTCTATCTCGGGGCCGCTTTCGGCCAGGACCCTGCCAAGATCCCGTACCTCACGGTCGATGACGGCTCCTGAACGCTCGGGGCGTGCGCACACCCCGGGGCGGACGACGGCCCGGTTTCCGTCCCGCTTCAGAGGTCCGTCATCAGCAGACCGCTCAGGTCCCCGACGGCTTCGGCGTCCAGCGCCTGCTCAGCCCAGATGATCTTGCCTCGGTCGGTGTACCGGGTTCCCCAGCGGCGGGACAACTGCGCGACGAGAAACAGACCACGGCCCCCCTCGTCGGTGAAGGTTGCACGGCGCAGGTGCGGGGAGGTGCTGGTACCGTCGCCGACCTCGCAGATCAGGCTGTCGCGGTCGCGCAGCAGCCGCAGACTGATGGGGCTCGCTCCGTACCGGATGGCGTTCGTGACCAGTTCACTGAGGATCAGCTCGGTCGTGAACGCGGACTCGCCGACCCCCCAGGTTTCCAGCCTGCGGGTAGCCTCGGCGCGGATTCGGGGGACGGCCGCGGGGTCGTCGGGCACCTCCCACTCCCCGACCTGCTCCGGGTCGAGCAGCCGGGTGCGTGCGACGAGCAGGGCGACATCGTCATTCGCCCTGGTGCGCAGCATGGCCTCGAGCACCGCCCGGCAGGTGTCGTCCGGGGTGGCGCCGTACGTATTGGCGAGCGCCTCCTTCAGCATGGCGAGCCCGATGTCGATGTCACGGCCTCGGGCCTCGATCAGGCCGTCGGTGTAGAGGACCAGTCGACTGTCGGCGGCGAGTCGGAGTTCGGCCGTCTCGACCGGCAGACCTCCTCCCACGCCGAGTGGCGGGGCGACGGGGACGTCGGGGAAGGTCACGGAGCCGTCGGGCGAGATCAGAGCCGGACCGGGATGACCGGCCCGGGCGAGAACACACCGCCCGGAGACCGGATCGTAGACCGCATACAGGCAGGTGGCGCCGGTGACGGCCTCGGTCTTGCCCTGGGCTGTCGCGTCCTCGTCGATTCGAGTGATCAGGCCGTCCAGGTGCACGAGAACCTCGTCCGGAGGTAGGTCCAGGGCGGCGAAGTTGTGCACCGCGGTCCTCAGACGACCCATCGTCGCGGCGGCATGCAGACCGTGTCCGACGACGTCTCCGACCACCAGGGCCACCCGGGCCCCCGGCAGCGGGATGACGTCGTACCAGTCGCCGCCCACCCCCGCTTGGGCCGGCAGGTAGCGGTGCCCGACCTCCAAGGCGGACAGCTCGGGGAGTGCGCCGGGCAGCAGGCTGCGCTGGAGGGTGACGGCCGTGGTGTGCTCGCGGGTGTAGCGGCGCGCGTTGTCGATGCACACGGCCGCCCGGGCGGCAAGCTCCTCGGCGGGGGACAGGTCGTCCGACTCGAAGGGGTCCTGCTCCGAACGCCAGAACTCCACGACCCCGAGCCATTGGCCTCGGGCTTGGAGCGGCACCGAGATCATGGAGTGGATACCGTAGGCGATGACTTTCTGGGCCCGCTCGGGGTCCTGGGCACGCCATCCGTCGGCCATGGCGAGGTGCTCCACCAGGACCGGCCGGCCGGTGGTCATACTGATGGCCACGGGGTTGTCGGATGCGTACCGCATGAGCGTCCCGGCAGGGTGGAGCGGCGCCTCTTTCCGGATGCCCGCGGTTGCGATGCGGCGCATTTCCGAATGCGACCCCGTCGGTTCATCACCGAGCAGCACGGGCTCGACCAGCTCGACGGTGGCGAAGTCGGCGAAGCGTGGGACCGCCACCTCGGCCAGCTCTTCGGCGGTGCGCTTCATATCGAGGGTGGTGCCGATCCGGGTGCTGGCCTCGTAGAGCAGTTGCAGGCGCCCGCGGGCCACGTCTGCTCGGCCCGCGAGGGCGCGCAGCTCCGTGGTGTCCCGCAGGGTGGCCACGCTGCCGCCCTTCGGGCCCACGGGCCGCACGTTGACAGCCAGGAGGATGTCTCCGGCCATGAAGACCTTGTCCGTGGCCGCCCGGCCCGATCCCAGCAGTCCGGCCAGGGCCGGGCTCAGCCCGAGTCCGGTGACCGGTCTGCCTTCGGCCTTCGGCGGCAGGGCGAGCAGTCGGCGCGCCTCGTCGTTGACCAGCAGCAGCCTTTCGTCGCCGTCCAGAATGATCACGCCTTCGCGGACCGCGTGCAGCACCGCGTCGTGGTGCTCGTACATCCGGGTCATCTCCACTGGCCCAAGGCCCCGGGTCTGGCGCCGCAAGCGCCCGCTGACCAGTGCCGACCCACCTGCGGCCAGCAGCAGCGCGACACCGCCGGCGGCGATGATCACCGGCAGTTGGTGTTGCACCACACTGGTCACCTTGTCCACCGTGACCCCCACGGTGACGAGCCCGACCGCGGTGCCCTTGTCGTCGAAGACGGCCACCGTCGAGTCGACCGCCTTGCCGAGGCTGCTGTCGAACGTGGTCTGGTGGGGCTCGCCTTCGAGTGCCTGGCCGTAGGAAGTAGAGACGTGCTTCCCGATCTGGTCCGGGTCCGGGTGGGTCCACCGGAAGCCGTAGGGGCTCAGCGCCACGACGTAGTCGACGCCGGTCGTCTTGCGCACCGCCTCGGCATGTGGCTGGAGTGCCGCCGTCGGGTCATCGCTTGTCATCGCCTCCGCGGTGCCTGCGGCGTTCGCGAACGACTCGGCCGCCACGAGTGACCGATCACCGGCCTCCTCGATCGCGCGGTTGCGGTCCTGGATCACGAGCGCCACCACGGCCGTGGCGATGAGCAGCAGGACGACCACCAGTTGCAGCAGGAAGACCTGACCGGCGACGCTGCGTGGCTTCATCAACGACAGCACACGTCGGCCGGACGAATGCTGACGGGCCTCCGGTCCGGCTTCCGGCGGCCCGGCCTTCGGCGGCGCTCGGTCGTCCCGTTGGCTCGCCGCGGCATTTCGCCCATACGTCCCCATTTTCTCAGTATCAGTGAACGGTCCGGCGGGCGCGGCTCAGGACGGGCTCGCCTGGCGGATGCCGTGGCAAGAGGCAAGTGGGGGAGACGTCCGGATGCGGACCCGGAGGTGGGCACGGCGCAGCATCCCGGTCTCGCCCCCGGCGGCGGCCCTGGACCGAGCGCAGCCGGCACCGTTCATGACCGCCCTGGAACGCTTCGCCGCCCAGATAGCCCAGCACCCCTAGACGAGCATGCCGAAGACCGCCCGGGGCACCCGGGCGGTCTTCACGCGGTCGGTCCGCCGTTGCGGTCAGACGCCGGCGGCCGGCGGGAGGCCGTCGTCCGGGACGATGTGGATCCGTGGCCTCGCGCGCCCTTGCGCTGCGCGAGGCAACGGAATCGCGGCGGGCCCGTTCACGACGAACAGGCCCGCCGGAGAGCACAGATCGAGATCCGGTCCTTGCCATCAGAACTTGCCGACCCGCAAGACGTCATGGAACGCACGGAGGTCGACCTGCAGGCCGCCGAGCACAGACGCGATGAACTCCGAGCCCGCCCCGGGCAGAGCCTTCTCGACCATGCCTTGCTCCCGGTGTGGCACCAGCAGCATTGCGTGGCCGTGCTCTTGGGTCGGGCCGTTCAGGCCTTGGGCAGGGTGTAGGTCCGCGCCGCGGGCACCTCGTGGGCCGGTTCGACGTTCGCGAGGCCGCCGGTGGCCGTCTTCGCCGGCTTGTGGATGAAGCTCTGGTACGTCGCCGGCTTGGTGCGGTCCGAGAAGTTCAGCGGCACGCCGAGCACGGTGAGCCGGGACTGCTTACGGTGGGCGGCGGCTATGCCCTCGCGTGTCAGGTCCTTCGCCTTGCAGGCCGCCTTGAGGTCCTCGCCGAGGACGCTGATCGCGTTCCAGCCGCTGACCACACCCGGGTCGAGCGGGTCCTTCGGGTACTTCGCCTTGTAGTCCTTGGCGAGCTTCTGCATCGCGGAGTTGTCGGAGCTGAACGCGGGGGCGGGGCTCACCACCTGGAGCATCTTCTCCAGGGCGGGTCCGACCGGGGTCGCCAGCAGCTGCGGGGCGAAGCCCGGCGAGCTGGTGAGAACCGGGACGTTGAAGCCCGCGGCCGCGGCGGTGCCGACCAGGGCGGCCGTCTGACGCGGTCCGGCGCTGATCAGGATCGCCTTGACGCGGGCCTGCTTGAGCGCGGTGACCTGGGCGGTCAAGTCCTGGTCGGTGGGCTTGATCTTCTGCCCGACGACGGTCAGCTTCGCCTTCTTCGCCGCGTAGGTGGCACCGGCGAGCGCGTTCTCGCCGTACTCACCCTCGAAGTAGACGTGGCCGATCTTGTCGCGCGCTTTCAACTTGGCCGTACGGACGAGGTGGTCGACGCCGTTGATCATGTCGATGTCGTAGGTGGAGCCGACCACCTGGACGTATTCGCGGCCCAGCAGGGTGGAGGCCCAGGCCATCGGGAACGTGAGCAGGTGCTTGGACTCGAGCTCCTGCGACAGCGAGGACACCACCGGGGAGCCGACCATCTGGGACACGGCAGCCACGTTCGGCTCGGTCTCGGTGAACGCGGACACCGCCTTCTGGACGTCGTAGCCGTGGTCCTTGACGGTGATCCTGACGGTCCGGCCGCAGATGCCGCCGGAGGCGTTGAGCTGGTCGGCGTACAGCTGCTGGGCGTTGACGATGCTCTTGCCGAGTGAGGCGTACGGGCCGGTGAGGTCGGTCAGCGCGCCCAGGGTGATGGTCTTCTCCGTCACTCCGGAACCGGTCTTGACGCCGTCGCTGCCGGCGCCGTTCGCGTCGGTGCCGCTCTTGGTGCTGCAGCCCGTGGCGCTCAGGGCGAGTGCGGTGATGACGGCTGCTGCCGGGGCAAGTCGGGTGCTTCTCACAGGGTGTGCTCCTTCGGGGCGGTGCGGGTGCGCAGAGGGAAACGCCGGGTGCGGGGGGAGCCGTCGTCCTTGCGGCGCGGCCGTCTGTGAGCCAGTCCGGCCAGGCCGGCGGGGGCGAAGATCAGAACGAGGACGATCGCGGTGCCGTAGAGGTAGCGGGCCGCGTCGCCCGGGGACACGCCGGATCCCGTGGTGCCGGGAGCGGTGAGCAGGGGCAGGTCGCCGGCGTACTTGGTGAGCAGGTGGGGGATCAGGGCGACGAAGACCGCGCCGCAGGCCGCGCCGCCCACCGAGCCGAGGCCGCCGATGACGATCATCGCGAGGTAGTCGATGGACAGCAGCAGGCCGAAGTGATCGGGAACGACACGCTTGAACACCAGGGCCAGCAGGGCGCCCGCGGCACCCGCGTACATCGAGGAGACGATGAAAGCGGAGGCGCGGTAGCGGGTGAGATGGACTCCCATCACGGCGGCGGCGACCTCGCTGTCGCGTACGGCGCCGAGGGCGCGGCCGGGCCGTCCACGCAGGATGTTTCGGGCGGCGAGCCAGGCCACGGCCACCAGGGCCAGGCCGACGTACCACAGACGCTCCAGTCCGCCGAAGGGGACGCCGAGGACGGCGAGCCCGTCGGGGGCGGTGTCGGTGAAGGAGAAACCGAGGATGTCCAGCGGTGGTACGGAACGGCCGTTGAAGCCGCCGGTCACGTGCGGGGCGTTGAGCATCATGTGATGGCCGAGGAAGACCAGGGCGAGGGTGGCGATGCCCAGGTACATGCCGCGCAGCCGGCCCGAGATGGGGCTGAACAGGCCGCCCGCCGCGCCGGCGAGCACGCTCGCAAGCACGAAGGCGAGGACCGGCGGGAGCCCGAGGCCGTACAGGCTGCTGGAACCGGTGCCGGACGGCTCGGCAGCCAGCCACACATAGCCGTACGCGCCGACGGCGAGGAAGAAGGCGTGGCCGAGGGAGAGCTGTCCCGTCGTCCCGGAGAGCAGGTTCAGCCCGATGGCGCCGATGACGGCGGCCATCGCGAACAGGCCCGTCTGGAGCCAGAACGAGGTGACGTAGAAGGGGAGGGCGAGCAGGACCAGTACGCCGGTGGTCAGAGTGGCCGCGCGCCGCCCGCGGGGGGCGAGCCTGCCGGACCACCGGGCCTGGACGGACGGGGAATCGGCGGGCGTGGGGGCGGGAGCCGCCACGGTGTCAGTGGTGTCAGAGGAGCCAGTGGTGTCGCGGGTGTCAGACACGGGTGAGCTCCTTCGATCCGAAGAGACCGGTGGGGCGGACCAGAAGCACGAGCACCATCACGAGGTAGGGGGCCACATCGGAGAAGCCGGCGCCGAGGACGCTCAGTTCGTTCTGGTAGCCGGCGGCCATGGCCGCGGTCAGGCCGATCACCAGACTTCCGATGAGCGCGCCGACGGCCGAGTCCATGCCGCCGAGGATCGCCGCGGGGAAGGCGCTCAGGGCGATCTGACTGGTCGTACGGTCGAGTCCCGGCGCGGGGAACGCGGCGAGGAACACGGCGGCGAGCGCGGCCAGCGCCCCGGCGACGCACCAGGCGATGAGCCGTACGCGGTCCAGCCGTATCCCCATCAGGGCCGCGGCCTCCGGGTCGGCGGCGGCGGACCGCATGGACAGGCCCCACCGGGACCAGCGGAAGGCGGCGAAGAACGAGCCGATGACGACGACCGCGACGACGATGCTCGCGATCCGCGCGTCGGCGACGGTGATGCTGCCCAGCCGGGTCACCTGGGCGCCCCAGGGGTCGCCCATGGTGAGGTAGTCGGCGCCGACCTGCCGGTTGAGTTCGGTGCTGAGCAGAACGTCCACGCCGATGGTGAGGATGGTCAGCGTGTGGATCTCCGTACCGCGCAGGCCGCGGGTGGCCAGCAGTTGGACAAGTCCGGCGAGAACCGCGGCGAGCGCGGCGCCGACGAGGACGGCGGGGACGAAGCCGATGGCGTCGTGGAGGCGGGCCGTGACGTAGCCGCCGAAGAGCAGCAGGGAGCCGTGTGCGAAGTTCATGACGCCGGACGCCTTGAAGATCACGACGAACCCCAGGGCTATCAGCGCGTAGACGGAGCCGAGCGCCAGGCCGTTGAGGACGGTTTCGGTGAGCTTGATCATGATGCTTCCTCCGAGTCGCGCTCGGTGTCCGGAGCGGTGTCCGAGGCAGGGGCCTCGGCGGTGTCCGTGCCGGTGCCCGCGTCCGTATCCGCGTCCGTATCCGTGTCCGCGGCTGTTTCCGGTTTCGGCTCGGCATTCGGTTTCGGCTCGGTGGCCTGGACCGGGGTGCCGAGATAGGCGCTGATGACCGTCGGGTGGTTCTGGATGTGCTCGGGCGGCCCGTTCGCGATGAGGCGGCCGAAGTCGAGCACGGTCACCGAGTCGGCGATCCGCATGATCAACCCCATGTCGTGCTCGACGATGAGGATCGAGATGTTCAGGGCGTCACGCACCCGGGCGATCGTCTCGGCCATAGCCGAGCGCTCGGTGGTGTGCATGCCGGCCACTGGCTCGTCGAGCAGCAGCAGTCTGGGCTCCATGCAGAGCGCACGCGCCATCTCCACCCGCTTGCGGTCGCCGTACGCGAGCCCGCCGACCGGCTTGTCGAACGCCGGGCCGAGGCCCAGGAAGTCGGCGATCTCGGCCGCGCGTTCCCGGTGGCGACGTTGCTCGCGCACCGTGTGGGGCAGCCGCAGCGCGCTCGCCGCGAAGCCTGCCCGGGTCAGCCGGTGCCGGCCGAGCATGAGGTTGTCGGCGACGGTCCCGTGGGTGAGCACGATGTTCTGGAAGGTGCGGGCCACGCCGAGCCGAGCGATGCGGTGCGGTGCGAGGCGGGTGAGGTCCTCGTCCGCGTACCGGACGGCTCCGGCGGTGGCGCGGTAGACGCCCGAGATGACGTTGAAGCAGGTCGACTTGCCCGCGCCGTTGGGGCCGATGAGTGCGTGGATCGTGCCGGGCGCGACCGTGAAGGACAGGTCGTCGAGGGCGACCAGGCCGGAGAAACGCACGGTCAGGTTCTCGACCGCGAGGGCCGGGACCGGGTCAGGCCCGCTGTCCGGTCGGGTGGCCGTGACGGCTTCCGAGGTCGTGGGCGTCGTGCCTATGCTCATCCGTTCCACCTGCCAAGCTCGGTCAGTCCCGGTCCCGTCACGGACGGAGCGCTCGCGGCGGTCGCGTACGCGGCGTCGCCGTCCGCGTCGGGCGCGCCGCAGCCGGTCTCGTACGTCTCGCCCAGGTACAGCCGTCGCACCTCGTCCGCCGCGGCGAGGTCGGCCGACGCCCCCTCCAACCGCACCTGGCCGACGTCCAGCACCGACGCGCGGTCGGACAGCTCCAGGGCCATCGCGGCGTTCTGCTCGACGAGGAGGATCGAGGTCCCCTGGGCGTTGATCTCACGGATGATCTCCGCGATGCGCTGGACCATCAGCGGTGCGAGCCCCAGCGAGGGCTCGTCGAGGAGCAGCAGCCGCGGCGCCGCCATCAGCGCGCGGCCCATCGCGAGCATCTGCTGCTCACCGCCGGACATCAGCCCGGCGGCCTGCCGTCGCCGCTCGGCCAACACCGGGAACTGCGCAAAAACGCGCTCGCGGGCCGCCCGAAGCTCGGCGCGGGAGCGGGACGCCGAGCCGAGGAACCCGGCCCGGAGGTTGTCCTCCACCGAAAGGGCGCCGAAGATCCGCCGGCCTTCGGGCACCTGCACCACGCCGGCGGCCACGGACCGCGCGGCGTCGCCGCTCAGCCGTGCGCCGTCGAAGTGCACCGTGCCGCGCTCGACCGTGCCGCGGTGCAGGGCGAGGGTCCCGGAGACCGCACGGAGGAGCGTGGACTTTCCCGCTCCGTTGGAGCCGAGTACGGCCACGATCCGACCCTGCGGAACGGTCAGCGACACCCCGTGGAGCGCCTGCACGGACCGTCCGTAGCTGACGTGCAGATCGCTGACCCGAAGGGTCCCGGCCTCGGTTCCTGTCTCGGTCCCGGCCTCGGAATCGACCGCGGTCTCGACCTCGGTCTCTGGTGGGCTCATCAGGGCGTTCTCCTTGCTCATCGTCGAGCGGGCGTGTGCCGACGCCGGGCTGGAGCGCTACGAGAACACGGTGGTAGCAGGGCGTCCATGGACTGGGAGCGAGCCGCTGCAAGCTCCCAGCCGGGGCGTGATCCGCTTGTGAGGGGGCACAATCCGTACCTCCTGCTGCGCGTGGCTCGTCACGATTTGACGGACGTTTCGCCCCAAGGGGTGACCGACTGCTTAGCATGTGGATTCCTTGGAGTGCGCTCCATCGGCACACGCCGATCGCCGACCGGTGGAGCCACCCACCTGCGACCCGCGCAGCGCAAGACATGGCGACCCGCCGTGGTGTTCTCGCACGCCCCATCCGTCTGGAGGGTCCATGCACACCAGTTCCGCCCGTGGCGCGGTCCGCCCCCGCGTCACCACCGCCCCCACCACCGCCGGTCCGCGGCCTGGTGTTGCCGCCGTCGGTCCACCCTCCGGCGCCACCACCGCAGGCTCGCCGCTGCCCCTGCCGGAGCCCGCCGACGAGCCCTCGCCGCACCAGCTCTTCGACCACGCCTGTCGGCGCCTGCTCGGGCGCGGCCAGGCATTCAGCGACACCGTGGTGGACCAGATCCGCACCGAGGTGCCGTACTACGCGGACCCTGTGCTCGCACCCCTCGACCTGCCGCAGTCCGTGTACAAGGGCGTACGCATCACCCTGGAAGCCGCCCTCGACCCGGGCCGGATGGCGGACGTCGAGCGCTACACCCGTGAGCTCGGCATCCGCCGGGCCGAAGAGAGCCGCCCCCTCGACGAGGTGCTGCACGCCTTCCGGGTGGCCGGCTCGGAGGTCTGGAACGGGATCATCGGCGCAGTGCAGCGGGACGGCCTCGGCGACCAGCGTCACCTCGTGCACGTGGCCGAGCTGGTGTGGAAGAGCAACGACCGCGACTGCGTCCTGCTGGCCGACGCCTACCGCCAGGTCGCCAAGGGTGTGGCCAGCCGCCACAACGAGCGCGTACGCCTGATCCTCGCCGCAGTCCTGGAGAGCCGCAACGACCCTGCGTTCATCCGGGACGCGGCATCGATCCTCAACCTGCCGCCCGACGGACGCTTCGCGGTCGCGGAGATACGGGCCACGCCGCCCGTCGGCCGCACGCCCGACGCCGTCCCGGAGATCCGCGGCATGCGCGTACTGCGCCATACCGGGGGTCGGCGCGATGTGCTCGTCGCCCATCTCGGCGACCGCACGCTCGACGCGCTTGTCTCCGCCCTCGACGCCGGTCCCGGCATGCGCATCGGCGTCAGCCCGGTCGTCCAGGGGCTGGAGAACCTGCCCCGGGCGCGGGACATGGCCGCACTCGCCCTGCGCACCTGCCGGGGAGACGGCGAGGTCGCCCGGCTCGACGCCCGTCTGCCCGACGGTCTGCTCGTCGCACGGCCCGACCTGTCCGCCGACCTCGCACTGCGGGTGCTCCGGCCGCTGTACGAACTGGAGCCCGCCGACCGCCAAACGCTGATCGACACGCTCGGGGTGTGGATCGAGAAGGGCGGCTCGGCGGTCCAGGCGGCCCGGCGCATGCTGTGCCACCGCAACACGGTGCTGAACCGGCTGCGCCGTTTCGAGCAGATCACAGGGCTGGAACTGTCCCGTCCCCGCGACCTCGTACGGCTCACGCTCGCGTTCGACGCACTCCAATTGCTCGGGCCGGCGGCCGTCCTCGGTAGCGCGGACGCCTGGGATCGCGACGTGGACGGCTGAGGCCGCAGACAGCGACGTAGGCACGCTGCGAACACGCGATGCGTGCCCGGCAGGGGCCGCCGCGCATACCCCTCGGCTCTGCCGGCGGGCGCACCGCATTGGCCGGTTTCCCTTCCCGCGGGTGGCTGAATGGGCATCAGCACAGTCACCACCCCCCGCCGTTGGGAGCGGACAACGGCGCGCCCGAAGCTCATGGACTGACTGGTCGGTACGTGCTCTCGTGAGCCCTCATCAGGGGCACTGCCGTAAGGGGCAATGCCCGCGCAAGGCATCGCCCGAGCCAGGCGATGCGCGCTTGCCTGCCCGCCAGGAGAGCTCCATGGCCCATCAGCACGTCCATCCGCACACCCCCCAGCCGCATCTAAGACCCCGGCCCCACCCGCCCGGCAGATCCTTCGCACTCGTCAACGGACTGACCTTCGCGGTCCACCTCCTGCTCGCCTGCACCGCCGAGGACCTGCTGGCCACGCGAGTCGCCGGACAGATCACCCTCGGCGTCGTCGCACTCCTCGCGCAGGGTTCGCTCCTGCTGTGGACGGCGGCGCGCTACGACCGCGCCCCCTACGGCGACGTCCACGACGAGGCTTCCTACGGCGAGGCCGAGTACGAGCCGCAGGGGGAGCGCTGATGCTTCCTCAGATGCTGCTCGCCGCAGGGACACCCGGCTCCCTCGACCTGGACGCGGACACCCGCTCCTGGGTCCTCGTCGGCTTTCTGACGTTCATCGTCCCGATGCTGCTCATCTGTGTGCTCAACGGCCCCGAGCGCGACCGGGTCAACGACTTCTACACCGCGGGCCGCAGGCTGCGCCCCGTGCAGGGCGCCATCGTCCTCTCCGGCGTCTATCTCTCGGCCGCGACCGTGCTCGGTACGACGGGAACCGTCGCGGTCTTCGGCTTCGACGGCCTGTTCGTCGCCCTGTGCACCGTGCTGTCGCTCGGCGTCCTGCTCCTGCTGTCCGGCCCGCTGCGCGAGCGCGGCAGCTACACCCTCGGCGACACCTTCGCCCTGCGCGCCCCGGGGCCCGCCGTGCGGATCGCGGCGGCCATCGTCACGCTGAGCGCCTGTATCCCGTATCTGATCGTCCAGCTCTCCGGCGCGGGCCGGACCACCGCCATGCTGCTCGGCCTTTCCGGGCCGGGCGCCGAACAGACCGTCATCGTCATGATCGGCACGCTCGTCGTCTGCGCCACGGCCTTCGGCGGGATGCGAGGCATGATCGCGCTCCAGATGATCAAGGCAGTGTTCCTGCTTGCCATGGCGCTCGCCGTGGCCGCGGTGCTGCTCCACCGCTTCCACTGGAGCGCCGACTCCCTCATCGACGCCGCCGCTCAGGGCAGCGGCCGACCCGAGGGCTATCTGCGTCCGGGTCTGCGCTTCGCTGCCGGCGGCCCGGTCGAGAGCACGCTGGACTTCATCGGCCTGATGATCACCGTGGTGCTGGGCGTGGCGTGCCTGCCACATGTCGCCACCCAGCTCAACACCGCGCCCGACCCGGCCGCCGCCCGACGTACGGTCCGCCACACCATCGGCATCGTCGGCGCCGTCTGCCTCGTCACCACGGTGATGGGCTTCGGTGCCGCGGCGATGATCGGTGCCCCGAAGATTCTCGCCGCCGACCCCGGAGCCACCAGCAGCCTGCTGATGCTCACCGGCGATCTGGCGGGAGGATCGTCGGCGAAGACGGGCGAGGCATGGCTCGTCGTGCTGGTCGCCTGCGCGGTGTTCCTCACGACGCTTGCGGTCGTCGCGAGCGTGACCCTCGCGGCGGCGGGCGCGATCGCCCACGATCTCGTCACCAACGTCGTGCGCCGCGGGCGCACCACCGAGGGCCGCGAGGTGGCCGCGGCTCGTATCGCGTCCGCCCTGGTCGGGGTGCTGAGCATCTGCTGTGCGGTGCGGGTCCAGGGCTGGAACATGGGCTTCCTGTCCACGCTCTCCCTGGCCGTGGCGGCCTCCTGCCTGCTCCCGGCGCTGGTGTACGCGTTGTTCTGGAACGGCTTCACCCGCCGGGGGCTGCTGTGGACCCTGTACGGCGGCCTCGGTTCCGCGATCGGACTCCAGGTGTGCAGCCCCGTCTTCTCGGGCAACCCGATGGCACTGGTGCCCGAGTGGCACATCGACTGGTTCCCGCTCCAGACAGTCGCCCTGGTGTCGCTGCCGGTCGCGTTCCTGCTCGGCTGGCTCGGCAGCGTGACGGGACGGCGTCATACGGCCCCGGTGGCGCCGGTCAAGCCTGATGTACTGACGTACTGACGCAGGAAAGCGGCGGTTGGCGGAGCGCCCTCACAGCCCAGGGCGTTCCCACGACGCGGGAGCGCACCGGCAATGAGGCCAACCTAGGCCTGGGCCGTGGTCGTTGGCTGCCGCCAGTCACGTCTTGGACGCCGGGCAACCTGTAAGAGACTCCCAGTCGAGCAGGCGTCGAGCCGACCGACTTGTGGCCTCGCCTCACCCGACAACCGTCTGCCCTCGTCGGTGGTGTCCAACGGTCCCGTCCGAGGGCGGGACCGTTGTCAGTGCCTCCTGGCATGGTTGTGATCATGTTCGACGGACTTCATGACATCGACTGGGCGTCGATGGAGCATGCGTACGGCTCGGCCGAGGAGATACCGGCGCTGCTGGCGGCGCTGGCCTCACCGGACGCCGCGGAGCGCGACGCAGCCTTCGACCGGTTCTACGGTGCGGTCCACCACCAGGGCAGCGTCTATCCGCCCACGGCTGCCAGCCTGCCCTTCCTGCTCGAGTTGGCCGCCGACCGTGCGACGCCTGACCGGGCCGCGGTCATCACGCTGCTGGTCAGCATCGGCCGGGAGTCACTCGAGCGGGGCTTCGAGGACGATGGCACCGAGATCGATTACTACCCGCCGACGGGCTACGCGCAGGCGATGGGATTCCTGCGCGAGCGGGGTGCCGCGTTCGTCGGGCTTGCCCGCGACCCCGACCCGGACGTGCGCCTGGCGGCAATCCCCGGGCTAGGGTTCTTCCTCGATGACGCCGACCTGGCCGCTAGATGTATTGACCCGCGGGGTTGTTGACGCGGGTGATGGGTGGCTGGCCGCCGAGGGCGGTGTGGCACCGGTGGTGGTTGTAGGTGTGCAGGAAGTCT
>NZ_JBSGVW010000038.1:0-93408 GCF_053608645.1 Streptomyces sp. NPDC055013
GTTGATAGGCCGGATCTGGAAGCACGGTAACGTGTGGAGGTGACCGGTACTAATAGGCCGAGGGCTTGTCCATAGATGCTCGCGTCCACTGTGTTGGTTCTGAAACCACGAACAGCCCCGTATGGCCACATGCGGTGCGGCTGACAGTTTCATAGTGTTTCGGTGGTTATAGCGTGAGGGAAACGCCCGGTTACATTCCGAACCCGGAAGCTAAGCCTTACAGCGCCGATGGTACTGCAGGGGGGACCCTGTGGGAGAGTAGGACGCCGCCGAACAAATTGTGAGAAAGGCCCACACCTTATGGTGTGGGCCTTTCTGCGTTTATGGTGGTTTACGCTACGCGTGGTTTCGGGGCTCTCTGAGAGGAGAGCCCCCTTCGAATCTCCGCCAGCCCGCCGGTTAGAGGCGTCCCGCTGTTTTGAGGGCCAGGTATGCGTCTGCCAGTGCCGGCGCGAGTTCTTCTGGCGTCGCGTCGACGACCGTGACGCCGTGACGGCGGAGTTGTTCTGCCGTGCGGTGGCGTTCGCTTTGGGCCTGGGCGGCGGCTGCGGCCTCGTATACGGCGTCTGTGTTTCCGCGTGCGGTTGCCATGTGCGCGATGTGGGGGTCCGCTACTGATGCCAGAAGAACTGTGTGGCGCTGCGTGAGTTGGGACAGCACCGGGAGCAGGCCCTCCTCGATGGGGGCCGCGTCGAGGGTCGTGAGCAGCACGATCAGGGAGTGGCGGGGGGCCGTACGGAGAGCCGTGGCTGTCAGGCCTCGGGCGTCCGTTTCGATCAGCTCGGGTTCCAGTGTGGCCATTGCGTTGACCAGGGAAGGGAGGACGTCTCCTGCTGCGCGGCCCTGGACGAGGGCTCGTACTCGGCGGTCGTAGGCGAGGAGGTCCACTCGGTCGCCGGCGCGGGAGGCGAGGGCGGCCAGGAGCAGTGCCGCGTCCATGGAGGCGTCTAGGCGGGGAGCGTCGCCGACGCGGCCTGCTGAGGTTCGGCCGGTGTCCAGGACGAGGAGGATGTGGCGGTCCCGTTCGGGGCGCCAGGTGCGTACGGCGACCGCGGACTGGCGGGCTGTGGCGCGCCAGTCGATGGAGCGGGTGTCGTCGCCGGGGACGTATTCGCGCAGGCTGTCGAATTCTGTGCCTTCGCCGCGGGTGAGCACGCTGGTGCGGCCGTCGAGTTCGCGCAGGCGGGCCAGTTTGGAGGGGAGGTGCTTGCGGCTTGTGAACGGGGGGAGGACTCGCACCGTCCAGGGGACGTTGTGGGTGCCCTGGCGGGAGAAGAGGCGTAGCGGGCCGTAGGAGCGGATCGTCACGCGGTCGGTTCGGCGGTCGCCGCGGCGGGTGGGGCGTAGGCGGGTGGTGATGCGCCGGCGTTCGCCTGCGGGGACCGTCACGCGGTGGCGGGACGCTGCTACCTCTGTGCCCGGCTGCCAGCTGCTGGGGGGCCAGGCGTCGCGGAGGTGGGCGCGCAGGGGGCGGTTGGACGGGTTGGTGATCGTCAAGGTGACGTCGGCCGTTTCACCCAGGCGTACGGAGGTGTCGCCGGAGCGGGTCAGGCCCAGGCGGCGTACGGGTGCGGCCAGTGCGAAGTCGCAGGCGCAGGCCGCTACCAGGGGGGCGTTGACCGCGAGGATGCCCGTCCAGCTGGGGTCCCAGATGCCTACGGGGAGGGAGCCCAGGGCCGCGAGGAGTGCGGCTCGTCCGGTGAGTGCCATCAGCGCGGGACGGGGACGTGGGTGAGGATCGCGTTGATCACGGAGTCGGCTGTGACGCCTTCCATCTCGGCCTCCGGACGGAGTTGTACGCGGTGGCGGAGGGTGGGGAGGGCCAGGGCCTTCACGTCGTCGGGGATGACGTAGTCGCGGCCTGTGAGCCATGCCCACGCGCGGGCGGTGGCCAGGAGGGCCGTGGCGCCGCGTGGGGAGACTCCGAGGGTGAGGGAGGGGGATTCCCGGGTGGCTCGGCAGATGTCGACCACGTAGGCCGTGATCTCGGGGGACACCGTCGTCTTGGCCACGGCCGCGCGTGCCGCTTCCAGGTCTGCGGGGCCCGCTACGGGGCGTACGCCGGCGCCGCGCAGGTCACGAGGGTTGAAGCCCTCGGCGTGGCGGGTGAGGACGTCGATCTCGTCCTTGCGGGAGGGGAGCGGGATCGTGAGCTTGAGGAGGAAACGGTCCAGCTGCGCTTCGGGGAGGGGGTACGTGCCCTCGTACTCCACCGGGTTCTGCGTGGCTGCGACGAGGAACGGGTCGGGGAGCGGGCGGGGGGTGCCGTCGACGGTGACCTGGCGTTCCTCCATGGCCTCCAGCAGGGACGACTGGGTCTTCGGCGGAGTGCGGTTGATCTCGTCGGCGAGGAGCAGGTTGGTGAAGACCGGGCCGGGCTGGAAGGAGAACTCGGCGGAGCGGGTGTCGTAGACGAGGGAGCCCGTCACGTCGCTCGGCATGAGGTCGGGGGTGAACTGGACGCGCTTGGTGTCGAGTTCGAGTGCGGAGGCGAGGGTGCGTACGAGGAGGGTCTTGGCGACGCCGGGGACGCCTTCGAGGAGGACGTGGCCGCGGCACAGGAGTGCGACGACGAGACCGGTCACGGCGGGGTCCTGGCCGACCACGGCTTTGGCGATCTCGGCGCGCAGGGCTTCCAGGGAGGCGCGGGCGGTGTCCGCATCCCCGGTGTTCCCGGCGTTGTCAGTGGTCGGGTCCATCATGGACGGCGTACCTCTCTTTCGAGGGCGTCGAGTTGGTCGGCGAGGGCGATGAGTGCTGCGTCGTCGCTGGGTGGCGGGCCGAAGAGGAGGGTGTGCAGGGGCTGTCCGTCTCCGTGGTGGTGGAGGTGGGCGGACAGGGCGGGGAGCAGGGCCTCGGGCGTGTGCGCCTGAGTGACGGGGACACCTACGAGGGGGGCGAGGCGCGTGCGTGTGGTGGAGCGAAGAGCGGCGGCCGCGCGGTCGCGGGCGTTCGCCTTGCGGTAGAGGCGGGCGCGGCCTTCGACGGTTTCGGAGGCTCGGATCGCCACGGGGAGTTTTTCGGGCACGAGGGGGCCGAGCCGGCGTGCCCGCCAGAGGGCCGCCAGGGCTGCGGCGATGAAGAGCTGCAGTGTGCCCCAGAGCCAGCCCGCGGGGAGCAGGTCGAGGAAGCTGCGTTCGTCGTCCGTGTCGGCGGCCGACGTGTCGGAGAGCGAGGGGAGGTACCAGACCAAATGGGGGCGGGAGCCGAGGAGTTGGAGGGCGAGCGAGGCGTTGCCCTGCTCGTCGAGGCGGTCGTTGTTGAGGATGTCGGGCGCGCCGAGGACGACGGTGTCGCCGGTGCCGTCGCCGGTGGAGTCCGGGACCCGCAGCAGGGTGGCGAGGCGTTCGCTCGGATAGCACTCGTCGGCGTTGAGGTGGGTGGTGGTGTAGCGGACGCCGCCCAGGTCGGCGGTGCCCGCGCGCTGGGCGGCGGGCAGGGAGCAGTCGGGGGAGAGCTCCGAGTCGAGGCTGGTGGCGGGGTCGGCGGTGACGCCGGGGGCGAGCCGTTCGACGGACCAGCTGCCGGGTGCGACGAGTACGGTGCGGCCACCAGAGCCGGCGGTCGACGAGCGCAGCCAGGTCTGTTGACGGTGCGTCAGCAGGTCGGGGGAGGTGACCAGGAGGGTGGTGTCCGGGGCGGCCGCGGCGCGTGCGTCGTCCAGGGTGGTGACCACGCGTGTGTCCACGCCGCGGTCGGCGAGGAGTTCGGCGACGGCGCGGCTGCCTTTGGGGTCGGCGGAGCGTGGGTCGAGGGCGCCGTGCCGGGAGTCGGAGCGGATCGTGGCGATCACGACGGCTGCCACGAGCAGGAGTACGACGGCGAGGGCGATGCCTCGCGCGCGGGTCCACACCTGGCGTGGGGTGGGCGAGGCCGAGGTGGACGGGAGCGTGGCCTCGGTGGTCATTCGGCGGCTCCCTGGCGGGCGTTGGGGGCCGCACTGGGGGCGCTGGCGGCGAGTTGTGGCTTGCTGCTCTCCAGGTCGCGGTCGAGCTCCGCGATGCGCTGGTACGCCTGCTGGGTCGCGGTCCTGCCGCCGTACGTCACGTCGTCGAAGTCCCGTGCGGCGGTGCGCAGCCGGTCCTTGTGGGCGGGCAGTGAGCGGCCTGCTTCGGCGGCGGCCTCGTCCGCGGTGCGGCCGGGGCGTACGTCGAGAAGTGCGCGCTCCTCGAGGGAGCGGACGATGGCGCGCATGCGTTCCTGGACGGCCTGGTTCCAGTGGCCCTGGGCTGCGTGTGCCTCGGCGGCGGCCCGGTGTTCGGCGGCGCTGCGGGGGCGGTCGTCGAACAGGGCTGCGGAGGAGGTGGGTTGGCGGCGGGGGGTGCCCAGGCGCCACCACAGGGCGCCGAGGGCCGCGACGACGACCAGGATGACGACGACCAGGCCGAGCGGTCCTCCGGGCGTCACGGTCGAGGCGCTGTCGAACAGGTCCGCGACCCATTCCCAGAAGGCGTCCAGGGCACGCTGGAACCAGCTGGGTTCGTTCTCGTGGTACATCTGCTTGGACAGCTCGCGACGGGCCGCCTCCCGCGCGGGGTCGCGCGGGATCGTCAGTGGTGGCTCGTCGTCCGAGCGTGCCGTCAGCGACAATGCCGACGCTGTTGTGAGAACTCCCCCCGCCAGGCTCACCGATTCAGCTCCCCGGAGTGCCGGTGCCGTGGCCCTGGACGCCGGCTGCTCGGGCCAGTTCGAGGTCGAGGGCCTCGCGGCGGATGCG
Source organism: Streptomyces sp. NPDC055013 (assembly GCF_053608645.1). Lineage (NCBI taxonomy): Bacteria > Bacillati > Actinomycetota > Actinomycetes > Kitasatosporales > Streptomycetaceae > Streptomyces > Streptomyces sp. NPDC055013. Next base: position 4,718 of record NZ_JBSGVW010000038.1, read on the forward strand.
CTGGTCGATGTAGAGCAGCACGGTGACGCCGGCCGTGATCGGGAAGGTGATCATGGAGCCGATCACCGAGCCGATGCCGCTGATGATGAGGAACGTCCAGCCGAAGTCGCCCGCGCCGTCGAGGAATGCGGTGGCGCCGTCGCCGCTGAAGGCGGCGGCGAGGAAGGTGAAGGGGATGACGACGATCGCCGCGACGATGTTCGCGATGAGTGTGGCCAGCAGCTGGATGCCGAAGACGCGCCACCAGGAGCCGCGGACCAGCTTCGTGGAGCGGCTCAGCGCCTTCATGATGCCCTGCTTCTCCAGCATCAGTGCGGGCGAGGCGAGGGAGAAGCGGAACCACAGCCACATCGCGACGATGCCCGCACCGAGGATGCCCAGGACCACGAGCGCCCCACCCGCCGCACCGGAGCCCGAGGCGACCACGAGGATGCCGGGCAGGGCACCCACGAGCACCAGGCCGAAGGTCATCAGCAACAGCAGGAGGAGCAGGCCGAACAGCGGCAGCACCTGAGGACGGGCGTCGCGCCAGGCCTCGCCCGTGGTCACGGACTTGCCGAGTACCGCGCGGCTGGTGACCGTCGTCAGCAGGGCGGTCGCGATGATCGCGCCGATCACCGAGATCAGGAAGATCACGCTGGAGCTGAGCAGTGCGTCGCCCGTGGCCCGGGTGACCTCGCTGAGGGTGGCGTCCGGGTCGTTGAGGGCCTCACTGCCGGCGAGGTCGTTCAGGACGAAGCCCTGGAGGAGGATGACGAGGATTTCCGTCACGATCGCGACGGTCAGGGAGATGCCCAGGACCGTGCGCCAGTAGGTGCGCATGGTGGAGACCGCGCCGTCGAGGATCTCGCCGACGCCGAGCGGGCGCAGCGGGATCACGCCGGGCTTGGCAGCGGGCGGCGGGCCGCCCCAGCCGCTGCCCCAGGCGCCGTATCCGCCCGGGGCGCCGTAGCCCTGGGGGCCACCGCCGGGTCCTGCCGGAGGGGGAGTGCCCCAGCCCGGGCCGGGCGGCGGGGGCGGCGGGGTCTGACCGGGGGCCTCGGGTCCCGTCGGGGCGGACCATTGGGCGGCCGGCGGCTGCTCCTTGGACCACTTCGAGCCGGGGCCCTGTGGGTCGGGCGCCGGCTGCTGCGCGGGGTCGGGGCGGTCTGCGGGCTCGGCAGGGCCGGACGTGCCGGGTTCCTGGCCGTCGGACGGGGCGGATCCGGGCGAGGCCCAGCCCGGAGTGTCTTTCATTCTCGCTCCTTCACGGTGCCCGTCCGCGGTCGCGGCGGCAGGTTGGCAGCCATCGTGCCATGGGGTGGCTGTGGAGGTACCGGCCGCGGTATGGGCTGCACACCTTCAATTGTCCGCCGGACAACGGGCAGACTGACCGCATGGCTGATCAGCACGCGCAATTCGGCGAGGACAGCAAGCGGCACGAGATTCCGGCGATTCGATGGGACGAACCACCCGAAGGTCCCGTACTGGTCCTTCTCGACCAGACAAGGCTGCCGGCCGAGGAGGTCGAGCTGGTCTGTACGGACGCGCCCGCGCTGGTGGAGGCGATCCGTTCGCTCGCGGTGCGCGGGGCGCCGCTGCTCGGGATCGCCGGGGCGTACGGCGTCGCGCTCGCCGCCGTACGCGGCTTCGACGTGGACGACGCCGCCGAGTCGCTCGCCGGCGCCCGGCCCACCGCCGTGAACCTTGCCCTCGGCGTGCGCAGGGCTCAGGCGGCGTACCGGGACGAGCTCGCCGGGAGTGGGGACGTCGAGCGGGCCGCTGCTGCGGCGCTGGGTGCGGCGCGGGCGTTGCACAGGGAGGACGCCGAGGCCAGCGCGCGCATGGCCGAGCGGGGATTGGCACTGCTGGACGAGCTGCTGCCCGGCGGTGGGCACCGGATCCTCACGCACTGCAACACCGGGGCGCTGGTGTCGGGCGGAGAGGGCACGGCGTTCGCGGTGGCGCTCGCGGCGCACCGGGCCGGGCGGCTGCGGAGGCTGTGGGTGGACGAGACGCGGCCGTTGCTGCAGGGCGCTCGCCTGACGGCGTACGAGGCGGCGCGCAACGGGATGGCGTACACGCTGCTCACGGACAACGCGGCGGGGTCCCTGTTCGCCGCCGGTGAGGTGGACGCGGTGCTGATCGGGGCCGATCGGATCGCGGCCGACGGGTCGGTGGCCAACAAGGTGGGGAGCTATCCGCTCGCCGTGCTCGCGCGCTACCACCATGTGCCGTTCATCGTGGTGGCGCCCTTGACGACAGTGGATCCGGGGACGCCGGACGGGGCGTCCATCGAGGTCGAGCAGCGTCCTGGGTTCGAGGTGACCGAGATCGCGGCGCCTCAGGTGCCGGTGGCGGGAGGGGAGCCGGGAGGCGGGATCCCTGTGGCGCCTCTGGGGGCCCAGGCGTACAACCCGGCTTTCGATGTGACTCCGCCCGAGCTGGTGACGGCGATCGTCACCGAGGAGGGAGCCGCGTCGCCCGTGACGGCCGAGGCGCTGGCCGAGCTGTGCGCCAGGTCACGGCAGGTGACGCCGACTTTGTGAGGAAGACGTGGGTGTCATCAGTCCGGCAGAGCGGGGCGAACCCCCTCATTTGTCACTCGCTGTGATCTGAGCGAGGGCAGACAGTGGCGACGGCGTACGACTAAGGTCACTGGCCGGTGACCTATCTCACCTGAGCCTTCGCCACTGTTATGAGAATGGGATGATGTCGTTTATGAAGGGACGAGTCCTTGTCGTCGACGACGACACCGCACTGGCCGAGATGCTCGGCATCGTGCTGCGTGGTGAAGGTTTTGAGCCGTCTTTCGTAGCCGACGGCGACAAGGCGCTGGCCGCATTCCGTGAGACCAAACCTGACCTGGTGCTGCTCGACCTGATGCTGCCCGGGCGCGACGGCATCGAGGTGTGCCGTCTGATCAGGGCGGAGTCGGGCGTGCCGATCGTGATGCTGACGGCGAAGAGCGACACCGTCGATGTCGTCGTGGGCCTGGAGTCCGGCGCCGACGACTACATCGTGAAGCCGTTCAAGCCGAAGGAGCTCGTCGCCCGGATCCGGGCGAGGCTGCGGAGATCCGAGGAGCCGGCGCCCGAGCAGCTCGCCATCGGTGACCTGGTCATCGACGTGGCCGGGCACTCCGTGAAGCGGGACGGGCAGTCGATCGCGCTGACGCCGCTGGAGTTCGACCTGCTGGTCGCGCTGGCCCGCAAGCCTTGGCAGGTGTTCACGCGTGAGGTGCTCCTCGAGCAGGTGTGGGGCTACCGGCACGCCGCCGACACGCGTCTGGTCAATGTGCATGTGCAGCGGCTGCGTTCCAAGGTCGAGAAGGACCCGGAGCGGCCGGAAATCGTCGTGACCGTACGTGGCGTCGGCTACAAGGCAGGGCCGAGCTGACATGTCCGGGGACAGTGCCGCTTCGGCCCCCGGTCGGACCGGGGCCCGCCCGGAGCGGCCTGTCGGCCGGAAGAAGGCGGGCTCCCGCTGGGGACGGTTCCTCGAGGGCGGGCTGCTGCAAGGCGGAGTACAGGGCAGTCCGGTCCTTCGGCTCCTGCTGCGCTGGGTGCGCCGGCCGCTGCTGCCCGTCATGCGGCTGTGGCGGCGCAACATCCAGCTCAAGGTCGTCGTCACGACCCTGCTGATGTCGCTCGGCGTCGTCCTGCTGCTGGGCTTCGTCGTCATCGGGCAGGTGCGCAACGGCCTGCTGGACGCCAAGGTGAAGGCCTCCCAGAGCCAGGCCACCGGCGGGTTCGCCGCGGCCAAGAAGAGCGCCGACGAAGCCGCGGCCGGGGCCGCCGACGACGGCGCGACGGTCGACGGGCGTTCCGAGCAGAACGTCATCCAGTGGATGAGCGACCTCGTCTCCTCGCTCTCCAGCGGCGGCCAGGGCGCCTTCGACGTGGTGACCCTTCCGGCCTCCGCGGCAGGAGACAGCGGTGGACGCGGGCCGCGAGCCTCCGGCGGCGTGGACCCGACGGCGAGCGTGCCCGAGGACCTGCGCGAGCGGATCGACAGCAACATGGGGGCGTTCCAGAGCTACACCCGCATCGTCTACAACCGCACCGCCGACAAGGAGCCCCAGCCGGCCCTGGTCATCGGCAAGCAGGTCAACGACCCCAACAGCGACCCGTACCAGCTCTACTACTTCTTCCCGCTCACCCAGGAGGAGAAGTCGCTGAGCCTGGTCAAGGGGACGCTGGCCACCGCCGGGCTCTTCGTCGTCGTACTCCTCGGAGCCATCGCCTGGCTCGTGGTGCGCCAGGTCGTCACGCCGGTGCGGATGGCGGCCGGTATCGCCGAACGGCTGTCCGCCGGGCGGCTGCAGGAGCGGATGAAGGTCACTGGCGAGGACGACATCGCGCGGCTCGGCGAGGCCTTCAACAAGATGGCGCAGAACCTCCAGCTGAAGATCCAGCAGCTGGAGGACCTCTCGCGGATGCAGCGGCGGTTCGTTTCCGACGTGTCCCATGAGCTGCGGACGCCGCTGACGACCGTACGGATGGCCGCCGACGTCATCCACGAGGCGCGGGAGGACTTCGACCCGGTGACCGCGCGGTCGGCGGAGCTGCTGGCCGACCAGCTGGACCGGTTCGAGTCACTGCTCGCCGACCTGCTGGAGATCAGCCGCTTCGACGCGGGCGCTGCGGCACTGGAGGCCGAGCCGATCGACCTCAGGGAGGTCGTGCGGCGTGTTGTCAGCGGGGCCGAGCCGCTCGCCGAGCGCAAGGGCACACAGATACGCGTTGTCGGCGACCAGCAGCCCATCGTCGCCGAGGCCGACGCCCGCCGCGTCGAACGGGTGCTGCGCAACCTCGTCGTCAACGCCGTCGAACACGGCGAGGGCAGGGACGTCGTCGTCAAGCTCGCCTCGGCGGGCGGTGCGGTCGCGGTCGCGGTGCGCGACTACGGCGTCGGGCTCAAGCCCGGCGAGGCGACCCGCGTCTTCAGCCGCTTCTGGCGGGCCGACCCGGCACGCGCGCGTACGACGGGCGGTACGGGGCTGGGGCTGTCGATCGCGCTGGAGGACGCACGGCTGCACGGCGGCTGGCTCCAGGCGTGGGGCGAGCCCGGCGGCGGTTCGCAGTTCCGGCTGACCCTGCCGCGGACCGCGGACGAGCCGCTGCGAGGCTCGCCGATACCCCTGGAACCCAAGGACTCGCGGCGCAATCGCGGCCTCGACGACGCCGGACTGCCCAGCGGTGGCGGTGAGAAGGCGGCTACGGTGCCGGTCCAGCCCAACGGGGACCAGGCGCCCCCGATGCCGTCCAGGGACCCCATCGCCACGCGGATGGGCGGGGCGGCCCCCAAGGCCGACCCGACGGCGCTGCCCGGCAACGGCGCACGCGTGGTGCCCCGGCCCGCTTCGGGCGCACGGCGGCAGGAGGAGACGCCCGGTGCGCAAGAGCCGGCAAGCGAGGAAGCCGGACAGGACGGGGAGTCGAGCAAGCATGGGGAGGCATCTCGTGGCCGCTGACCGCGAGAGGGGCGCCACCCGGCGCGGGGCGGGGCGCGCGGTGGCGTACGCCGCCTGTGGCGCCGTACTGCTGGCGGGGTGCGCCTCGATGCCCGACAGCGGCGATCTGCGGGGCGTCGAGTCCACGCCGCGGCAGGAGACGCAGGTGCGGGTCTTCGCCATGCCGCCGCACGAGGACGCCTCGTCCTCGGAGATCGTGTCGGGCTTCCTGGAAGCGCTGACCAGCGACGATCCGGACTACGAGATCGCACGCAAGTACCTGACCGAGGAAGCGTCCCAGAAGTGGCAGCCCCAGCTGTCCACGACGGTGCTCGCCGACGGACCGGGCGCCGATGCCGAGCGTGTGGCAGGCCGGGAGGAGACCGACAGCCTCTCCTACACGCTGACCGGCACCAAGGTCGCCCTGGTCGACGCGCAGCAGTCGTACGCGTCCGCCGACGGGGATTACAGCGAGCCGATGCACCTCACCCGGGACAAGAAGACCAAGCAGTGGCGCATCGACATCCCGCCGCGCGGCGTCGTCATGGGCAAGTCGGACTTCCAGCGCAACTACATGTCCGTCGACAAGTACTACTTCGCCTCGAACACCACCCTCGGGACCTCGCCGCACACGGCGGCCGTCGCCGATCCCGTCTACGTCCGCAGGAACGTGGACCCGATGACGCAGATGGTCCGCTCCCTGCTCACAGGGCCCACCAGCTGGCTCAACCCGGTGGTCAGGTCGAGCTTCCCCACCGGCACGGCATTGAGGAAGGGCGTCACCGCGCTGACGCCCGACGATCAGAACAGGCTGACCGTGCAGTTGAACGACAAGGCGGCCCGGGTCGGGCTGACCCAGTGCAAGGAGATGGCGGCCCAGCTCCTGTTCACCCTGCAGAACCTCACCCCCACCGTGGACGAGGTCGACCTGCGGTCCCCCGGCAGGCAGCTGTGCTCGCTCACCGAGCAGGACGCGGAGGCCGTCGCCGCGCGCGGGTCGGTGGAGCGCGCCGACTATCTGTACTTCCTCAACGCCGAACACCGGCTCGTACGGCTGCCCGCCGCCACCAGCGACACGGAGCCCGACCCTGTGCCGGGCGCCCTGGGCGACGGCGATGTGGAGCTGAAGTCGGTGGCGGTGTCGCGCGACGAGGACATGGCGGCAGGGGTCGGCCTCGACGGCAAGAACCTGTACGTCGGCGCGCTGGTGTCGGGCGGTCCGCTCGGGGAGCCGGAGCTGAGCAGCGCGGGCTCCTCGGCGGAGGAACGGCTCTCGGCGCCCAGCTGGGACGCCCAGGGCGACCTGTGGGTGGCCGACCGCAATCCCGGCAATCCCCGGCTGCTCCTGCTGGAGGAGGGCGTCGGCAAGCCCCTGGTGGTGAAGACGCCGCCGGGCCTCGAGGGGCGCATCGAGTCGGTCAAGGTGGCCGCCGACGGTGTGCGCATCGCGCTCGTGGTGAAGCAGGGCGAGAAGTCGTCGCTGCTCATCGGGCGGATCGAACGGAGCCAGGACGACAAGGCGGACGAGTCCTCGACCGTGTCGGTGCACGAACTGCGCTCCGCGACTCCCGAGTTGGAGGAGGTCTCGGCCATGTCGTGGGCCGGTGACAGCCGGCTCGTCGTGGTCGGGCGGGAGAAGGGCGGCGTGCAGACCATGCGGTACGTGCAGGTCGACGGCTCCACTCCGGAGGGGCCGGCGCCCGCGGCCCTCAGCGGCGTGAAGGAGATCACCGCGTCCGAGGACGCACGGCTGCCGCTGGTCGGTTACTCGGAGGACGGGATCGTGCGGCTGCCGTCCGGGGCGCAGTGGCAGAAGGTCGTGACGGACGGGGCGGCTCCGGTCTATCCGGGGTGAGGCCTTGCCCGGCCCGCCGTTGGATGCGGGACGGGGAGTGTGGTGGCCGCTTCCGGCCGGGGTGAGTCTCCGGCTGGGGGCGGCCGCTTCGGTTTGTGCGTGGGTGGTGCCGCGGTGCGTGGGGGGTGCTGTGGTGCGTGGGTGGGAACGCGGCTCGGTTCGGGGAGGGAAGTGGGCAGCCGCATCAGGCGCCGGGTTATCCACAGGCAGTTATCCACAGGGGTGGTCGGCCGGCGCGGGCGTTGGCACAGTGGTGGCCATGCGGGGGTGGTGGCAGGACTTGACCGACCTGGTACTCCCGGCCGAGTGCGGAGGCTGTGGAAGGCCTCGCACGGTGCTCTGCCCGGAGTGCCGTGCCGTCCTGAACGGGGCCGTACCGAGCCGGGTGCGACCGGAGCCGGAGCCGCCCGGGCTGCCGGTCGTGCACGCGGCGGCCCGGTACGCGGACGAGGCGCGGGCGGCTCTGCTCGCCCACAAGGAACGCGGCGCGCTGGCGCTCACGGCACCGCTCGGGGCGGCGCTGGCGGGGGCTGTGCGGGCTGGGCTTCGGGAGGCCTGTGCGTCTCGGGACAGCGGGGCGTCGGAGCGGGATGTGCGGCTCCGGGGCTCGCAGGTGCGGGGCGACGGGGCGCGGCGGTTGGAGGGCGCCGAGGCGCCTGTGCTGCTCGTCCCCGTTCCGTCCGCGCGTGGGTCGGTGCGGGCGCGAGGACATGATCCGTCGCGCCGGATCGCGCTCGCGGCGGCGGGCGAACTGCGGCGGACCGGGACGCCGGCACGCGTACTTGCTGTGCTGCGGCAAGCGCGCGGGGTGGCCGATCAGTCGGGGCTCAACTCGCGGCAGCGGCTGGACAATCTCTCCGGCGCGCTGGTGGTGGCGCCTGCGGGTGGTCGGCTGCTTGCCGGGGGTGGTCCCGTCGTGCTCGTCGACGACCTGATGACGACGGGTGCGTCGCTGGCGGAGGCGGCGAGGGCTGTGCGGGTGGTGTTGGCGGCGGCGGAGGGGGTGGGCTCCGGTGGTCGGGAGAGGGTGGGCCCCAACAGTCGTACAGCGGAGCCCACCGCCCGCGTTGGCCGGACAACAGCCGTGTACCGGCCGGGAACTCGGGAAAGCACATGGGAACGGAGAGCCGGATCGACGGAGGGCAGTGTGCGGCAGTTGCGTGAGAGGCCGGGAATCATGGGCCCAGGACTGACCCCTGACCTGATCTGCGCGGCTGTGGTCGCGGCGTCGCCGGATTCTTTCGAAATAAACCGGAACTGACTGAGAACTTGCATCGTTGCAGGTAACGAGAGGGTCAATTCACCTGAACGGAGGTACGCCGCAGTAGAGGGTGACGACATCCGTCCGGGCGAGATATGTTCGGTTGTGAGGGAAAGGCGCAGGCCATCCCCGTCATATCCGAATGCCGTGCCGTGGGTTTTGCGCAATCACCCGCGGCCATGGGGTGGAGATCTTGCCCATGGGGGAGGAGGAGGTGGAAGTCACCGAGTCCGAGGTTCCGGGGCTCCCCGGGGCCTGGTGCAAAAGGGAGATGCTCCGCCGATGGAGCGGGGCGATCCGGGAACGGAGTTCTGCGTGGACATCGTCGTCAAGGGCCGCAAGACCGAGGTGCCCGAGCGGTTCCGCAAGCACGTGGCCGAGAAGCTGAAGCTGGAGAAGATCCAGAGGCTCGATGCCAAGGTGATCAGCCTCGACGTCGAGGTGTCCAAGGAGCCCAACCCGCGACAGGCCGACCGCTGTGACCGAGTGGAGATCACGCTCCGCTCCCGCGGTCCGGTGATCCGGGCGGAGGCAGCGGCCAGCGATCCGTATGCGGCGCTCGACCTCGCGGCGGAAAAGCTGGATGCCCGGCTGCGCAAGCAGCACGACAAGCGTTTCTCGCGCCGAGGCGCACGCCGACTCACGGCGGCCGAGGTCCCCGACCACGTACCGGGCGCGGCGACGCTCAACGGCAATGGCCGCACGTTCCAGGAAGAAGAGCCGGACGGAATTCCCACCAAGAAGATCGGCTCGCTGGAAGTAAAGGGCGAAGGCCCCCTCGTTGTACGCGAGAAGACGCACGTCGCCTCCCCGATGACCCTCGACCAGGCCCTCTACGAGATGGAGCTGGTCGGGCACGACTTCTACCTGTTCGTCGACTCGGAGACGAAGGAACCAAGCGTCGTCTACCGGCGTCACGCCTACGACTACGGCGTCATTCACCTCAGCACGGACCCGATGGTCACCCAGGCGCAGGCCCCCGCGGCAGGCGGCACGCTGGGTGGCTGACCCACCCGGCTGACAGCTGAGCCGGTGCCCCTGGAGCGCGGCGTGCGCCCCCAGGGGCACCGGTGTGCGACCTCTTCGCGCCCCGCTCGTCACCGTAGTGTCGGCCAGGCATGGAATCATGGCCGCACCGGCCCAACCGTTGGGCCGCTGCCTTGGGTTGGCGATGGCAGACGACCAGCCACAGCCTTCAGGGGGAGGAACGATGGCGGACAGCTTCGGACCGATGCGGGACGAGGATGCCGACAGCGATGTCGTCGGCATGGGCCCGGACACGGGCTCTCCACGCAAGGAGCCGATCAGAGTCCTCGTCGTCGACGACCACGCCCTGTTCCGCCGTGGACTGGAGATCGTGCTCGCGGCCGAGGAGGACATCCAGGTCGTCGGGGAGGCGGGCGACGGCGCGGAAGCCGTTGACAAGGCCGCTGACCTGCTGCCGGACATCATCCTGATGGACGTGCGGATGCCCAAGCGGGGCGGGATCGAGGCCTGCACCTCCATCAAGGAGGTCGCCCCCAGCGCGAAGATCATCATGCTGACGATCAGCGACGAGGAGGCCGACCTCTACGACGCGATCAAGGCGGGCGCGACCGGCTATCTCCTGAAGGAGATCTCCACCGACGAGGTGGCCACGGCCATTCGCGCCGTGGCCGACGGGCAGTCGCAGATCAGCCCGTCCATGGCGTCGAAGCTGCTCACCGAGTTCAAGTCGATGATCCAGCGCACGGACGAGCGCCGGCTCGTGCCCGCGCCGCGCCTGACGGACCGTGAGCTGGAGGTCCTCAAGCTCGTGGCCACGGGGATGAACAACCGGGACATCGCCAAGGAGTTGTTCATCTCCGAGAACACCGTGAAGAACCACGTGCGCAACATCCTGGAGAAGCTGCAGTTGCACTCCAGGATGGAGGCCGTGGTGTACGCGATGCGGGAGAAGATTCTCGAGATCCGCTGAGGCCGGATGACCGGCCCTGGGGTCACGCCAGCAAGCGGGTGAGCTCTGTGGCGAGCGGCTCGCGCAGGTCGGGTGCGTCGACCCGTTCCACGCGTACGTCCGTGCAGTCCACCCAGCTCGCCGCCTCCACCAGCGCCTGGGCCACCGCGGGGACCGCCTTCGGGCCGTCCAGGGTGACCTGCTTGGCGACCAGGGTGCGGCCCTCGCGGGCCGGGTCAACGCGGCCGACCAGACGGCCACCGGCCAGGACCGGCATCGCGAAGTAGCCGTAGACCCGCTTCTGCTTGGGGACGTACGCCTCCAGGCGGTGGGTGAAGCCGAAGATCCGCTCCGTGCGTGCCCGCTCCCAGATCAGGGAGTCGAACGGGGACAGCAGCGTCGTACGGTGGCGGCCGCGCGGAGGGGTTTCCAGGGCCTCGGGGTCGGCCCAGGCCGGCTTGCCCCACCCCTCGACGGTGACCGGCACCAGGCCCGAGTCGGCGATCACCGCGTCGACCTGTTCGCCCTTGAGCCGGTGGTAGTCGGCGATGTCCGCGCGTGTGCCCACGCCGAGGGACTGGCCCGCCAGGCGGACCAGGCGGCGCAGGCACTCGGCGTCGTCAAGATCGTCGTGCAGCAGTGCCTCGGGGATGGCGCGTTCCGCCAGGTCGTAGACGCGCTTCCAGCCGCGGCGCTCGACGCAGACCACCTCGCCGTACATCAGGGCGCGTTCGACGGCGACCTTGGCGCCCGACCAGTCCCACCACTCGCTGGTCCGCTTAGCGCCGCCCAGCTCGGTCGCGGTCACGGGGCCCTCGGTGCGGAGCTGCTTGATCACCTGGTCGTAGGCGCCGTCGGGGAGGTCGTGGTTCCAGTGCGGCCGGTTGCGGTAGGCACGGCGGCGGAAGGCGAAGTGCGGCCACTCCTCCACGGGGAGGATGCAGGCCGCGTGGGACCAGTACTCGAAGGCGTGGGGCTGCGCCGACGGCTCGCCCGCCGCCCCGGTGGTCCAGTAAGCCTGCTCGACGGTCTTGCGGCCTACTGCGCCCAGGCGGGCGTACGGGATGAGCTCGTGGGAGCGCGCCAGGACCGAGATGGTGTCGAGCTGAACCGCGCCGAGGTGACGCAGTATGCCGCGGACGCCTGACCTGCGGTCGGGGGTGCCGAGGAACCCCTGCGCGCGGAGGGCGATCCGGCGGGCCTCGTCGGCCGAGAGGTCGGTGGTGGGGCGCAGGGTCGTCATGGTCGGCACGATAGGCGGTGGCACTGACAGTGCGGGGTGAGCTGGGGGTTTGTCCGTGCTGGACCTGCTCGCGGGTGCCGGGGGCGCAGTTATGCGGGCTGGTTCCTCGCCGGCAGGTACGGGGCCGTGGACGGCAGGCTCAGGTCCGACGGGAGCAGGGAACCCACCCAGCAGTCCCGGCGTACGCCCTGGTTGACCATGGCGGAGCGGAGGGTGCCCTCGAGGGTGAAGCCGGCGCGTTCCGCCACCGCGCGGGAGGGCCTGTTGCCGACCTCCGCGCGCCATTCGACCCGGTCGAGCGACAGGTCGACGAAGGCCCAGCGGGACGCGGCGAGTACGGCTTCGGTGATGTAGCCGTTGCCGCGGTGCTCCTTCGTGCCCCAGAAACCGATCTCGGCCTCGCTCATGGACCGCATGGTGAGGCCGAGCATGCCTACCAGGTCCTCCCCTTGGGGGAGGAAGAGCCCCCAGGTGAGCATCGAACCGTTCGCCCAGCCTTCGGGGACCAGTTGTTCCGCGAAGCTCTGGGCGTGCTCGTAGAGGTAGGGCGAGGGAATCGTGGTCCAGCGCTGGATGTCGGGGTCCTGTACGGCCTCGTACACCGTGTCCGTGTCCTTCGGGCCGACCGTGCGCATGAGGAGACGGCTGGTGGCGAGCGTGACGGGTTCCATCGGCCGATTCTGCTCGGGGGCCGTCGCCGGCGCCATCCTTATATGCGGTGTGTGAGCGAGCGAACGCATTTCGCGCAATTCGTCGGCGGAACGCGGCACCATCCGCAGCCCCCGGCCGTTGTCCCTTTGACGGAGATTTGAAGCAGCGGAGGTTCGACGTCCACGGCAGGCTCCCGGCGTGGCGGGGTCCTCGCATACGATGGCCGTTGCTCAGTCAAGTCAAATGGAAACCGACCGTCCCAGGCCCGACCGGCAAGGAGACCAACCCCCGTGTCCGTCCTCTCGAAGATCATGCGTGCAGGCGAAGGCAAGATCCTGCGCAAGCTGCACCGCATCGCGGACCAGGTCAACTCCATCGAAGAGGACTTCGTCGACCTCTCCGACGCCGAGCTGCGGGCCCTCACCGATGAGTACAAGCAGCGCTACGCAGACGGTGAGAGCCTGGACGACCTGATGCCCGAGGCCTTCGCGACCGTTCGCGAGGCCGCCAAGCGCGCTCTCGGCCAGCGTCACTACGACGTCCAGATCATGGGCGGCGCGGCCCTCCACCTGGGCTACGTGGCCGAGATGAAGACCGGTGAGGGCAAGACGCTCGTCGGCACGCTGCCCGCTTATCTGAACGCGCTGTCCGGCCAGGGCGTCCACCTGATCACGGTGAACGACTATCTGGCCGAGCGTGACTCGGAGATGATGGGCCGCGTCCACAAGTTCCTGGGTCTGAATGTCGGCTGCATCCTCGCCAACATGACGCCGGCCCAGCGCCGCGAGCAGTACGCGTGCGACATCACGTACGGCACGAACAACGAGTTCGGCTTCGACTACCTGCGCGACAACATGGCGTGGTCCAAGGACGAACTCGTCCAGCGCGGCCACAACTTCGCCATCGTCGACGAGGTCGACTCCATCCTCGTCGACGAGGCCCGTACGCCGCTGATCATCTCCGGCCCGGCCGACCAGGCCACCAAGTGGTACGGCGACTTCGCCAAGCTGGTCACGCGCCTGAAGAAGGGCGAGGCGGGCAACCCGCTCAAGGGCCTTGAAGAGACCGGCGACTACGACGTCGACGAGAAGAAGCGCACGGTCGCCATCCACGAGGCCGGTGTCTCCAAGGTCGAGGACTGGCTGGGCATCGACAACCTCTACGAGTCGGTGAACACGCCGCTGGTGGGCTACCTGAACAACGCCATCAAGGCCAAGGAGCTCTTCAAGAAGGACAAGGACTACGTCGTCATCGACGGCGAGGTCATGATCGTCGACGAGCACACCGGCCGTATCCTCGCCGGCCGCCGCTACAACGAGGGCATGCACCAGGCGATCGAGGCGAAGGAAGGGGTGGACATCAAGGACGAGAACCAGACGCTCGCCACGATCACCCTGCAGAACTTCTTCCGCCTCTACAAGCGCCACGACCACGACGACAAGGAACAGCCCGGTCTGTGCGGCATGACCGGTACGGCGATGACCGAGGCCGCCGAGTTCCACCAGATCTACAAGCTCGGCGTCGTCCCGATCCCGACCAACCGCCCGATGGTCCGCCAGGACCAGTCGGACCTGATCTACCGCACCGAGGTCGCCAAGTTCGAGGCGGTCGTCGACGACATCGTCGAGAAGCACGAGAAGGGCCAGCCGATCCTCGTCGGTACGACGTCGGTCGAGAAGTCCGAGTACCTGTCGCAGCAGCTGTCCAAGCGCGGCGTCCAGCACGAGGTGCTGAACGCCAAGCAGCACGACCGTGAGGCGATCATCGTCGCCCAGGCCGGCCGCAAGGGCGCCGTCACCGTCGCCACCAACATGGCCGGCCGTGGTACGGACATCAAGCTCGGCGGCAACCCCGAGGACCTCGCCGAGGCGGAACTGCGTCAGCGCGGCCTCGACCCCGAGGAGCACATCGAGGAGTGGGCCGCGGCCCTGCCCGCCGCCCTGGAGAAGGCCGAGCAGGCGGTCAAGGCGGAGTTCGAGGAGGTCAAGGACCTCGGCGGTCTCTACGTCCTGGGCACCGAGCGGCACGAGTCGCGCCGTATCGACAACCAGCTGCGCGGTCGTTCCGGCCGTCAGGGCGACCCGGGCGAGTCCCGCTTCTACCTCTCCCTCGGTGACGACCTGATGCGCCTGTTCAAGGCCCAGATGGTCGAGCGCGTGATGTCGATGGCGAACGTCCCGGACGACGTGCCGATCGAGAACAAGATGGTCACACGCGCGATCGCGTCCGCCCAGTCGCAGGTCGAGCAGCAGAACTTCGAGACCCGTAAGAACGTCCTGAAGTACGACGAGGTCCTCAACCGCCAGCGTGAGGTCATCTACGGCGAGCGCCGCCGTGTTCTGGAGGGCGAGGACCTGCACGAGCAGGTGCAGCACTTCATGGACGACACGATCGACGCGTACGTCGGCGCGGAGACCGCCGAGGGCTTCGCCGAGGAGTGGGACCTGGACCGGCTGTGGGGCGCCTTCAAGCAGCTCTACCCGGTGAAGGTGACCGTCGACGAGCTGGAGGAGGCGGCCGGTGACCGTGCCGGGCTGACCGCCGAGTTCATCTCCGAGTCCATCAAGGACGACGTCCACGAGCAGTACGCGGCGCGTGAGGCGCAGCTCGGCTCCGAGATCATGCGTGAGCTGGAGCGCCGGGTCGTGCTGTCGGTCCTGGACCGCAAGTGGCGCGAGCACCTCTACGAGATGGATTACCTCCAGGAGGGCATCGGCCTGCGCGCGATGGCGCAGAAGGACCCGCTGGTCGAGTACCAGCGCGAGGGCTTCGACATGTTCACCGCGATGATGGAGGGCATCAAGGAGGAGTCCGTCGGCTACCTGTTCAACCTGGAGGTCCAGGTCGAGCAGCAGGTCGAGGAGGTCCCGGTGGAGGACGCCAGGCCGGCGGCCGATCTGGAGAAGAAGGACGCGGTGCCGGCGCAGGCGGGCTCGCGTCCCGAGATCCGTGCCAAGGGCCTCGAGGCTCCGCGCCGCCCGGACCGGCTGCACTACACCGCGCCCAAGGTGGACGGTGAGGGCGACATCGTCGAGGGCGACTTCGACAACGGCGACGAGCCGGTGCGCTCGGAGGCCGACGGCCTCACGCGCGCGGAGCGGCGCAAGCAGGCGCGTGGTGGGCGGCGCCGCAAGAAGTGACGTGACGGTGGCTGTGACGCCGTAGCAGCCAGGAAGGGCCGGGTTCCTTGGGGAACCCGGCCCTTCGGCTTGCTCGGCCCGCCGGCGGCCGTCGTGGGGCGGTCAGTCGTCGTCCGGGCGCGGCCTGCGTGGGCCGCCCAGTTCCACTGCCGTGCAGCGCCAGCGGAGGTCTCCGCCCTGTTCCAGGCGGAATGCCATGGCGCGCAGCTGGTCTCCGGCGCCGATGCGGGCGAAGGCCTCGATGGCGCCCGGGCGGGGTTCGAAGTAGCCGATGTCGCGGACGACGGGGCGGGTGCCGCGGGTGCGCAGGAGGCCGCGTTCCGCGAGCCGGGCGAGTTCGTCGTAGGCGCGGCCGGCGGTGTGGCGGAGCATCCAGTGGACGGGGCGCTGGCCGCTCAGCACGAGGAGCAGGCGGTCGGCGAAGACGTCGGTGGGGCGGGGTTGCGGGACGGTGGGCCGGTCGAGGGGGCTGGTTTCGGCCGCCGGGAGGCGCCCGGTGCGCGGCGTAAGGGCGGGGACGGTCGCTGGGCGAGTGTCCGTGGGCCTGGTGCGCGGGAGGGTTGCCGTGGAGCCTGAGGAGCCCGGTGGGCGGCCTCCGGGGGATGCCGTACGGGCCGTGCCGCCGCTCGGTGTGCGGGGCGGGCTGCCGGCGGGGCGGCGGGTGTCGCGGCGGGTCGGCGGGCGGGTGCCGGGGCGGTGCTGTGCCCTGGTCATGACCTTGTTCATGGAGTCCCCGTTCGGTGAACCCGGTTTTATACCGGTCGGTAACTTCGTGGTTGGTGATCTTGTACGGGGCCGCGGGTGTCGGCGGCAAGGAAGCGGGGACTCGGGCCGGGCGGCCGGAAGCTTCACTTATCCGGGTGATCGAGGGCGGCGGAAGCCCGCACCGGCAAGGGCGCACCGGGTGAGTTCGTGGACCGGGGTGGACGCCGGGCGGGGTGGTGGACGGGGCTCGAAAGGGGACGCCGCAGGTATCGCCCGCACGTATCCTGAAGGCCCTCCGGAGGTGCGGGGATCGCCCCTCTCCGGGCCCTTGCAGAGCCTTACGAGTGCTCCGAGTACGAAGAAAGCGGTCAGCCATGCGCGTCTACGTCCCCTTGACCCTCCCCGGTCTCGCCGAGGCGCACAAGGCGGGCGAGCTGAAGGCCGAGTCGCTCGTCGCGTACGCCGTCACGCCCGCGCTGCGCGAGTGGTACCTCTCCGACGACATCGAGGAGCTGGAGTACGCCGCGCTCAACCGGTCCGCGCTGGCCTCGCTGCGGCTGCTGGCGGCGGACGCCCGGGCGGCGCGGCGCCGGGTCGTGGTCGCCGTCGACGTGCCCGACGGGGCGGCCGTCGCCGACCCGGACCGGGGGCTGGACCCGGCGGCGCTGGGCGAGGTGCGGATCGCCGGGGGCGTGGCGCTGGCCAGGGCGGCCGCCGTGCACGTCGACTCGGACGACGCGGAGACGGACGTGGCGGCGGCCGCGGAGGCGCTGGCGGCGGCGGACGGCGGGGACGACGACGCGCAGTTCGTCGTGGACGGGGCCGACGACCATGAGCTGCTGTGGTTCGCCACCCAGGAGATCCCGAACCTGGTGGGTCTGGTCGACTGACCCGGCGCTGCCCTCGTTGACCTGCTGTTCGACCCGCCGTTCTCTTGATTGTCAGTGAGGGCGGGTACGGTTTTCGGCATGGGGAAGCTACTAGGGGCGCACATCGTCTGGGACTGGAACGGGACGCTGTTCCACGACAATGACGCGATCATCGGGGCGACGAACGCGGCGTTCGGCGAGCTGGGGCTCGACCCGATCACGATGGAGCAGTACCGGGCGCTGTACTGCGTGCCGGTGCCCAAGTTCTACGAGCGGCTGCTCGGCCGGCTGCCGACCGACGCCGAGTGGGAGGTCATGGACGAGACCTTCCACCGGTACTACGCCGAGCACCGGGTGACCTGCGGGCTCACCACGGGTGTGGCGGAGCTGCTCGTGGAGTGGGGGTCGGCGGGGCGCAGCCAGTCGATCCTGAGCATGTACGTGCATGACGAACTCATCCCTTTGGTGCGGGGGTTCGGGATCGAGGAGCACTTCATACGCGTCGACGG
Source organism: Streptomyces sp. NPDC055013 (assembly GCF_053608645.1). Taxonomy (NCBI): domain Bacteria; kingdom Bacillati; phylum Actinomycetota; class Actinomycetes; order Kitasatosporales; family Streptomycetaceae; genus Streptomyces; species Streptomyces sp. NPDC055013. The sequence goes on from NZ_JBSGVW010000038.1 coordinate 22,321, forward strand.
GCGGACCGGGCCGTCCGGGGGCAGCAAGGCCGAGCACATGGTGCGGCACATCAAGGCGCTCGCGAGCGTGGATCCCACTCGCACGGTCGTGATCGGCGACGCGGCGGACGACGCGGTGGCGGCGCTGCATGTGGGGGCTCAGGCCGTGCTCTACACCGGGGGGTCGCACAGCCGGGCGAGCCTCGAAGGGGTCGGGGTGCCGGTCGTGGACACGCTGGTCGAGGCGGTCGCGGAGGCGGAGCGGCTGGCCGCGTGAGCGTCGGCGCCCCTCAGGGGCGCGGCGCCCCGGTGGAACGCCGCGCCTGTGCTCGCCGGGGCCTGCATGCGGACCCGGGCGGGGGCGTGGGTCAGGTCACCGGTGCCTTCGCTCGCAGCACCGTCAGGAACTCGCGCATCCAGCTGGAGTGGTCCGGCCAGGCGCGGGAGGAGACCAGGGTGCCGTCGACCACGGCCTCCGCGTCCTGGAAGGTGGCGCCGGCCGCCTGCATGTCCAGTTCCAGGGCGGGGTACGCCGTGACGCGGCGGCCGTGAAGGCTGTCGATCGCGGCGGTGAGCAGGGGGCCGTGGCAGATCTGGGCGACCGGCTTGTCGGCGTCGAAGAACGACTTCAGGATCTTGCGGAGCTCGGGGTCGTTGCGGAGGTACTCGGGGGCCCGGCCGCCGGGGATGACGACGGCGGCGTAGTCGCCGGGGTCGACCTCGGAGAAGGCGAGGTCGGCGGGCCAGGTGTAGCCGGGTTTCTCGGTGTAGGTGTCGAAGCCGGGTTCGAAGTCGTGGACGACGAACTGGAGCTTCTTGCGGGTGGGGGCGGCGATGTGGACGTCGTAGCCCTCTTCGCGGAGGCGCTGGTAGGGGTAGAGGACCTCCAGTGACTCTGCGGCGTCGCCGGTGACGATGAGGATTTTCGCTGTCATGTCGGGTGCGCTCCTCTTTTTGGCCGGGGGCTGCGTCTCCGCCGGGCCTTGGGGGCAACGTGCCTCGGGGCGGGGCGCTTGCCAAGGGGGCGTGCGCGGCCCGGCGGCACGAAGCGCCGCCGCGGCCGTGACGGGCCGCCCCGGCGGCACGACTGCCTGCACGCCCGGTGGGTCGCGGACAGGCAAGGCGCAGAAGGCGCCATGGTCGGCGGCTGTTTTCGGACACCGGTCGCCTCCGGATGGCCTGCTTCCGTTCGCGGAACCCGGCCCCGGTCGTCGTCACCGTCCCTCACCCCAGGCTCCCCCCGTGCACCCGACCCCGCCAGTTACGCCCTCCCCACCCCGTTTGCCCCTGTGCAGAACGTCAAAGTTCCACCCCTGGTTTTGTACACATACGGCTCATGACGGCCCCCCTGTAAGGAGCGATAGCCTTAGTGGCGTGATCAGCGCGATAGCTCGCGGGGGCAGTGTTGCCCCTGCCCTGCGCCCGGCGAGCACGGACTACATCCGTGACCGGGCGGCGGTCGCTGGTCTTCGCGGGCGGGAGGGGGGCGTAAGGGCTCCCGGGACGTCATGCACACCCCGGGCCCGGACGTCGCAGAGAGCAGCGTCACACCCCTTGGGCAGCTCAAGATTGGCTCATATAACCCCGCTCATCTCACCTCGCGGCATAGCGTCGAAGCAGACCGGACACCCCGCGTCGCGGCGTTACACCGGAGGGGAAGAGACCGTACTTCCTTCTACGTCACGCAACGGCGCGCGACAGGAGCCAGAGGACAATGCAGACCAAGCTGGACGAAGCCAAGGCCGAGCTGCTCGAGAGGGCCGCTCGGGTAGCTGAGAACAGCCCGGTCGGGGGGCACCTACCGACTGGGACGACGGACGAGAGCAGCCCCGGCACCCCGGACCACGACACCGTGCTCACGTTCCTCCAGCGCTACTACCTGCACACCGCCCCGGAGGACCTCACCGACCGCGACCCGGTCGACATCTTCGGAGCCGCCTACTCGCACTACCGGCTGGCCGAGAACCGCCCCCAGGGCACGGCCAACGTGCGGGTCCACACGCCCACCGTGGAAGAGAACGGGTGGACCTGCAGCCACTCCGTCGTCGAAGTCGTCACCGACGACATGCCCTTCCTCGTCGATTCGGTGACCAACGAGCTCACTCGGCAGGGCCGCGGGATCCACGTGGTCATCCACCCCCAGGTCTTCGTCCGCCGCGACCTCACCGGCAAGCTCATCGAGGTGCTCACCGCGCCGCCCACCGGCGAGGTGCCGCACGACACGCACACCGAGTCCTGGATCCACGTCGAGATCGACCGCGAGACCGACCGCGGCGACCTGAAGCAGATCACCGCCGACCTGCTGCGCGTCCTGTCCGACGTCCGTGAGGCCGTCGAGGACTGGAGCAAGATGCGGGACCTGGCCATGCGCATGGCCGACGAGCTGCCGCAGGAGCCCCACTCCGATCTGCGTGAGCAGGAATTCGAGGAGGCCCGCGAGCTGCTGCGCTGGCTGGCCGACGACCACTTCACCTTCCTCGGCTACCGCGAGTACGAGCTGCGCGAGGACGACTCGCTGGCCGCCGTGCCGGGCACCGGCCTCGGCATCCTGCGCGCCGACCCGCACCACTCCGAGACCGACAGCCACCCCGTCAGCCCCTCCTTCGAGCGGCTGCCCGCCGACGCCCGCGCCAAGGCCCGCGAGCACAAGCTCCTCATCCTGACGAAGGCCAACAGCCGGGCGACCGTGCACCGGCCGTCGTACCTCGACTACGTCGGCGTGAAGAAGTTCGACGAGAACGGCGAGGTCGTCGGTGAGCGCCGCTTCCTGGGCCTGTTCTCCTCCGCCGCCTACACCGAGTCCGTCCGCCGCGTGCCCGTCGTCCGGCGCAAGGTCGACGACGTGCTGCGGGTCGCCGGGTTCTCGCCCAACAGCCACGACGGGCGCGACCTGCTGCAGATCCTGGAGACGTACCCGCGCGACGAGCTCTTCCAGACCCCGGTCCCCGAGCTCCAACGCATCGCCACGTCCGTCCTGTACCTGCAGGAACGCCGCCGGCTGCGGTTGTACCTGCGGCAGGACGAGTACGGCCGCTACTACTCGGCCCTCGTCTACCTCCCGCGCGACCGCTACACCACCGGCGTACGCCTGCGGATCATCGACATCCTGAAGGAGGAGCTCGGCGGCACCAGCGTCGACTTCACCGCCTGGAACACCGAGTCGATCCTCTCCCGGCTGCACTTCGTCGTGCGGGTCCCGCAGGGCACCGAGCTGCCGGAGCTCAGCGACAGCGACAAGGAGCGCATCGAGGCGCGTCTCGTGGAGGCCGCGCGCTCCTGGGCCGACGGCTTCGCCGACGCGCTCAACGCCGAACTCGGCGAGGAGCACGCCGCCGAGCTGCTGCGCCGCTACTCCAACGCCTTCCCCGAGGGCTACAAGGCCGACCACAGCCCGCGCTCCGCGGTCTCGGACCTCGTCCACATCGAACAGCTCACCGAGGAGACCAACTTCTCGCTGAGCCTGTACGAGCCGGTCGGCGCGTCCCCCGAGGAGCGCCGGTTCAAGATCTACCGCAAGGGCCCGGCCGTCTCCCTGTCCGCCGTCCTGCCCGTCCTCAGCCGGCTCGGCGTCGAGGTCGTGGACGAGCGGCCGTACGAACTGCGCTGCTCCGACCGCAGCGTCGCCTGGATCTACGACTTCGGTCTGCGGCTTCCCAAGTCGGGCGGCAATGCCGGTGACTACCTCGGCGACGACGCGCGTGAGCGGTTCTCGGAGGCCTTCGCCGCCACCTGGACCGGCAAGGCGGAGAACGACGGCTTCAACGCCCTCGTCCTGAGCGCCGGGCTGACCTGGCGGCAGGCGATGGTGCTGCGGGCGTACGCCAAGTACCTGCGGCAGGCGGGCTCCACCTTCTCGCAGGACTACATGGAGGACACCCTCCGCAACAACGTCCACACCACCCGGCTGCTCGTCTCCCTGTTCGAGGCCCGGATGTCGCCGGACCGCCAGCGTGCGGGCCGCGAGATCGTGGACGCGCTGCTCGAAGAGGTCGACGCGGCGCTCGACCAGGTGGCGAGCCTCGACGAGGACCGGATCCTGCGGTCCTTCCTCACCGTCATCAAGGCGACGCTGCGGACGAACTTCTTCCAGGAGGCGGCGGCCGGCAAGCTGCACGACTACGTCTCCATGAAGTTCGACCCGCAGGCCATCCCCGACCTGCCGGCGCCGCGACCGGCGTACGAGATCTGGGTCTACTCGCCGCGCGTCGAGGGCGTGCACCTGCGCTTCGGCAAGGTCGCGCGCGGTGGTCTGCGCTGGTCCGACCGGCGTGAGGACTTCCGCACCGAGATCCTCGGCCTGGTCAAGGCGCAGATGGTGAAGAACACCGTCATCGTGCCGGTCGGCGCCAAGGGCGGTTTCGTCGCCAAGCAGCTGCCCGATCCGAGCGTGGACCGGGACGCGTGGCTGGCGGAGGGGGTCGCGAGCTACAAGACCTTCATCTCGGCGCTGCTCGACATCACCGACAACATGGTCGCCGGCGAGGTCGTGCCCCCGGCGGACGTCGTCCGCCACGACGAGGACGACACCTACCTCGTCGTCGCCGCCGACAAGGGCACCGCGACCTTCTCCGACATCGCCAACGGGGTCGCCGAGCAGTACAACTTCTGGCTCGGCGACGCCTTCGCCTCCGGCGGCTCGGCCGGCTACGACCACAAGGGCATGGGCATCACCGCCCGCGGTGCCTGGGAGTCCGTCAAGCGGCACTTCCGCGAGCTGGGCGTGGACACGCAGTCCGAGGACTTCACGGTCGTCGGCATCGGCGACATGTCCGGTGACGTGTTCGGCAACGGCATGCTGCTCAGCGAGCACATCCGCCTGGTCGCCGCCTTCGACCACCGGCACATCTTCATCGACCCGAACCCGGACGCGGCCACCTCCTACGCCGAGCGCCGCCGCGTCTTCGAGCTGCCCCGCTCCAGCTGGGAGGACTACAACACCGAGCTGATCTCGGCCGGTGGCGGTGTCTTCCCCCGCAGCGCCAAGGCCATCCCGGTCAACGCGCACATCCGCGAGGCCCTGGGCATCGAGGGCAAGATCGCCAAGATGACCCCGGCCGACCTGATGAAGGCCATCCTCCAGTCGCCGGTGGACCTGCTGTGGAACGGCGGCATCGGTACGTACGTCAAGGCGTCCACCGAGACGCACGCCGACGTCGGCGACAAGGCCAACGACGCCATCCGCGTCGACGGCGCCGACCTGCGGGTCAAGGTCGTCGGCGAGGGCGGCAACCTCGGGCTGACCCAGCTCGGCCGGATCGAGTTCGCGCGGCACGGCGGCCGGATCAACACCGACGCCATCGACAACAGCGCGGGCGTGGACACCTCCGACCACGAGGTGAACATCAAGATCCTGCTCAACAGCCTGGTCAGCGACGGCGACATGACCGTCAAGCAGCGCAACAAGCTGCTCGCCGAGATGACCGACGAGGTCGGCCGCCTGGTCCTGCGCAACAACTACGCGCAGAACACGGCGATCGCCAACGCCCTCGAGCAGTCCAGCGCCATGCTCCACGCCCAGCAGCGCTTCATGAAGCACCTGGTCAGGGAGGGGCACCTGGACCGGGCGCTGGAGTTCCTGCCCACCGACCGCCAGATCCGTGAACGCCTCGGCACCGGCCACGGCCTCACCGGCCCGGAGACGGCCGTTCTGATGGCGTACACGAAGATCACGGTCGCCGAGGAGCTGCTGCACACCACGCTGCCGGACGACCCGTACCTGAGCACGCTGCTGCACGCGTACTTCCCGACCGCACTGCGCGAGCAGTTCCCGGCCAACCTCGTCAGCCACCCGCTGCGCCGCGAGATCACCACGACCGTGCTGGTCAACGACACGGTCAACACGGGCGGTACGACGTATCTGCACCGGCTGCGCGAGGAGACCGGGGCTTCCCTGGAGGAGATCGTCCGGGCGCAGACCGTGGCCCGCGCGATCTTCCGTTCGTCGACGGTGTGGGACGCGGTCGAGGCGCTCGACAACAAGGTCGAGGCCGCCGTCCAGACCCGGATCCGGCTGCACTCGCGCCGCCTGGTCGAGCGCGGTACACGCTGGCTGCTCAACAACCGGCCGCAGCCGCTGGAGCTCGCCGACACCATCGACTTCTTCAGTGACCGTGTCGAGCAGGTGTGGTCGCAGCTGCCGAAGCTGCTCAAGGGCGCGGACCTGGAGTGGTACCAGCAGATCTACGACGAGCTGACCGGTGTCGGCGTCCCCGCCGAACTGGCCACGCGGGTGTCCGGGTTCTCCTCGGCCTTCCCGACGCTGGACATCGTCTCGGTGGCCGACCGCCTCGGCAAGGACCCGATGGACGTCGCCGAGGTGTACTACGACCTCGCCGACCGGCTCCGTATCACCCAGCTCATGGACCGCATCATCGACCTGCCCCGCGCGGACCGCTGGCAGTCCATGGCCCGCGCCTCCATCCGCGAGGACCTCTACGCCGCCCACGCGGCCCTGACCTCGGACATCCTGGCGGCCGGCAACGGCACCGCGACGCCCGAGCAGCGCTTCAAGTCGTGGGAGCAGAAGAACACGGCGATTCTGGGACGGGCGCGTACGACGCTGGAGGAGATCCAGGGGTCGGAGGCGTTCGATCTGGCCAACCTGTCGGTGGCCATGCGGACGATGCGGACGTTGCTGCGGCAGCACTCGTAGCCGTGCGGGTTCGTTGATTCGTACGTAGGTCGTACGTAGCTCGTACGTGGGTCAGGGCGCCCCGGACTGTGACAGTCCGGGGCGCTCGCGCATTTAGGACATAACGGGAACTAAAGTGCTGGCGTGAGCACGATGCGGGGTGCGCTGCGGAGACCTTCGGCCGTTGCGCAGGTCGGCGCCGTGCTGGTGGTCGTGCTGCTTGTGCTGGTCGTCGTCCGGCTTCCGTGGGCCGGGGATCTCGGTATGCACGCCGCGACCGTGCAACGTCTGCGGCACGATCTGATCGACCCCGGCAATCCGCTCGTCGACGCGGACACACCGAGTCCGTACTACTCGCCCTGGATGCTGGTGCTCGGGTGTGTCGCCCGGGTGACGGGGTTCTCCGTCTTCGTCGTGCTGCGGATCGGTGCGGTGGTCGGACTCGGGTTGTTCGTCAGCGGGGTGTGGCGGTACGTGCGGACGCTCAGTGCGCATCCGGCTGCGCCGGCGCTGTCGTTGCTGTGTCTGGTGTTCCTGTGGGGGACGTCGCTGTTCACCTGGAGCGGGTTCCTCGGGCTGAACTCGCTGGCGTTGACGGTGTCGTATCCGAGTCTGTTCGCGTTGGGGCTGGCGTTTCACTTCTGGGCCTGGCTGGCGGGCGCGGTGCGGGGCGGGTCGGTGCGGGCGGGCTGGGCGCGGGGGTGGGGAGTGTGGGTCGGGCTCGGTGTGCTGTGGGCGGTGATTCTGCTGTGCCATCAGTTCTCGGGGGTGGTGGCTTCGCTGGGGGCGTTGGCCACGGTGGTCGCCGCGCGGGTGGGGGGTGGGGTGTGGGTGCGGCTGGGGGTGGGCGTGCTGGTGGGGGTGGGGGTGCTGTGGGTGTGGCCGTACTACGACTTCTTCGCCTTGTTCGGGGCGGGGGGCGATCTGGAGGCCGTGCATCGGGGGTTGTACCGGGATCTGGTGGGGCGGTACTGGCTGGTCTCGGTGGGGGTGGTGGCGCTCGGGGTGCGGTGGTGGCGGGATCGGTGGGATCCGCTGGTGCTGTTCTTCGTGCTGGGGGTGGTGGTCGTGGGGGTGGGTGGGGTGAGTGGGCACTACTCGTGGGGGCGGGCTGTGCCGGCGGTGGTGATTCCTGCGCAGATCGCTGCGGCGGTGGGGGTGGTGGAGGTGTGGGGGCGGCGCCCGTGGTGGCGTGGGGTGGGGGTGGGGGTGCTTGGTGCGGCATTGGTGGCGGGGGCCTGGACGCAGGTCGGGACTGTCGGGTACGTCGTTCCGCGGGGGGTGTTGCCGGGGGTGGTCGCGGCGAAGTACCGGGTGCCTTGGGTGGGTTATCACTGGGTCACGCCGTGGGTTGGGTACGGGGACGTCGTGATGGCGCGGACTGTTCCCGCGCGGCAGATTCCGGCGTATGGGGCGTACACCGTGGCGCCCGGGTATCCCGACTTCTTTCTGCCGGATGAGGGGCGGCGGGGGGAGGCTGTGCGGCGGTACTTCGCGGTGGGGGCGTCGGAGGGGGTTCGGCGGGAGATCGTGCGGGCGTATCGGGTGCGGTGGGTTGTGGATCAGGAGGGTGGGGGTGGGGTGGGCTCCGGGGTGCGGGTGGTGGCTCGGGGGCCGGGTGGGCAGGTGTTGTATGAGGTGGTGCGGTGAGGGGTTCGCGGGGCGTTCTCTCGCCCCCGCCGCCCCTACCCGTCCCGTCCCTGAGGGCTGCCGCCCCCAGACCCCCGCTTCGGCCTGAACGGCCTCGTCCTCAAGCGCCGGACGGGCTGACATACCTGGACCGGCGCCGGTTAGTGACCCAAGGCCGCCCTACCGCAACGCGCTCCTCAGCAAGCGTGCCGCCCTTCTCACCCTCGGGCGGGCCGCGTGGCGGGCCAGGGGGTGGAGGAGTTTCGCCGTTACGCCCACCGGCTGCCAGCGGATTTGGAGTCGGCCGGTGCCTCGGCCCTCCGGCTCGATGGTTACTTGGTGGGGTGCCGTGCCGGTGCGGTACGGGATGCGGGTGGTCAGGGTGGGGAAGTCCAGGGGGGCCAGGAGAACGGCGGAGTGGGCTTGGTCCTGGTGTTCGATGCGGAGCAGAGGGTGGCGGACGCCGGCGAAGCCGTGGTGGGGGACCAGGGCGGTGGCGAGGTCGAGGTGGACGTGGCCCTCGTAGATGCCGGGGCGGGTCGGGGTGAGGCGGAAGGGGGCCTTGAGGCGGTGCCGGCCGGGGGTGAGGAGGAGGGCGGCGCGGTGGGGGCCGACCGGCAGGCGCAGGCCGGGGTCGTAGGTGCGGATGGTGAGGTCGATCGAGGCGCCGGGGCCACGGGTGAGCTCGGTGATCTCGTGGCGGAACTGGGCGCTTCGGAACGGGCGCGTGTCCAGTTCGAGGTCGGTGACGTCCAGTTCGCGGCGGGACCAGTCGGTTGTGGGGACGGTCTCGCCCCAGTACGTGTGGCCCCTCGCGTCCGGTGTCACCTGCCTCGGCGCCACCGCGTGGCCCAGGCCCCGGGCCGCCGACCCGGCCTCCTGGAAGCGGCGTTCGCGGACCAGTTGCAGGACCACGCGTTCCGTCCGGGGCAGGCGGGCGTAGGCCGCGGGGGACAGGGTCTCCAGGTAGGGGGTCATGATGTCCGCGAAGGACGTCAGCCACTGCTCGTCGCGGTACGGCAGGTCCCCGGCGTACATCCGGAAGTCGTGCTTGAGGAACTTGTAGTCCTTGTCGTCGCGCAGCCCCGTGTGCCCGCTCTCGGCGAGGAAGTCGTCGATGAGACGCTGGACGCGGACGCGATCGCGGACGTTGTCGAGCCGGTCGCGCTGGTTGGAGATCGATGCCGCGCCGGTCGTCGCGAAGGGCGCGATGTGCCAGCGGTACACCGGCTCCGGGACGATCGTGAACTCCTTGGCCAGGCAGTACGCCTGCGCCGAGAACAGCTGGTCCTCGTAGTGGACGCCCTCGGGGAAGCGGAGGTCGTGGCGGTCCAGGAAGGCACGGGCGTACATCTTGCTCGTCGACAGGTGCTCGAAGAGCAGCCGGGGTTCGGACTCGATGCCGATGACCGTGCGGCGCTCGGCGACCAGGTGCGGCATCCATCTCGTACGGCGGCCGTTGTCCTCGCGGATCCGCACCACCGCGCCCATCGCGAAGTCGATCTCCCGCTCACGGTGGGCCGACAGGAGCAACTCCACGGCGTCGTCGGTCAGTTCGTCGTCGCTGTCCAGGAACATCACGTACGGCGCTCGCGCGATCTGAAGGGCGCGGTTGCGCGGGACGCTGCAGCCGCCGCTGTTCGCGGGCAGGCGGAGGTGGCGGACGCGGGGGTCCTGGGCCGCCAAGTGCTGTGCCACCCGCGGGGTTTCGTCCGTCGAGTGGTCGTCGCTGATGATGATCTCGATGTTGGCGTGGGTCTGGCGGCGTACCGACGCCACGGCTCGGGGGAGGCGCTCGGCGTCGTTGTAGACGATGACCGTGACGGTCACGTCGGGGGGCGTGACGTCCGGCGTCATAGCGACTCCCTCGGGCTCGGTGCCGGTGTGCGTTCCTCCAGTGGGATCACCGGCGGCAGGGCGTCCTCGCTCTCGCCCAGGAACACCCGGCGTACGACGCGTTCGGCGGCGCGTCCGTCGTCGTACTCGCAGAAGCGGTGGCGGAAGGCGGTCCGCGCCTTCGTCGCGCCCTCGTCGTGCCAGGCCGAGGTGGTGAGGATCTCGGTCAGTTCCTGCTGGGTGCGGGCCACTTGGCCGGGCGGCTCGGCCATCAGGTCGAAGTAGACGCCGCGGGTGGAGCGGTAGGTCTCCCAGTCGTCGGCGTAGACGACGATCGGACGGTCGAGGTTGGCGTAGTCGAACATGATGGACGAGTAGTCCGTGACCAGCGCGTCCGCGGCCAGGGCCAGGTCCTCGACCGGGTCGTAGGCGGAGACGTCGATGACCCGGCCCGTGCGGCGCAGGGCGGTCAGCGGGGACGGGGCGTGGTCGTAGAAGTAGTGGCCGCGGACCAGCAGGACCGTGTCCTCGCCGAGTTGCTCGGCGAGGGTGGCGAGGTCCAGGCGGGGCGTCCAGCCGGCTTCGTAGTCGCGGTGGGTGGGGGCGTAGAGGATCGCGCGGTGGGCCGGCGGGATGCCCAGGCGGTCGCGGATCGTGCGGATGTCGGCCGCGGTGGCGGTGTAGTAGACGTCGTTGCGCGGATAGCCGTGGTCGAGGGAGACGAAGCGGGAGGGGTACGCGCGCTCCCACATGCGGGTGGAGTGGCTGTTCGCGGAGACGCTGAAGTCCCACCTGTCGATACGGGACAGCAGCGCCGGGAAGTCCAGGCCCTTGGCCGCCGCCGGGAACTCCATCTGGTCCACGCCCATGCGTTTGAGCGGGGTGCCGTGATGGGTCTGCAGGTGGATCGCGTCCGGGCGTTTCACGACCGCGTTGGCGAAGTTGACGTTGTTGACCAGGTACTTCGCCGTGGCCAGCACCTCGCGGTAGCGGCGGGTGCCGGGGAGCACATGGTCGGTGTGGGGTGGCAGGAGGGGCGCGTTGTCGGGTGTGACCACCCACACCGGGTGGATCTGCGGGGCCAGTTCGGTGAGCTTGGCCGCGATCGCCGCCGGATTGCAGGCCACGCCGCGGTTCCAGTACGCCGCGAAGACGGCCAGGTTGGGATTGACCGGGCGGGACAGGGACCTGCGGTAGTGGTGGTCGCCGAGGGCGGCCGAGACCTGGCGTGCGCGGGCTCCGACGGCCGACTTCGCGGCTCGGCGGGCGCGGTTGGTGGCCTGGAAGGCGCGGTACCCGGTGTACGCGTTCTCCTCCAGGAGGGCTCGGCGGATCCCCTCGGGGCCGGCGGGGCGGCGGTATCCGGGCGGGCGTTGCCGGACGGCGGCTTCGGCGGCGCGGCGGAAGAACTGCCTCGCCACGGCCTCCGGCATGGGGGTGCGGGCGAAGGCGCGCAGACAGTCCCGGATCATCACGTCGTACAGGACGGCGTGCGTGGTGCGGCTTGCGTGGTCCGCGGGGACCGCGCGGCCTGCGGGGCTTGTGGCGAGGGTGAGGAGGGCCTCGTAGCGGTCGACGAGGGCGTCGTGCTGCTCGGGGGCGACCGGGGGGAGGCTCTCGGGGCGCAGCTCGTGGTGCTCGTACGCCACCTGGTTCAGGGCGGCGACGTGGTCGGCGAGGAGGAGGGCGGCATAGGCGGCGTACGGCTCGTCGGGGGTGGTGAGTCGGGGCTCGTGCGCCTGCCAGAAGGAGGTGCGCAGGGCGCGGTTGCCCAGCAGCGGGGTGATGCGGAGCGCGCTGCGGGCGATGTCGTCGAGGGGGTGGGCGGCGCGGCCCGCGCGGGCCAGGCGCGGGCCGTCCGAGGAGGGCAGGCCGGCGGTCTCCCAGGTGGAGCGGACGTGGTCGAAGAGGAGGACGTCCACTTCGTCCGGCACCTGCGCGACACGCTCGGCGACCGTGCGTGGGGCGCCGGCGGGCAGGCCGTCCTTCGCGTGGACGAAGTGCAGCCAGCGGCCGGAGGCCCGGGCCGCCCCGGCCGAGCGGGCCGCGGCGTCGTCCGTCCCGTCCGGCAGCGGCAGTACCAGCATCTCGGGGGCGTACGTCCGGGCCGTCTCCTGGGCCCACGGTCCGACCGCGGCCACGATCACCTCGACGTCGGGGTGCGGGTGCGCGGCCAGGGAGGCGAGGAGTCCGGTCAGACGGTCCTGGGTGTTCGGCCCGTGGACGATGACGCTGAGCTCGGGCATCGCGGGGACTCCTTCACCGTCATCATCGCGCCGGGCGCACCCTGTTCCCCCATCCGGCCATAGTGGCATCAACGGGGTGAAAGGGTGCGCCGGAGTTGCGCCTCACGAGGGAAGAGGGGCGGGCGCCGGCTTGGGCTTCGGTGTCGGCTTGGCCGTCTTGTCCCCCGTGAAGGCCTCGTACTCCTTCAGTACGTCGTCCGTCGGCCCGTCCATCCGCAGCTCGCCGCGCTCCAGCCACAGCACGCGGTCACACGTGTCCCGGATCGACTTGTTGTTGTGGCTGACCAGGAACACGGTGCCCGCGTGCTTGCGCAGCTCGCGGATCCTGGCCTCGGAACGCTTCTGGAAGGAGCGGTCACCGGTGGCGAGGGCCTCGTCGATCAGCAGCACGTCGTGGTCCTTGGCGGCGGCGATGGAGAAGCGCAGGCGGGCCGCCATGCCGGAGGAGTACGTGCGCATGGGGAGGGTGATGAAGTCGCCCTTCTCGTTGATGCCGGAGAAGTCGACGATCTCCTGGTAGCGCTGCTTGACCTGCTCGCGGGACATGCCCATCGCGAGGCCGCCGAGGTGGACGTTGCGCTCGCCGGTGAGGTCGTTCATCAGGGCCGCGTTCACGCCGAGGAGGGAGGGCTGGCCGTCGGTGCAGATACGGCCGTTCTCGACCGGGAGCAGGCCCGCGACCGCCTTGAGCAGCGTCGACTTGCCGGAGCCGTTGGTGCCGATGAGCCCGATCGCCTCGCCCCTGTACGCCACGAAGGAGACCTTCTTGACGGCGTGCACCTTGCGCACGCCCGATGCCTTCTCGGTCTGCTTGCGGCGCAGGATGCGGTTGAGCGCGGCGGTGGCGGAGCCGCGGCCGGCGCCGGTGCCGTTGACGCGGTAGACGATGTCGACGCCGTCCGCGATGACGGTGGGGACCTGCCGGCCCTGCTGGATCTGCTCCTGTGCGAGCTGTGCGTTGTCAGCCACGGCCGTACCTCTCCTCAGCCTTCCAGAAGTAGATGAAGCCGCCGACGCCGGCGAGCAGCGCCCAGCCCGTCGCGATCGCCCACACGTGCGGCGGGAGCTGGCTCGCGTGGAAGCTGTCGATCAGCGCGAAGCGCATCAGGTCGATGTAGACGGCCGCGGGGTTGGCCTGCAGGGCCGCGGTCAGCCAGGACGGCCAGTCGGTGTGCTTGGCCATCATGTGGCTGATGCTGAACATCACGCCCGACGCGTACATCCAGGTGCGCAGCACGAACGGCATCAGCTGGGCGATGTCCGGTGTGCTCGCACCCATGCGGGCCATGACCATCGCGATGCCGGTGTTGAAGACGGACTGCAGCACCAGCGCCGGCACCACCAGGACCCAGGAGACGGCGACCGGGATGCCGAAGAAGAGCAGGATCACGACCAGGGCCGCCATCGAGAACAGCAGCTGCTGGAGCTGCTGCAGCGCGAAGGAGATCGGCAGCGCGGCCCGCGGGAAGTGCAGGGCCCGGACGAGGCCCAGGTTGCCGGAGATCGCGCGGGTGCCCGCCATGATCGAGCTCTGCGTGAACGTCCACACGAAGACCCCCGTCACCAGGAACGGGATGTAGTCCGGCACCCCCCGGCTCGTGCCCAGCAGCTTGCCGAAGATGAGGTAGTACACCGCCGCGTTCAGCAGCGGCGTCATCACCTGCCAGAGCTGGCCGAGCTTCGCCTGGCTGTACTGCGCCGTGAGCTTGGCGGTGGAGAAAGCGCCGATGAAGTGCCGGCGCGCCCACAGCCGGCCGACGTACTCGCGCAGGGAGGGGCGGGCCCCGCTGACCGTGAGGCCGTGCCGGGCGGCGAGGGCCGCGAGGTCGGCTTCGTGGGGCGGGGCGGGGGCCGTGGGGGGCGGTGTGTGGAGGGCCTGGGTCACATCCGCTGCTTTCGCTCGGGGGGTGCGGGGTGGGTGCGGGGCGGGGGTGCGGGGCGGTTTCTTACGCTTCTCTTCACGAATTCTTACGTCGGGACGGGACCGTATCGTCGCAACGTGAGCGTAGATCTCTGGGGCGTCGGAACGCAACCGTTTCGTCGTGACGTGAGCGAGGTAACGGCGGGGTTGTTTCGCCGCAAGGTCGGCGTCGCCCGGATGCAACCGTGGCGTTACGGCGTGGCGGCCCGAGCCCGTCGTGGCTGACCCCGTCCGACCCGTCTGTGCCCTGTTTCGTGGGGACGGCACCGTATCGTCGCAACGCCCTATGCTGGTCCGCATGACGACGAACGCCGACCGGCCCCAGACGAGTCCGCGCCGCCGGACCCCCGCCGGGGCGGCCGTGCTCCGCGAGGACGTGACGGAGGCCATTCGGGCGGCCGTCTTCGAGGAACTGGCGGCGGTCGGCTACGCGCGGATGTCGATCGAGGGCATCGCACGCCGCGCCGGCGTCGGCAAGACCGCGGTGTACCGGCGCTGGCGTTCCAAGCTGCACCTGGTGCTCGACGTGGTGTCGGCGGTGGCGGTCATGGGGCTGCCGACGCCGAACACGGGCTCCCTGGAGGGGGACCTGCGGATGCTGTACGAGGTGACCTCGCGCGCGTTGCGTCACCCCGTCGTGTCGCAGATCATCCCCGACCTCCAGGCCGAGGCGGCCCGCAACCCCGAGATCGCCGAGGCCCTGCAGAAGGCGCTGGAGCAGGGGCAGGAAGGCGTCGCCAGCAAGATCCTGACCGGGGCGGAACAGCGTGGCGAGGTACGGGCGGGCATCGACGACGATCTCGCGCTCGACCTGATCTCGGGCCCGTTGTACTGGCGGATGGTCGTGGCCCGCAGCCCGAAGCTGCCCAAGGGTCACCTGGACGCGCTGGCCCGGGCCACCACCGAGGCGCTCAAGGCGCTGTGAGTGGGCTGCGCGCAGCGACCGCCGGGCGAGCGTGGCCCGCAGGGAGTCGCCCGGACTAGGTCGTCACAACTCGTAGGCGGTCGGCGCGCAGCGGGGCGCCGAAGCCTCCCCGCGCCCCGAAATCAGCTCCGCGCCCCGATCAGCTCCGCGCCGCCCCCGGATGCAGCCGGACCCACCCTTCCCAAGCCGACGCGATCATGTCCTGGACGTCGTGCTTGGACTTCCAGTCCAGTTCGGTGGCGATGCGGTCGGCGGAGGCGACGACGCGGGCCGGGTCGCCGGGGCGGCGGGGCGTGACGGTCGGGGGGCGGTCGTAGCCGGTGATGGCGTTGACCAGGTCGATCATCTCGCGGACCGAAACGCCCTCTCCGCGGCCGATGTTGAGGGTGAGGGAGTGGCCGGGGGAGGACTGCAGGGCCCGTGCCGCGGCGACGTGGGCCTCGGCCAGGTCGACGACGTGGATGTAGTCACGGATGCAGGTGCCGTCGGGGGTCGGGTAGTCGTCCCCGAAGATGCGCGGGGGCGCGTTCTCCGTGAGCCTCTCGAAGACCATGGGGATGAGGTTGAAGACGCCGGTGTCGGCGAGTTCGGGGGTGGCCGCGCCCGCCACGTTGAAGTAGCGCAGGGACGCCGTGGACAGGCCTGTCGCGCGGCCCGTGGCCCGGACCAGCCACTCGCCGGCCAGCTTGGTCTCGCCGTACGGCGACATCGGCGCGCACGGCGTCTCCTCCGTCACCAGGTCCACGTCCGGCATGCCGTACACGGCCGCGGAGGAGGAGAAGACGAAGGACCGTACGTTCGCCGCCGTCACGGCTTCCAGCAGGACGCGCAGGCCCTCGACGTTCTCCCGGTAGTAGTGCAGCGGCAGGTCGACGGACTCGCCGACCTGCTTCTTCGCCGCGAGGTGGACGACACCGGTGATGCGGTGGGCCGCGATGGCGCGGGCGACGCGCTCGCCGTCCAGGGTCGAGCCGACGACCATCGGGACGCTGTCGGGCACACGGTCGGCGATGCCGGTGGACAGGTCGTCGTACACCACGGCGCGTTCGCCCGCCTCGGTCATCGCCCGTACGACGTGCGCTCCGATGTAACCGGCGCCGCCGGTGATCAGCCAGGTCATGTGCGGCCGTTCCCCTCGTCAGTGGGCCCTGTGGTCATCCGTGGTCTGCGCTGCTGGTCTGCGCTGCGGGTCTGTCTCAAGTGTGCGTCTGCCAGTGAAGCAGGCGGCGGAGTCTGCTGCGGACCACGGACAGAACTCCTCGTGAACCGGGAGCCACGCGCAGCGCCAGCGCTCCGGAGTGTGTGACGTAGGGCTGTACGAGTACTACGGCCGGCCCAGCGCCGACCACCGCGCGTCGGCGCAGAGGACCGGCGTTCGTGAGGGCGTGCGCCGTGACCTCGCGGTACGCGCCGCCCTGGAAGCGCACGCGCAGGCGGAGGTCCCAGGTGCGGGACGCGCCGGCCGGCCCGTACGGCCCGGACGTCCCGGGCACTCCGGAGAACGCGGCCCAGTGGACCGTCGTCTCGGCCGACCAGACGCCGTCGGGCGGGGACGAGGGCGTGAGCGCCACCCTCGTACGCGGCCCCGCCGCCCGCCCCGTCTCCCGGCACCGCCACTCCACCTCCAGCGCCTCGGGCCCCGCCTGCGCCACCCTGCCGTACAGCTCGTGCAGGCGAAGCCGGAGGAGGGCGCTGCGCGCGCGGGGGCGCAGTTCCGCGTCGACGGCGAGGGGGAGGAGGCGGACGGGGCGGGTGAGCAGGGCGTCCAGGGTGGGTTCGGGGAGGTCGGCCGACCAGACGGGGGTGCCGTCGGAGGCGTGGGCGTAGGGAGGGAGGAGGCGGGCGGGGCGGGAGGCCAGGTCCCTGAGGCGGGGCAGGTCGCGGGGCTCGGGGGAGGCCAGGACGACACGGCCGATGAGACGGCCGGGTGCGGTGGGGTTGTGGGCCCAGTCGGACGCGTCGTACTCCGCGAGGTACGCCCGCGTGTGCGCCCACCACGCGCGCTGGTAGCGGGCGTCGTGCAACCCCAACTCGCGCGCGTATATCCGCACCTCGTGGTCCAGGAACTTGGCGCGTGCCGCCCGCGCCAGCTCCTTCTGGCCGGCGCCCAGCAGGATGCCGTAGGCCAGCCGGCTCGCCTCCGTGCGCGCCCGCCAGTTGGCGATGCCGGCGCGGTCCAGGGAGATGGACAGCCGGTCGGCCGAGCGGCGCACGTGCCAGACGTACACCCGGTCGGGGACCAGGGCGATGCGTGGCCGGGCGGCGAGCACGCGCGCGGTGAAGACGAAGTCCTCGTAGGGGAAGCGGCCTTCGGGGAAGCGGATGCCGTGCCCGCGCAGGAAGTCCGTGCGGTACAGCTTGTTGACGCAGAGCGTGTCGTGGACCAGGCGGGGGCGCTGTGCCGGGCGCTCGACCACGGCGTGCGAGGTGTAGAGGGGTGCCTGCCATGGCACCTCGCGCCGTCCGGGCAGCTCCCGCCGCACACACAGGCCGCTCGCCACCTCGGCGCATCCGCCCGTCGCCGCCGCGAGCAGCGCGTCCACCGCCCCCGGCGGAAGTACGTCGTCGCTGTCCAGGAACATCACATAGGGCGAGGTCACCCGGTCGAGCCCGGTGTTGCGCGGACTGCCGCAGCCACCGCTGTTGACCTGGCGCCGGACCACCTGCACGCGCGGCTCGGTCGCGGCGAGACGGGTGAGCACCTCGGCGCTGCGGTCCGTCGAGCAGTCGTCGACGGCGACGACCTCACGGACGACGGGACCCTGCGCCAGCGCCGAGCGGACGGCGGTCGTCACATGTGCGGCGTCGTTGTAGCCGATGACGACGACGCCGACCTGCGGGTCGCGCGCGGTGCGGGCGGCGGGGGCGGCGTGAGGGTGCATCAGGGGCCCGGTTCACTGTGATTCATTACCGCGGGATCGTATGCCGGGTGAGTGGCATATCGGTGGCGATACGCGGTGATATGCCGTCAATGACCAATAAGCATCAGTTAATAGTACAAACTCATTCCCGTGCTGATCGGGGACCGGGAGCCGGGAAAGGGCGAGCGCGAGGGCGAGGGCGGTGCGGCCGCGGTCCTCGCCGTGTGCGTCCCCGTGGTCGTCATGCTCGGGCTCGGGCTGTGGGGCCTCGACCGCGACGCCATGTGGCGGGACGAGGGAGTGACCTTCCAGGTCGCGCGGCGGTCGGTGCCGGAGATCCTGCGGCTGGTGCAGGGCGTGGACGCCGTGCACGCCCTGTACTACCTGCTCATGCACGCCGTCCTCGCCGTACATCCCGGCGAGGTCGCCCTCCGGCTGCCGTCGGTGCTCGGGGCGGCCGCGGCGGCCGGGCTGATCGCGGCACTCGGGGTGCGGCTGGCGCGGCCGCGGGTGGGGCTGTGGGCCGGCCTGCTGTACGCCGTGACGCCGCTGGTCGGGCACTACGCCCAGGAAGGCCGGTCGTACGCGCTGGTGACCGCGGGGGCGGCCGGGGCCACGCTGCTGCTGGTGCGGAGGGTGTGGTGGGCTTACGGCGTGGTCCTCACGGTCACCTGTCTGCTGCATGAGCTGGCCGCGCCGGTGGTGTGCGCGCATGCGGTGACGTTGGGGGTGGGACGGGCGCCGAGGCGGGTGTGGGCCGCGTGGGGCTGTGCCGTGGCGGCCGCCGGGGTCGCCCTGCTGCCGTTGCTGCTGGTGTCACGGGCGCAGGCCGGGCAGGTGGGGTGGCTGCCGGTGCCGGGGTGGGGCAGTGCGGAACGGCTGTTGCGGGAGTTCGCCGCCGGGCCCACGGGCGTGGTGTTCGGGGTGTGTGTCCTGCTGATGGCGGCGGGGCTGGGGGCGGGGCGGGTCGCCGGGGTCGCGTTGCCGTTGCTGGTGGTGCCGCCCGGGCTCCTCATCGCCGCGTCGCAGGTCCGGCCCCTGTACGACGACCGGTACGTGCTGTACGCGCTCGCGGGGGCGCCGCTGCTCGTGGCCGCGGGGGCGGACCGGCTGGCAGGCCTCGTGCACCGCGTGCGACCTCGCGGCGACCGCCCTTCCCGCAACGCCAAGCCCGACCGCGACCCCCACCTCGACCAAGGGCCCTACGACGGCCGGCCCGCCGCCGGCCGATCCCCGCACCGCCCCCTGGCACCCCTCGCCGGCACCCTCGCCATCACCCTGGTCTTCCTCCATCACCTCCCCCTCCACCGCCAGGACCGCTCCCCGGCCCACCGCCCCGACAACCTCGCCCTCACCTCCGCCTACGCCGCCCGGCATCTGCGCCCCGGTGACCCGGTGCTGTTCGTGCCGTCCATCGGGCGGCGGGCGGTGCTCGCGTATCCGAAGGGGTTCCGACGGGCGTGGGACATCGCGCTGCGGCAGTCCGGGCCGCGGTCGGGGACGCTCTACGGCCGTGAGGTCGGGGCCGGCGAACTGCGGCGCAGGCTTGCCTCGGTCGACCGGGTCTGGGTCGCCGCCGAGCCGTACGCGCTGAACTCCCCCTGGTATCCGAGCAACCCCACCGAGCGCGTCAAGCTCGCCGTCGTGGGCGAGGAGTTCCGGCCACTGTCCGAAGGGCCGCCAGACGGTCCGCTACGGCTGTACGTCCGCCGCCCGGCCGCCGAACGCACGGCACACCTGGCCACGGACCCCACCCCGCAGTCGCCTAACCGGTAGCCCCCTCGACCGCCGCCGCGTCCAGCGCCGAGGTGAGCTGGTCCAGCCGTGCCCGCAGCTCGCGGATCTCGTCGACGTCGAAGCCCGTCGCCGCGGCGATCCGGCGCGGCACCTGGAGGGCCTGCTCGCGCAGCGCGGCGCCCGCCTCGGTCAGCCGCACCTCCACCGAGCGCTCGTCGCGGGCGCTGCGCTCCCGGCGTACCAGGCCGGCCGCCTCCAGCCGCTTGAGCAGCGGCGACAGGGTGCCGGAGTCGAGGCGCAGGTGTTCGCCGAGCTTCTTCACGGGCAGGTCGCCCTGCTCCCACAGCACCAGCATCACCAGGTACTGGGGATAGGTGAGCCCCAGGTCCTTCAGGACCACGCGGTAGACGCCGCCGAAGGCGCGCGACGCGGCGTTCAGGGAGAAGCAGATCTGCTGGTCGAGGCGGAGCCAGTCCGCCGTGGGCGTGCTCGTCATGCCCCCAGGGTAGCTCGTGTCCGTCATTAAGTTGTGTGCAATTGAATTGTGTGCTCTACTTGTCGTCGTCGGCGGCCACCAAGAGAGCCGCCGGACGTGACTTGAGAGGGATGGTTTCCATGGACGCGCTCTACACCGCTGTCGCCACCGCCACCCACGGCCGCGAGGGTCGCGCCGTCAGCAACGACGGCAAGATCGACCTGCAGCTGGCCGCGCCGGTGGAGCTGGGCGGCAACGGCCAGGGCACGAACCCGGAGCAGCTGTTCGCCGCCGGTTACGCCGCCTGCTTCGGCAGCGCCCTCGGCCTCGTCGGCCGTCAGGCGAAGGTCGACGTCACCGACGCCGCCGTCACCGCCGAGGTCGGCATCGGCAAGCAGGGCGAGGGCTTCGGCCTGAAGGTGACCCTGCGCGTGGAGCTGCCCGACACCCTCGACGAGGCGACCGGCCGCAAGCTGGTCGAGCAGGCCCACCAGGTCTGCCCCTACTCCAACGCCACCCGCGGCAACATCGACGTCGACCTCGTCATCGAGTAAACCGACCCGGCAGCCACGGTCACCCGATCCGCGCCAGCACCTCCCCCGTCTCCCGGCTCCACGCCACCACCACCGCCTCCTCCGGCACCCGCTTCCACCGCGTCAGCAGCAGCCAGCGCGCGTGGTGGCGCCGGGCGACGGTCGTGCGCTCGGCCCGGGTGGACGTGGGGGAGAGGTAGGCGCGGACATCGGCGAGCCGGCGTTCCCGCTCCCGCTCGTCCAGGGCGGGGTCGGGCCAGATCGGCGCGGCCAGGTTCGGTCCGTACCCGGGGATGGAGCGAGGGGCGTAGTGCCCGTCGGAGATCACCACCTCGCCCTTCCCGACATGCCGTGCCACCCAGGCGTACGACGGCCACAGCGAGGGCTGTTCGAGCCCGATCGGATCGAGGGCCCGCGGCACCACCGCCCCGCCCTGCACGGTCAGGAACCCGACACAGGCCCCGGCGACCGCGGCTCCGCCCAGTGCCCGGCGCGCCCTGCCCCACGGCCGGGGCGCCGCCAGCTCCACGGCCAGGGCGAACTGCAGCGGCACCAGGGTGAGCCCGAGGATCCTGCCGTAGGTGTAGTGGCCGCTGACCCAGCCGTACGCCACGAGCAGGCATTCGAGGGCGAAGAGCAGCACCAGCGGATCCCGCCAGGAGCCGCGCCGCCACCGCAGCCACAGCGCCGGCAGCCCCAGCAGCGCCAGCCAGAACTGCCCGCCGAGCTGCTCGTACAGCCGCTGGTGCATCCAGTCCACGCTGTCGTCCCCGGCCAGCGCGAACACGTCGAAGTACGGCCAGGACCAGGCGAGCAGCACCGCCGTGCCCGTCATCACCCCCCATCGCACGGCCAGGGCGCCCCGCTGCCCCCGAAGCCACCCCTGCTGCCACCCCGCCACGAACGCCACCGCGCCCAGCGCCGCCGCCACCGCGGTGATCGGATGGATCAGCAGGATCAGCCCGTACAGCACCCCGATCCCCGCGTACCCGGCGAGCCCCGGCAGCCCGCTCGGTCCGACGTACCGGACGAGCCCCTGCCGCCGGTCCTCCCCCTGTCCCTGGCCGCGTGCCCGCGTCCCCGTCAACGCCCAGGCCCAGAAGGTGAGGCCGATGGCGAAGGCCGAGGGGTAGCCGAGGTTCCCCGTCATCGACATCAGGCTCAGATAGCCGCTCCACCAGGCCCGCTCGGTCCCCCACAGCAGCGTCATCGCCCCCAGTGCGAGCACCGGCGCCCACGGTCTCGGCGTCAGCACCCGCACCAGGCGGCCGATGCCGGTCAGCAGCACGAGCAGGTTCAGCGCGCCGGCCGGCCGCAGCATCTCCCAGCCGCCCAGCCCCGTCAGCCGGGCGAACGCGCCCTGCGCGACCGCGTACGGCGAGTAGTACGGGCTGCCCGCGCCCGGCAGGTCCGCCATCGGGTGGCGCGGGTGGAGCAGGTCCGCCTTCAGGCGTTCGACGACCGCCGCGTGCTGGCCCGCGTCGCAGCACAGCGGCACGGCCCAGTACGCCAGCAGCATCACCAGGTAGAACAGGAAGCCGTAGAGCTGGTACGGCGTCGGACGCCAACTGCGTCCGCCGCGCAGGGCACTCGCGCCTCGAACGGTCCTCCGGACGAGGACACCGACAGCGGCGCCCGCGGCTCTGGTCGTGGAGGTTGTACTGGTTTGAGGCATTTGCCGTATGTTCCCGGCAAGGTCAACACCTCTACCTCACGTCACCTCATCGAGTGAGCCCGCTTCAGCGGGCGTCCATGAGCGACGACCTCGCCGCCGCCGGCGCAGGCACCCGCTCGACCCCGTCCGGACGCTCCGGCATCCGCTCACCGAGCATCACCGTCCGCACGACCCGCTCCGCGGCCAGCCCGTCGTCGAACTCGCAGAACCGCTCCCGGAACCCTGCCCGCAACCGCGCCGACTCCCCGTCCTGCCAGGTCCCGGACGCGAACAGCCACGCCAACTCCCGGTACGAGCGCGACACATGGCCCGGCGCGTCGGCCGTGATGTCGAAGTAGGCGCCCCGGCTCGCCGCGTACGCCCCCCAGTCGTCGGCGTGGATCACGATCGGCCGGTCCAGGTTGGCGTAGTCGAACATCAGGGCGGAGTAGTCGGTGACCAGCACGTCGGCGGCGAGCAGTACATCCTCGACATGCGGTTCGTCGGTCGCGTCGATCACCACGCCCCGCCGGTGCAGATCGGCCAGGCCCATCCCACGGGCCGTGCCCTTGGCGAGCGACGGATGCAGCCGTACGACGAGGGTGTGGCCGGTGCCGAGATCCCGGGCGAACCTGGCCAGGTCGATCCGGTCCACGTGGCCGCCCCGGCGGTACTCACGGCGGGTCGGCGCGTACAGCACGACGGTGTTGCCGGCGGGGACGCCGAGCCGCGCCCGCACCGCCTCGCCTGCCTCGGAGCCCGCGTTCACCAGCACGTCGTTGCGCGGGCTTCCCGTCCTGAGCGACGTGAAGTGGCACGGATACGCCCGCTCCCACGCCAGCTCGGAGTGCCGGTTGGCCACCAGGCTGTAGTCCCAGCGGTCGGCCCGCCACAGCATCTTCGGCACGTCGAAGCCGTGCCGGGCGCCGGGCTTGGTCAGCAGGTCGGCCGCCATGTACTTGAGCGGGGTGCCCTGGTGGGTGTGGAGGTGGACGCTGCCGGGGCGCTTGGCCAGGGTGCCGGGCCAGTTGACGTTGTTCACCCAGTACGTGGCCCGCGCCATGACCTCGTGGTAGCGCCGCGAGCCGGGCGTCACGAAGTCGATCCCGGGCGCCAGCGCGTCCACCGCGTCCTCCTGGACCACCCACACGCCCCTGATGTGCGGGGCGACCTCGCGGGCCTTGGCGTGGATCGCCGCCGGATCACCCAGCACTCCGCCATGGGAGAACGCCGAGTAGACGGCCAGGTGCGGATCGAGCGGGAGCTTCGACTTGGCGGCGTACCAGGCGCGTCGGGCCCGGTTCGACGCCGCGCGTGTCACGCGCCGCTTGCCGTGGCCCGCCGCCCTGCGCACCTCGCGCAGACCACGTGCGACGGCGTACGTCGGGTAGGACGCCGTCGCCAGCAGCCGCATCTCCTGGCCGCGCCGGCCGTCGGGCGGTGTGAAGCCCTCGGGGAGGTGGCGGGCGTAAAAGGAGCGGATCTCGCGGTAGAAGTCCGGCCGGTCCGCGGGCCGCACCCGGTCCTCGCGCGCGAGCACGAACAGCATGTGATCCAGGGCCCGTTCGAACAGCGGCGGGCGTGCCCACGCCAGGTCCGGGCGCTGTGCGAGAAACGCGAACAGGCCCTCGTACTGCGGGAAGATGTCGAAGTGCCGCCGCCCCGGCGTCCTGGTGATCGCGCCCTGCCGCCGCTGCCGGTATTCGACCCCGATCCGCTCCAGACCGGCGATGCGGTCGGCCAGCACCATCGAGCGGTACGTGACGGGCGCGTCCTCGTACAGACCCGCCGCGTAGCGCAGCTCGTGCTTCAGGAAGAAGTCCCGCCGGTACGCCTTGTTCCAGGCGACCAGGAACAGATGCAGATACTCCGGGTTCTCGCGGACGTTGAAGGTGCCCGTCCCGGCCGCGGCCAGCAGGTCGGCCGCCGTGCTGCGGCCGCCGCGGCCCCACCAGTGGGTGCGGACGTGGTCGAAGACCAGGATGTCCGGCTCGTCGGCCGCCTCCAGGCGTGCGGCGACGGCCGCCAGCAGGCCCGGCGTGTACTGGTCGTCGCTGTCGAGGAAGAGGACGTAGTCGCCGCTCGCCTGCTCCAGACCGGCGTTGCGGGCCCGGCCGAGGCCGACGTTCTCCGGCAGGTGCAGCACGTGCACGCGGGCGTCGCGGTCGGCGTACGCGTCGAGGATGGCGGGGCAGCCGTCGGGGGAGCGGTCGTCGACGGCGATCACCTCGAAGTCGGTGTACGACTGCCCGAGCACCGAGTCCAGGCACTCCCGCAGGAAGCCCTGCACCTTGAAGACGGGGACGATGATGCTGAAGCGGGGCACGTCGGTACCTCAGTTCCTTACGAGGGTCGTCGCGGCGGGGGCGGGGATGCGCTCGGTGAGGGGGAGCACCGGCGGGATCGCCTCGGGCGGCTCGCCCAGCAGCACCCGGCGTACGACGCGCTCGGCGGCGCGCCCGTCGTCGAACTGGCAGAACCGCTCCCGGAAGGCGGCGCGCAGGGCGGTGGCCTCCTCGTCCGCCCACGAGCCGTCGCGCAGGACGGCAGCCAGCTCGCCCGGCGTCCGCGTCACCCGGCCCGGCGGTGCCTCCAGCAGGTCGAAGTAGACGCCCCGCACCTCCCGGTAGACGTCCCAGTCGTCGGCGTACACGACGATCGGCCGGTCCAGGTTGGCGTAGTCGAACATGATCGACGAGTAGTCGGTGATCAGCGCGTCGGCGGCCAGGCACACGTCCTCGGCGGAGCGGTGCGCGGTGACGTCGATGATCCGGCCGGTGCCGCGCCCGGCGCCCCGGTCGTAGAAGTAGTGGGCGCGCAGCAGCACGACGTACTCGTCGCCGATCTCCTCGCACAGCGCCTCCAGGTCGAGGCCCGACTCGAAGCCGGTGGCGTGGTCGCGGTGCGTGGGCGCGTACAGCAGGGCCTTCTTGCCCTCGGGGATGCCGAGTTCGCGTCGGACGCGGGCCACGTCGGCGGCGGTCGCCGTGTAGTAGACGTCGTTGCGCGGATAGCCGTACTCGAGGGTCTCGTGCGCGGCGGGGTAGGCGCTCTCCCACATCTGGGTCGAGTGCCGGTTGGAGGTGAGGTTGTAGTCCCAGCGGTCGACGCGGGCCAGCAGCCTGGCGAAGCTGCCGGTCGCCGCGGCCACCACCGGGTACGTCGCCTGGTCGGCGCCCATCTTCTTCAGCGGGGTGCCGTGCTGGGTCGACAGATGCACGCTGCCGCTGCGCTTGACGACGGCGTCCGCGAAGTTGGCGTTGTTGATCAGGTACTTGGCCCGGGCGAGCACGTCCCAGTACCTGCGGCTGCCGATGACCGCGTACTCCACGTCCTTCGGCACGGTGTGCGCCTGCTCGGCCTCGACCAGGAACACCGAGCGCAGGTGCGGGGCGAGCTCCCGCGCCTTGGCGTGGATGGCGGCCGGGTTGCAGACGTAGCCGCGGCCCCAGTACGCGCAGTACACGGCGAGGTTCCGGTCCAGACGGCGGCGCAGCTGCCACCGGTACCGCAGCCGGGTGCGCAGCCCGCGCGGCCGCGGCACCCCCGAAGCCGCCCGAGTCGCCGCCCGGTTGGCGCCACGCAGCACCCGGAACGCCGCGTACGCCCCCCTCGCCAGCAGCCGGTGCTGCACACCGAGGCTCCCGCCCGGCACCCGGAACCCGGCGGGCCGGTACCGCCGGTAGAGCCCGCTCGCCCGGCGGAAGAAGGCCCGGCGCCGGCGCGGCAGCCGTCGCGGATGGGCGGCGGTCTTCAGTACGGCGGCGAAGAGCTGCTCGAACAACGGCCCGAGCCTGCTCTCCCCCAGCCCCTGCTCGACGGCCCGCGCCAGCACCAGCTCGGCCTGGTCGAGCAGCTCGAAGTGGTGCTCCCCGGGCAGGTTCAGCCGGTTGCCCTGCCGCCGCAGCAGATGCCGTACGACGACCTGGCGCAGCACCGCCATGCGCTCGGCGCCCAGCACCACCAGGCCACCGAAGCCGATGTCGGTGAAGTGCCCGTCGGGAAAGGGGAGTTGCCGTGCCGCGAGGAAGGCCCGCCGGTAGGCCGCACTCCACGCGGGCAGCTGGACCCCCGTCAGCTGCGGAGCCTGCTCGGGCGCGAACACCGCGCCCGGCGTCCGCGCGAGCACCAGCGCGGCCGGGTTGGTCGGCTCGCCCACCCACCACGGGGTCCGCTCGTGCTCGAAGTACAGGACGTCCACGTCACCGGTCTCGCTCAGCCGGGCGTCCAGCGCCGCCAGCGCGCCCGGCATCAGCTCGTCGTCGCCGTCCAGGAACAGCAGCCAGTCGCCGATCGCGGCCCGCAGCCCCGTGTTGCGCGCCCCGGCCAGACCGGCCGTCGGCGGCGAGTTCACCGGCGCCACCCGGCAGTCCCGCTCGGCGTACCCGGCGGCGACGGCCGCCGCCGCGGAGTCGAGGGCGTCGCAGACCGGGATCAGCTCGAAGTCGCCGAAGGACTGGGAGAGGACCGAGTCCAGCGCCTGGGACAGCCGGCCCGCGACCCCATGGGACGGAACGATGATGCTGAAGCGGGGCATACTGCTCTTTCTGTCGATGGGCTGGCGGCCGGGTTCCTCAGCGGGCCGGGGCCGGCCTCAGCCGGCGCGAGTACGGCCGGGCCGACCGGCCGGACGCCAGGTGGACGGCCGGGTCGGCGTGGGCCGTGACGGGCTGGAGGGCATGGGAACTCCTCTTCCGTTTCCGTGAGAACGGCGTTCAGAGGCTCTCGGTGACGGTCCGGCGCCCCGTCGGTTGCGGCACTGTCGCGAGCGGAGAGTGCGTGAGCGACGCGGCCGGCGACGGCACGGGGTGGCGCTTGCCGAGCGGCACGACGGGCGGGCGGCAGGTCTCGCCCAGCACCACATGGCGTACGACCCGCTCGGCGGCGCGCCCGTCGTCGTGGGGGCAGAAACGCTCCCGGAACGCCGACCTCAGCTGGGCGGAGCGCGAGCCCCGCCAGTGGCCGGAGGCGAAGATGTCGATCAGCTCGTCCTCGCCGCGCGCCACCGCGCCCGGCGGGAAGGAGCGCACGTCGAAGTAGGTGCCGCGGGCCGCCTCGTACGCCTCCCAGTCGTCGGTGTGGAGCACGATCGGCCGGTCCAGGTTGGCGTAGTCGAACATGATCGACGAATAGTCCGTGACCAGGGCGTCCGAAGCCAGGCACAGCTCCTCGACGCACGGATGGCCGGTGACGTCGATGACGCGGCCGGCGGTGGGCGTCAGGGGACCGCCGTGCCGCGGGTCGGCGCGGGCCAGGACGACGAAGCGGGGGCCAAGGCGGCGCAGGACGCGGTGCAGGTCGAGGGTCGTGCGCTGGGTGCGCCGGTAGTCGCGGTGGGCGGGGGCGTAGAGGATCGCGACCGTGCCGTCGGGGATGCCGAGCTGCTCGCGGAACCGGGTCACGTCCGCCGACGTCGCCTGCTGGAAGACGTCGTTGCGGGGGCTGCCGTACTCGAGGGTCGTGTACCCGCCCGGGTGCACCCGCTCCCAGGTCAGGGTGGAGTGCCGGTTGGCGGACAGGACGTAGTCCCACTTGTCGACGTCGTCGAGGAGTTCGTCGACGTCCGTGCCCCCCGCCGCCGCGGGGCGTTCGCCCAGGTCCAGGCCCATGTGACCGAGCGGGGTGCCCTGTTGGGTCTGCACGAGGACCTGGCCGGGGCGCTTGACCAGGCGGCGGTCGAAGCCGTCGTTGTGGACGAGGTACTTGGAACGGGCCAGGGCCGTCCAGTAGGAGGCCGTGTCGGGGCGCAGCCGGCGCGGGCCGGACGGGGCGGTGTCCCGCTGCTGGGCATCGGCGTCCGGGCCGGTGATCCAGGCGGTGCGGATGTGCGGGGCGTGCGTACGGAAGGCCTGCTCCAGGGCGCCCGGGCTGTCGCCGGGGCCGGGGACGCCGTGGGCCGCGAAGGCGGCGCGGTCGGCGCGCAGGGGAAGGCGCCGCTGGACGCGGTAGTGCAGACGCAGGGCACTGCCGCGCAGGCCCTTCAGCAGGCGATCGGTGAGTTTGCGGATGCGGCGCAGCAGGGCCGACGCCAGCTGCAGGGCACGCCATGTGCGGTGCAGGCCGAGGCGGACCAGGCCGTGCCGCAGGCGGTTGCGCGGGGGGACGGGGGCACCGGGGGAGCGGTAACGGCGGTAGTGGGTACGGGCCTTGCGCAGGAACGCGGCGCGGCTGCGGCGCGGGAGGCGGTCCCGGCGGGCGAACACCACGACCAGGTGGTCGACCATCCTGCGGAACAACAACGGGCGCCAGCGCGCCAGTTCGGGGTTCCGGTCGACGTAGGCGAAGACACGGTCGTACTGCTCGAAGATGTCGAAGTGCCGCGGGCTGACCGTGCCGAGGATCGCGCCCCGGCGGCGCTGCCGGTAGTGCACGCACACCCGGTCCAGGGTCGCGATCGACTCCGCCGTCATCAGGACCGGATACGTCCAGGGTGTGTCCTCGTAGTAGCCGGGTGGGAAGGTGAAGCCCTCCTCCTCGACGAACTCCCGCCGGTACGCCTTGTTCCAGGCGACCATCAGCAGCCGCAGCAGCCCCGGCCGGTCCGTCAGCCGGAACGGTGCCGGGCCCTCCTCGGTGAGCTGGGCGGCGGCCTGGTTGCGGATCGTCTCGCCCGTCCAGAAGGTGCGCGCGTAGTCGTAGACCAGGACGTCCGGCTCGCCGGTCTCCTTGAGCCGGTCCGCGATCTCGTGCAGGGCGTCGGGGGTGAGCGTGTCGTCGCCGTCGAGGAAGACCAGGTAGTCGCCGGTGGCCTCGGCCATACCGGCGTTGCGGGCGGGTCCCAGGCCCTGGTTCCGTGCGAGGTGCACGGGGTGTACGCGCGGATCGCGGGCCGCGAACTCGTCGATGATCGCGCCGCATGCGTCCGGCGAGCAGTCGTCGACGGCGATCAGTTCGAGATCGGGATACGACTGCGAGAGCACCGATTCCAGGCACTCGTGCAGGTACGCCTGAACCTTGTACGCGGGGACAATGACACTGAACCTGGGCAAGGGACATCCACTGGGTCGGCCGGGGCGGTAGGCGGCGACAGCGCCTTGCCCGGCAACGGCCAATGGAGTGACTTGGTTACGCCGCGGTACGGCATACGGGGGATCATGAATGAACGTGAGGGGGCGGACCGATGACGGGCCGCCCCCTCAAGCGTGTTGCGGTTGCGCCTACTTGACCGCGCCCGCCATCACGCCGGACACGAACTGCCGCTGGAACGCGAAGAACACGACCAGGGGGATCACCATGGAGATGAACGCGCCGGGTGCCAGGACGTCGATGTTGTTGCCGAACTGCCGTACCTGCGTCTGCAGGGCGACCGTGATCGGCTGGCTCCCGGAGTCCGTGAAGATCAGCGCGACCAGCATGTCGTTCCACACCCACAGGAACTGGAAGATGCCGAGCGCGGCGATCGCCGGACCGCCGAGCGGCATCACGACGCGGAAGAACAGGCGCAGTTCACCGGCGCCGTCCAGCCGGGCCGCCTCCAGCAGCTCTCTCGGGATCTCGGCGAAGAAATTCCGCAGCAGGAACACCGCGAACGGCAGCCCGAAGCCGACGTGGAAGAGGATCACGCCGGTCAGGGAGCCGAAGATGCCGATCTTGCCGAACAGTTCGGCGATCGGGATCAGCGCCACCTGCACCGGCACGACCAGCAGGCCGACCACGCCCAGGAACCACCAGTCGCGGCCCGGGAACTCCATCCACGCGAACGCGTAACCCGCGAGCGAGCCGATCACGACGACCAGGACCGTCGCCGGGACCGTGATCAGCACGGTGTTCAGGATCGAGTCGGTGATGTCGCTGTTGCTCAGGAGCTTGTCGTAGCTGTCGAAGGTGAGTTGGGAGGGCTTGCTGAAGACCTCCCACCAGCCGCTCGCGGTCATCTCCTCCGGCGGGCGCAGCGACGACAGCAACAGCCCGATCGTCGGGACCAGCCAGAACAGGCCCACGAGGATCAGGAACACCCGCACAATCCCGCCGCTGACGAACGAGGCGAGCCGGCCGCCGAGGGACTGCTCGGTCTTCACGGTCTCGGGCGGCGGCGGAGCCGCCTTGCTGAGCCCGCCGACATCGGTACTCATCGCCTGCCCTCCCGCCTGAGCCTACGGATGTTGAACCACATCACGGGAATGACCAGGAGCAGCAGGAACACCGCGATCGCGCTCGCGATGCCCGGCTGGTCCTCGGAGAAGCCCTTGCGGTACAGCTCCAGTGCCAGGACGTTCGCGTCGTCCTGGGAGGAACCCGGGGCGATGATGAAGACCAGGTCGAAGATCTTCAGGACGTTGATCATCAGGGTGACGGTGACGACCGCGAGGACGGGCGCCAGCAGCGGCACCGTGACGCGGCGGAACACCTGCCACTCGTTGGCGCCGTCGACGCGGGCCGCCTCCAGCAGATCGCGGGGGATGCCGGCGAGCCCGGCCGCGATCAGCACCATCGCGAACCCGGCCCACATCCAGATGTACGACCCGATGATGGCCGGCGTGACCAGGGACGGGCCGAGCCAGTCCAGGCCGTTGTACGGCTCCTTGAAGTTGTCCGGGGGGAGCCGCAGTTGGGCCCCCTCGGCGGCGGCCGGCAGCGTGAACGTGCCGTCGTCGGCGGCCTTCGTGGAGGCCACCACCTTGCCGTCCTTGACGGCCTCGATCTTCATCCCGGCATAGCCCAGCTCGGCCGCGTCGACCCCGCCGAGGGTGCCGACGCCCTTGCCGCGCGTGAAGTCCTGCCAGGTCGTGCCGGTGACCCCGGCCGGGTCCGCCTTCGCCTGTACGGCCGCCTTGGAGTCGTCCGGCATCTGGTCGGGCGCGACGCCCACCAGGGGAAGGCTGACCGGGGTGCCCGCGCTGACGGTGTCCTTGGTGATGAACCCGCCGCCCGGTGCCGCTTCGAGCGGCGACTCCCGCCCCGGGTGGGCCTTCGGGAACGCCGACGCCTGCGCGAAGGTGTCGTGCACGCCCACCCACACCGCGTTCGCGACGCCCTTGTCCGGATCCTGGTCGTACACCAGCCGGAAGATGATGCCCGCCGCCAGCATCGAGATCGCCATCGGCATGAAGACGACCAGCTTGAACGCCGTGCCCCAGCGCACGCGTTCGGTCAGCACCGCGAAGATCAGACCGAGCGCGGTGGCGACCGTCGGGGCGAACACCACCCAGATCACGTTGTTCTTGAGGGCCGTACGGATGCCGTCGTCCGTGAACAGCGCCTCGTAGTTGTCGAATCCGGCCAGGCCGTCGCCGGACTGGTCGTAGAAACTGCGGACGAGCGAGTACCCGATCGGGTAGACCACGAGCGCGCCGAGCAGCACCAGAGCGGGCAGCAGGAAGAGCACCACCACGGACCTGCGCGTGCCGGTCACGCTCTTGCGCGACTTGGGTGCGGCAGGGGGCGCAGTACCCCCTGCCGCTTCCGTCGACGCCATGGCGTCAGTTTCCGAAGGCCGCGGCCGCGTCGGCTTCCAGCTTCTGCTGTGTGCCCGCGACGTCCGACGGGTTCTTCAGGAAGTCCTGAAGCGCCTTCCACTCGCCCTTGCCGGGCGTCCCGCCGAAGGCCTGCGGGGCCTGGTCGGACATGTCGAAGCGGAAGTCGTCACCCGAGTCGATCAGGGCCTTGGCGATCTTCTGCTGAACCTCGTTCGGATACGCAGAGTTGGGGACGTTCTTGTTCGGCGAGAGGTAACCGCCCAGCTTCGCCTGGATGGTCGCCGCGTCCGGGGAGGCCAGGAACGTGGCCAGGGCCTGCGCGGCCTCGGAGTCCTGCAGGATGACGGCCGCGTCGCCGCCGGAGACGACAGGTGCGGTGTCACCCACGGTCGGGAACGGGAACACCTTCGCGTCCGTGCCGACCTTCGCCTTGGCCTGCGTGATGTTGACCTGCGCGAAGTCGCCCTCGTAGACCATGGCGGCCTTCGGCTGGTCCCCACCGGTGAAGACCTGCGTGACGGAGGCCGGGAAGTCCGTCTGCAGCGCGCCGTCCGCGCCGCCCGCCACATAGTCCTTCTTGCCCCACACCTGGGCGAGCGTGGTGAGCGCGTCCTTCACGGACGGGTCGGTCCACTTGATCTCGTGCCTGGCCAGCTGGTCGTACTTCTCCGGGCCCGCCTGCGAGAGGTAGACGTTCTCGAACCAGTCGGTGAGGGTCCAGCCCTCCGCGCCGCCGACGGAGAACGGCGTGACGCCGGAGTCGTAGACGGTCTGCGCGGTGGTGAGCAGTTCGTCCCACGTCTTGGGCTCGGTGGCCCCCGCGTTCTCGAAGACCTGGGCGTTGTACCAGATCAGGGACTTGTTGGCGGCCTTGTAGTAGACGCCGTACTGCTTGCTGTCGACCTTGCCGATGTCCTGCCAGCCCTGCGAGTAGTTCTCCTGGAGCTCCTTGATCGCCTCGGCGCCCAGCGGCTTGGCCCACTTCTTGTCGACGGCCTGCTTGATGGCGCCGGGCTGCGGCAGCATCGCGATGTCCGGCGGCTGGCCGCCGGCGACCTTCGAGCCGAGGAAGTTGATGATCGGGTCCTGGGCGGGCACGAAGGTGACCTTCGCGCCGGTGCGCTTCTCGAACTCCGCGAGGACCTTCTTGAAGTTCTCCTGCTCGGCACCGGTCCACACGGCGGCGACCTCGAGGGACTCGCCGTTCAACTTGGGAAGGGTGACGGTGTCGGCGGTCTCCTGGCCGGATCCGCCCTGTTCGTTGCCACTGTCGCTGTCGTCGCCTCCGCATGCGGTGAGCGAGAGTGCGAGGGCGCCCGCGCATACGGCCGCCGCGGCCCTGACGGCCTTGCTGGTCCGGTTCCTGCTGCTCGTGCTGGTGCGCATCACTGCCCCGTTCTTCGTGCCTCGTCGAACGTTCGAGCGCTGTCCCGTGCGATCTGGTCTACGCCCTGGGTTTGGGGGCGGCAAGACCGCGTCCGCTGTCAAGTGGGAGATCGTGACCGGCTCGTGACCAGGGGCCCTGCGCTGGGGTGAACGTCCCTGGAGGCTGCCGCCCCCAGACCCCCGCTATCGGCCTGAACGGCCTCGTCCTCAAACGCCGGACGGGCTGGATTGCGCCGACCGGCGTCACAGGAGTGAGGGCACCTCGGTCGCCGCGACCTCCCGCGCCGCCCTCTCCACCGCACTGGCCAGCAACGCCAGGTCCGTGGGCCCGTTCCCCAGTTCGCGGACCGGGCGCCGGGCCGGCGGATCGCCCATGCGGTGCCACTCCAGCGGCACGACGGTGGGCCGCAGCGTCGCCGTCCGCGGGATACGTCCCGTGACCCGCCCGCCCTGGAACGGCACCGCTCTTCCGTCCGCCCAGGTCAGCCGGCCCCGCCCCGGCGCGGGTTCGTCCGGGCCCGCCGTCACCGCGTCCAGCGTCACCCGCAGCGTCGCCAGGCGCGCCGGCTCCGACTCCGCCGTACGGCCACCGATGGCCGCCGCGGCCACCAGATGCACACCGAGCCGCTCGCCCTCGCGGGCCACCGCCTCCAGCGCGCGTATCACCGAGCCCGCCGCCGGCCTGCCCGGCGATCCCAGCGCGGGTGAGACGAGCGCGTCCAGGTCGTCCACGACGACCACGAGCCGGGGCAGCGGCGGCACGGCCTCGGCCTGCCGACGGGCCGCCCCCGGCCGCAGCCGGATCGTGGAACTGGACGGTGCGTCCAGATCCCCCGTGAGATCACCGGCACCGGCCCCCGCCGCGCGCTGTGCCACCATCCGGCCCGACAGCGCCCGCCCGGTGTGCCACTCGGCGAAGTCGGACCGCCCGAGCAGCTCCGCGCGCCGCTTCAGCTCGGCACTGAGCGACTGGGCGAACTCCCGCATGCGGACGGGGTCGTTGGCGGTCAGGTGCGTGGTCACATGCGGTATGTCCGTGCACGCCCGCAACCCCTCGGCGGGCCCGCCGCCCCCGCCGACGCTGTCCCGGCCGTCGATCAGCACGACGCCCAGCCGGTCCGGCCGCTCGGCCGCGGCGAGCGACGCGACGAGGGCCCGCAGCAACTCCGTCCGCCCACTGCCGGGCGGCCCCTCGATCAGCAGGTGCGGTCCGTCGGCGCCGAGGTCCGCGCCGACCGGCCCGCGCGGCCCGGCCCCGAGCACGGCACACGCCCGCCCGCCGAGGGCCTGAGGGTCGTCGGCCGCGTCGGCCCACCGGGCCATCAGCGACGCCGGGGTGGCCCGGGCCAGCCCCAACTCGTCCAGCAGCCGCGCCGCCTGAGGCAACGGCACGGACACACGCGCGTGCCCCTCCCCGGCGGTCCCTTCCGTCCGCAACGGCGCCAGGGCCCGTGCGAACCGCTCCGCCCAGGCGAGGGAGACGGCGTCCAGCGCGGCGACGGTGCCGTGCCCGATGGGGCCGTGCGGGGTGGCTGCGGGGGGAGTGGGGCCGGGTGCGGCGTCGCAGGGCCCGGCCGGGCCGTCGCCGGCCGTGCCGTGAGCTGCGGCGCTCTCGCCTCCGACGGCGGCCTGTTCGCCCGATCCGCCCCGGGCCACCCGCATCAGCCGCAGCGCCGTCGCCACGTCCCCGCTGAGCAGCCCGACCGCTCCGCACTCCCGGAACACCGGCGCCGCCGTGCACGCCGCCTCGTAGGTCTCCGTCACCGGCGACGCGGGCGACGCCGAAGCCGTCTCGGCGAGGCACACGACGTGGATCCCGGCCCGCGGCCCCTCCAACGCCAGCCGCGCCACCGCCTCGCGCACATCGGCGCCCCCGGGATCGCCGTCCACGACGACCACGGTGTACGGCCCCGGGAACCCGTCCGCCCCCTCGCCGGGCACGTCGTCCTGTGCCCACGAGGGCCGCCGAGCGGCACGCTGCGCCGGCACATGTCCGTCGGGCACGGCTGCGGCCACCGCGCCCCGCGGCTGCGCCGTCAGGTCCTCCAGCCGCCGCAGCAACTCCTCGGTGCGGGCCGCCGCCTGTTCGCGGTCGTAGGCCAGCAGCAGGCGGCAGTCCTGGCCGTGTCCGGGGCGGACATGCGGGAGCCAGCCCAGCCATGCCCACTCGGCGGTGCGCTCCTGCAGCGGGCGGGCGCGGTCCGCGCTGAGCAGGACCACCTCCAGGGCGTCGGGCGAGTGCAGCGAGGCGAGTTGGGCGAGCACCGCGCGGGCCAGCCCGGCGAGCCGCTCGCGCGGACCGGCCAGGCCGAGCGCCCCGACCTCCCGCAGATCGGTGGTCACCGGCACCGCGGGCAGCAGCCCCGAGCCGTCGGGCGCCGCACGGTCGGCCGTGCCGAGCCGTACCGTGAGCGCCTCCGGGTGACCCGGCGAGCGCTCCCACAGCCGGGGCCCGGGCCCCAGCGCGGTCAGCAGCAGGGACGCCGGATCCGGCCAGGCCTCCGGCAGCCGGGAGCGGCTCGTCGTCGAGGGGAGGCCGGTCGCCTGGGCCGGCTCGTCGACGTCGTACGTCCCGCGCCGGACCTCGTCCTGCTCGCCGCGCCCGCCGGCCAGCCGTCGCGCCCACGCCGTGAGACCGCCGCGCCTGCGCACGCCCGGCGGGATGTCGGTGCCCCGCAGCGGGGTGCCCTTGCGGGTGCCGCCGGCCGCTGTGTCGTCGGTGAGCCCGGTCCCGGCGGCCGTGGGGGACGCATCAGGGAACATGTCCCGGGCGTCCTCCTCGCCCCGACGCCCGTCGAGCGTGCCCACCCCGAAGCCCGCGCCGTGCGTGTCGTCTCCGCGCGGTCCCGGGAGCGGCGGCTGCGACCCGCCGTGCCGCTCGATCCGCGGTGCCCCGCCCTGGACGGGTACGACGGGCGGCTCGCCGGTGCCGTGTTCCTGAGCGGTCGGCCGCGCTCCCGAGGAGGCGTCCGCGCCGCTTCCGTCCGCCACGCGTGCGTGCGGCACCGCCGCGTCACCCCGCGCGGGTGCCGCCGGGCCGTCGGCC
The DNA here is from genome assembly GCF_053608645.1 of Streptomyces sp. NPDC055013. Lineage (NCBI taxonomy): Bacteria > Bacillati > Actinomycetota > Actinomycetes > Kitasatosporales > Streptomycetaceae > Streptomyces > Streptomyces sp. NPDC055013. The sequence goes on from NZ_JBSGVW010000038.1 coordinate 58,596, forward strand.
TCGCGGTCGCCTCCGCCGGGCACACGGGTGTGCCCCTCCCCGTCCGGCTCGGTCCGCACCCGTGCCCCCGGGCCGCCGGCCGGAGCCAGCCGCAGGGCCGACTCACCGATCCGCAGCAGCGCGCCCGGTACGAAGCGCACCGGTCGGGTGGTCAGCCGGGTGCCGTCCAGCGTCGTGCCGTTGGTGGAGCCCAGGTCTGCGACCGAGACACGGCCGTCGGCGGCGACCGTGACCGCGCAGTGCAGCCGGGAGACGTCCGGGTCGTCGAGCGGTACGTCGGCCTCGGCGGAGCGGCCGATGCGGATCTCGCCGCCGTGCAGCAGGTGGACCCCGCCCGCGTCGGGGCCCGCCACGACATGGAGCTGGGTCGGGGCGTCGTCCAGCTCGGGGTGGGGCTCGGGCGCCGCCGGGGCGCCGATCGAGAGTACGGCGCCGTCTATCAGAGGGGGCTCGCCGAGTGTGCTGCGCCGGTCGTCGAGGCGCTCCGCGCCCGCGTACAGCACGATCGGGCCGTCGCCCCCGGACACCGCCGAGGCGAGTGCCGAGGCCACCGCGGCCAGGGCCGTGCCCGCTGGTGCCGTCACCAGCACGTCGCAGCTCGCGGCGCGGCCACGCGCCGGGGCAGGCGGGGCCAGTGGGTCTACGACGGTCAGCCGGATCTGCATCGGCGTCAGCGGTCCCTTCTGCGCGGACGCGGAACAGGGCCCTCCAAGACGGCCCTCCCCACCCCACACGAGCACATCGGCCAGTACTGCACGCATCCTCGCACCTGCCACTGACAACGCGCCCCCCGCCCGAAGACAAGTGATCTTGATTGGTCGGCTCTGCCCGCAAAAGTGCCTGACAGATGACCTACCGACGACCGCTTGAGATCGGTCACGTCCGCTTGCGGCAACCACAAGACAGAGCCGAGCGTCTTTCCTTCGAACATGTACGGGAAGCCGTACGTAAGACGCACAGAATGAGGACAGGTCGGTGCCACGGGGCACGGCACTACAGTGGGTCGGAACGTAGGCAAGCAGCAGGGAGCGCGACGTGCGGCCGGTAGGCAGCAAGTACTTCCTCGAGGAGCCGCTGGGTCGCGGCGCCACGGGGACCGTCTGGCGGGCCCGCCAGCGGGAGACCGCGGGCGCCGAGGCCGCGGTGCAGGGGCAGCCCGGCGAGACCGTCGCGATCAAGGTCCTCAAGGAGGAGCTCGCGAGTGACGCGGACATCGTCATGCGGTTCCTGCGGGAGCGGTCCGTCCTGCTCCGGCTGACCCACCCGAACATCGTCCGGGTCCGTGACCTGGTCGTCGAGGGTGAGCTGCTGGCGCTCGTCATGGACCTCATCGACGGCCCCGACCTGCACCGCTACCTGCGCGAGAACGGCCCCTTCACCCCGGTCGCCGCGTCCCTGCTCACCGCGCAGATCGCCGACGCGCTGGCCTGCAGCCACGCCGACGGCGTCGTTCACCGCGACCTCAAGCCCGCCAACGTCCTGCTCCAGCAGAACGGCGGCCAGATGCACCCGATGCTGACCGACTTCGGCATCGCCCGCCTCGCCGACTCCCCGGGCCTGACCCGCACGCACGAGTTCGTCGGCACGCCCGCGTACATCGCGCCCGAGTCCGCCGAGGGCCGCCCGCAGACCTCCGCCGTCGACATCTACGGCGCCGGGATCCTCCTCTACGAGCTGCTCACCGGCCGTCCGCCGTTCGGCGGCGGCTCCGCCCTGGAGGTCCTGCACCAGCACCTGAGCGCCGAGCCGCGCCGCCCGTCCACGGTCCCCGACCCGCTGTGGACGGTCATAGAACGGTGCCTGCGCAAGAACCCCGACGAACGGCCCAGCGCCGAGAACCTCGCCCGCGGCCTGCGCGTCGTCGCCGAGGGCATCGGAGTGCACGCGAACTCCGCGCAGATCGCGGCGGCCGAGGGCGTCGCAGCGCTGCTCGCCCCCGACCCGGCGCCGGCAGCCGTGCCGGGCTCGGCCGACCCCACCCAGGTGATGCAGCACGGCGCGGGCGCGTACGACCCGAACGGCGCGACCAGCGTCCTGCCGCACACCGGCGCCCCCGGCCCGGCGGGCGCCGCGGACCCCACGGCCGTACTGCCGAACACGGGTGGCCCCGGTGGACGGGGCGCCGCCGACCCGACGGCCGTGATGCCGCCCGTGCCGCCGGGACAGCCCGGCCGGCCGGGCCCCGAGGACCCGCACCCCTGGCAGAACCAGCTGCGTGCCGCCCGGGACCGCAACGAGCAGACACAGGTCCAGTACCTCGACCCCAACCAGGACCCGCTGCGCCGGCGCCCCCAGCGCCAGGTCGCCCGCCCGCAGCAGCAGCCCCAGCAGCAGCGGCCGCCGCAGGGCCGGCAGCAGGGTTACGGCCATCCGCAGCAGCACCAGCCGCAGCAGTACGCCCCGCCGCGTCAGCCGCAGCAGCAGCCCCAGCGGTACGCCCCGCCGCCCACGCCAGAGCCGCAGCGGCCCCAGCGCGAGCCGCGTCAGCCGCGTCAGCGCAGCCGCAACCCGATGCGGATCCCCGGGCTCGGCTGCCTCAAGGGATGCCTCTTCACGATCGTCATCCTGTTCGTCGCGGGCTGGCTGGTCTGGGAGCTGAGCCCCTTGCAGGAGTGGATCGGCACGGGCAAGGGCTACTGGGAGCAGCTCAGCGACTGGTTCGGCACCGTGAGCGGGTGGATCGGAGACCTGGGCGGTTCGGGCGGGGGCTCGGGCACGGGCTGACCCGGGGGCCGACGCGGTACGGCGTCGGCTGGTTTGGTTATTTGTCGACACCGGGCGGGTGATTTCCGCCTCGGCGGTGAAGGTTGGCTCCTCGGACGCGTAGTTTTAGCGACACACGCGTCTGTAGGAGCAGCCTTGGCACGGAAGATCGGCAGCCGGTACACCGCCAACCAGATCCTGGGGCGGGGCAGCGCCGGCACGGTGTGGCTGGGCGAGGGGCCCGAGGGGCCCGTCGCCATCAAGCTGCTGCGCGAGGACCTCGCGTCCGACCAGGAACTCGTCGGACGCTTCGTGCAGGAGCGCACGGCCCTGCTCGGCCTGGAGCATCCGAACGTGGTCTCCGTACGCGACCTCGTGGTCGACGGCAACGACCTCGCGCTGGTCATGGACCTGGTCCGGGGCACGGACCTGCGCACCCGGCTCGACCGCGAGCGGCGACTCGCGCCCGAGGCGGCCGTGGCGATCGTCGCGGACGTCGCCGACGGGCTGGCGGCGGCGCATGCGGCCGGGGTCGTGCACCGGGACGTCAAGCCCGAGAACGTCCTGCTGGACATGCAGGGGCCGCTGGGTCCCGGGGGTGCCCATCCCGCCCTGCTGACGGACTTCGGTGTGGCGAAGCTCATCGACTCACCGCGTCGCACCCGCGCCACGAAGATCATCGGGACGCCGGACTACCTGGCGCCGGAGATCGTGGAGGGGCTGCCGCCACGGGCCGCGGTCGACATCTACGCACTGGCGACCGTCCTGTACGAGCTTCTCGCGGGCTTCACCCCCTTCGGCGGCGGCCACCCGGGCGCGGTGCTCCGCCGTCATGTCACGGAGAGTGTGGCGCCGCTGCCCGGCATCCCCGACGAGCTCTGGCAGCTGCTCGTGCAGTGCCTGGCGAAGGCACCGGCCTCGCGGCTGCGGGCGTCGGAGCTCGGGGCGCGGCTGCGGGAGCTGCTGCCGTTGGTGGCCGGGATGCCGCCGCTGGACGTTGACGAGCCGGACGCGGAGCCTGCGGAGGACGAGGCTCCGGTCGCCGAGGAGGCGGCGCCGGCGGGGGAGCGGGTGCGGCGGCGGGGCGCGGTCCCGTTGGTGCCGGGCGCGAAGCCGGCGGACTCCAACCGGGACACGCATACGTCGATGAGGGTGCCGGGGCCCGACGAGCTGGCCGGGGGCGCGCGGGGTACGGCCCGGGTGCCCCGGGCGGCGGGTGCCCCGCGCCCGGGCTCCGCACGCCATCGTGCAGTGACGCGCCGGCGCCGGGTGGCGGTGGGGGCGGCAGCGGTGGTGCTGGTCGCGGCGGCCGGGGTGGGCGCGTGGCTGGCGACGTCGGAGGACGACGCCGGGGCCACACCCCAGGACACGAACAACACGGCTCCGGCGACCCCGTAGTCTCCTCGCCCCCGCCGCCCCTCACGGCAGCGGTGACACCGGGCACGCCCTCGGGCACGGTCACCCGGCATGGCCCGCTTGGCGGAGCCGTTACGCTGGAGGCGTGGCAGTCGTCGATGTATCCGAAGAGCTCAAGTCCCTCTCCTCGACCATGGAGTCGATCGAGGCCGTTCTGGACCTCGACAAGCTGAGGGCAGACATCGCCGTGCTCGAGGAGCAGGCGGCCGCGCCGTCCCTGTGGGACAACCCGGACGAGGCGCAGAAGATCACCAGCAAGCTCTCCCACCTCCAGGCCGAGGTGCGGAAGGCCGAAGCCCTGCGTGGCCGGATCGACGATCTCGCCGTGCTGTTCGAGATGGCCGAGGAGGAGGACGACCCGGACACCCGCGCCGAGGCCGAGTCCGAGCTCTCCGCCGTCCGCAAGGCGCTGGACGAGATGGAGGTGCGGACGCTCCTCAGCGGCGAGTACGACTCCCGGGAGGCGCTCGTCAACATCCGTGCCGAGGCGGGCGGCGTCGACGCCGCCGACTTCGCCGAGAAGCTGCAGCGGATGTATCTGCGCTGGGCGGAGCAGAAGGGCTACAAGACCGAGATCTACGAGACGTCGTACGCGGAAGAGGCCGGCATCAAGTCGACCACCTTCGCCGTGCAGGTGCCGTACGCCTACGGCACGCTCTCGGTCGAGCAGGGCACCCACCGGCTCGTGCGGATCTCGCCCTTCGACAACCAGGGGCGCCGCCAGACCTCCTTCGCGGGCGTCGAGATCCTTCCCGTGGTCGAGCAGACCGACCACATCGAGATCGACGAGTCCGAGCTGCGGGTGGATGTGTACCGGTCGTCCGGTCCCGGCGGTCAGGGTGTGAACACCACCGACTCCGCGGTGCGCCTCACCCACCTCCCCACCGGCATCGTCGTCTCCTGCCAGAACGAGCGGTCGCAGATCCAGAACAAGGCGACCGCGATGAACGTCCTCCAGGCCAAGCTGCTCGAGCGGCGCCGTCAGGAGGAGCAGGCCAAGATGGACGCCCTGAAGGGCGACGGCGGCAACTCCTGGGGCAACCAGATGCGGTCGTACGTGCTGCACCCGTACCAGATGGTCAAGGACCTGCGCACCGAGTTCGAAGTCGGCAACCCCGAGGCCGTGTTCAACGGTGAGCTCGACGGGTTCCTGGAGGCCGGGATTCGCTGGCGCAAGCAGCAGGAGAAGTAACTTTGTCGACAAGGCAACTGCCGCCACTCCGGCGGCAGTTGCCTTTTCTGTGCCTGCATGTCTGGGTTTTACATCACACTCACACTCTCCAACCCCATGCATAGCTCCCGTATTTGGACATGGCGCCCGCAAACGGCCTTGACGTGTCTTTGAAAAATGGGAAGGGTAAAGCGTGGCATGCGTATCTCTGGGGCGCATGTGAACCGGGGGATTCGAGTTAAGCGACGTCCTCCGTCGATCACGGCCCCCGAGCGCCGCCTCACTGACGATTCAGCTACTGGGGGTAGCAACCACATGACGAAGAAGACGCGGATCCGTATCGCGCGCCTCGCGGCCGGTGCCGTGATCGCGGCCGGTGCCTCGCTGACCGCTGCGGGTGCCGCATCTGCCGCTCCGTCGGACGACCCGTGCGTCCCCGTTCTCGACTTCCTGTGCGGGAACGACGATCCGACGGACCCGCCCACGCCCGAGCCGACGGACACGGGTATCCCGACGTCCCTCCCGACGGACCCGGTCGAGCCGACGGACGAGCCCACGGTCGACCCGACGGAGCCCACTGACGAGCCGACCGAGCCGCAGGAGCCCACCGAGGACCCGACCACCGAGCCGACCACCCCGGGTGGCGACAACGGCGACAACGGCGGCGGCAACGACAACACCGACCCCGACGGTGGCACGTCCCCCCAGGAAGAGGGTTCCTCCTCCCTGACGGAGACCAACACCGACAGCACGGGCACCGGCGCCAACACGTCCGCCCAGGGCAACGGTGAGGAGCTCGCCGAGACCGGTGCCGCTGAGACCACGTTCCTGCTGGTCGGCGCCGCCACGATGATCGCCGGTGGTATCGGCTTCCGCATTCTGCCGCGCCTCGTGGGCGGCCGTGGCGGTGCGGCTGCCTGACGGTAGCCGGTCGTCCACGCTGCGTGATTCACGCCGTACGGCCGAGGGGCCCGGAGCGCATGTCGCTCCGGGCCCCTCGTCATGTCCGCACGTCAGTACATGGTGCGGGCGTCGCCCTATGCCGCCGTCTGGTGCGCCAGCAGTGCCACGGCCGCGATCAGCACCGCCAGCAGGGCGATCAGCGTCATCGGGTTCAGGCCCGCAAACAGGTTCTCCTGCTGCAGCCGCTCACGGTTCGCCCGGCACACGGGGCAGCGGCCCTCACTCACGGGCGCGGCACAGTTCGCGCACACCAGCCGGTCGTACGTCATGCGCCACCCTCCTAGCCAGTTCCTCCGGGGGGTTCAACGGGTTCGGCCCCGAGAACGTTCCCCCCTCCACAATGCCAGGTTCCCCGGGAAAGGGCGCGGGCGCTCTCGGAGGGCTGGTTGCCAACCCGGCACAAAATGCACAAGCCTCACGCAACCCCTCCCGGTGCCTGCGCCCCTACCCCTGGTTCGCGTATGGTCACGCTCATCTACCCCCGGCGACCCATGGTGCACCCGTGATCCGACTCGACAACGTCTCCAAGGTCTACCCCAAGCAGACCCGCCCGGCACTCAGGGATGTCTCCCTGGAAGTGGAGAGGGGCGAGTTCGTGTTCCTCGTCGGGTCCTCCGGCTCCGGAAAGTCCACGTTCCTGCGGCTGATCCTCCGCGAGGAGCGGTGCACTCACGGGCAGGTGCACGTCCTGGGCAAGGACCTCGCGCGTCTGTCCAACTGGAAGGTGCCGCAGATGCGCCGCCAGCTGGGGACCGTGTTCCAGGACTTCCGGCTGCTGCCGAACAAGACGGTCGCCGAGAACGTGGCCTTCGCGCAGGAGGTCATCGGCAAGTCCCGTGGCGAGATCCGCAAGTCCGTGCCGCAGGTGCTCGACCTCGTCGGGCTGGGCGGCAAGGAGGACCGGATGCCCGGTGAGCTCTCCGGTGGTGAGCAGCAGCGGGTGGCGATCGCCCGGGCCTTCGTCAACCGGCCCAAGCTGCTGATCGCCGACGAGCCCACCGGCAACCTCGACCCGCAGACCTCCGTCGGCATCATGAAGCTGCTCGACCGGATCAACCGGACGGGCACCACCGTGGTGATGGCGACGCACGACCAGAACATCGTGGACCAGATGCGCAAGCGCGTCATCGAGCTGGAGAAGGGCCGCCTCGTCCGCGACCAGGCACGCGGCGTCTACGGCTACCAGCACTGACCCGCGACCGTCCACGGAAAGGCCTGAAGAAGACGCCATGCGCGCCCAGTTCGTACTCTCCGAGATCGGTGTCGGTCTCCGCCGCAATCTGACGATGACCTTCGCCGTCATCGTCTCCGTCGCCCTGTCGCTCGCCCTGTTCGGCGGGTCGCTCCTGATGAGCGACCAGGTCAACACCATGAAGGGCTACTGGTACGACAAGGTCAACGTCTCGGTGTTCCTCTGCAACAAGAGCGACGCCGAGTCCGACCCCAACTGCGCCAAGGGCGCGGTGACCGACGACCAGAAGAAGGAGATCCTCGCCGACCTGGACAAGATGACGGTCGTCGAGAAGGTCACCTACGAGTCGCAGGACCTGGCGTACAAGCACTACAAGGAGCAGTTCGGCGACTCCCCGCTGGCCGCCTCGCTCACGCCGGACCAGATGCAGGAGTCGTACCGGATCAAGCTGAAGGACCCGGAGAAGTACCAGGTCATCGCGACCGCCTTCGACGGGCGTGACGGTGTGCAGTCGGTGCAGGACCAGAAGGGCATTCTGGACAACCTCTTCGGGCTGCTCAACGGCATGAACTGGGCCGCGCGGGCCGTGATGGCGCTGATGCTCGTGGTCGCGCTCATGCTGATCGTCAACACCGTGCGGGTGTCCGCGTTCAGCCGACGGCGTGAGACCGGCATCATGCGGCTGGTCGGCGCCTCCGGCTTCTACATCCAGGCGCCGTTCATCATGGAGGCCGCGGTCGCCGGCCTCATCGGCGGGTCGGTCGCCTGTGCCTTCCTGGTGATGGCGCGGTACTTCATCATCGACCACGGTCTGGCCCTGTCGGAGAAGCTGACGCTGATCAACTTCATCGGCTGGGACGCGGTGTTGACGAAGCTGCCGCTCATCCTCGCGACGAGCCTGCTGATGCCCGCGTTGGCGGCGTTCTTCGCGTTGCGCAAGTATCTGAAGGTGTGACCAACGCCAAGGGGGCCGTCCGGTCAACGGACCGTACGGCCCCTCGCGTTGTCCTAGACTCACCGGCATGTCAGGTCGTGACCTGTTCTGTCAGCCCCGCCGCTTCGGCCGCGGGGCCGCCCTGACATTGGTCTTCGCGAGCGTGCTCGTCGCCGGTGCGGCGACCGGTTCGCTGCCCGGCCCTGACCGGAAAACCCCCGCCGACGCCGCCGGTTCGGCCGCTCCGGCCGGGCGGCACGTCGATGTCGCCGAGGCGGCCGCCGCGGCCATGGCCGCGGGCAAGTCCCCCATGGAGGCCGCCGAGCGTGCGGTCAGCCGCAGCGGAGACCGCTGGGGCGCCGTCTACTCCCAGGGCGAGTACGAGGAGTTCGAGGAGGCCCTCGACGGCGAGTACACCGGCGTCGGGCTGTGGGCGCGCCGAGAGCGTGACGGCCGTATCGAGGTGACCAGGGTGCGGGCGGGGTCGCCCGCCGCCGTCGCCGGGATCCGCTCGGGCGACCTGGTGCGCAGCATCGACGGCAAGAAGGTCGACGGGCGTCCGGTCACCGAGGTCGTCTCCTTACTGCGGGGCGACGCGACCGACGCCGACGCAGGTACGGCCGTGGAGGTGGGGCTGGAGCGCGGCACGCACGCGTGGGACCTCACGCTGCGCCGGGCCCGGCTGTCCACCGACTCGGTCACCGTGCGGGAACTCGCCGACGGCGTCACCGTCATCAAAATCGACTCCTTCACCAAGGGCTCCGGCGACGCGGTCCGCGAGGCCGTACGACACGCCCCGGCCGCCCCCGGCGTCGTCCTCGACCTGCGGGGCAACTCCGGCGGCCTGGTCACCGAGGCCGTCACCGCCGCCTCCGCCTTCCTCGACGGCGGCCTGGTCGCCACCTACGACGTCGACGGCGACCAGCGCGCCCTGCACGCCGAACCCGGCGGCGACACCGCCAGACCCCTGGTCGCGCTCGTCGACGGCGGCACGATGAGCGCCGCCGAGCTGCTCACCGGCGCCCTGCAGGACCGCGGCCGCGCGGTCGTCGTGGGCACCCGCACCTTCGGCAAGGGCTCGGTCCAGATGCCGAGCCGCCTCCCCGACGGCTCCGTCGCCGAGCTGACCGTCGGCCACTACCGCACCCCCTCCGGACGGACCGTCGACGGCCGTGGCATCACCCCCGACCTGGAGGCCGACCAACAGGTCCTGGAGCGGGCCGAGACGGTCCTCAGCGGCCTCGGCGACTCGTAAATCGGCTTTCCCCGCACCCCCTCCGTAGTGCGAAAATGGACGGCACTATGAGCAAGGGAATGTACGTACCCAAGGAGTCCCAGCCCAAGCAGGGCGCCGGGGCGGCCGGCAAGGCGGGCCGAGACGGTGAGAAGGGCGGCAAGCGCAAGATCGTCGCCCAGAACAAGAAGGCCCGGCACGACTACGCGATCATCGACACCTTCGAGGCCGGCCTGGTCCTCATGGGCACCGAGGTCAAGTCGCTGCGTGAAGGTCGGACCTCGCTGGCCGACGGCTTCGTCCAGATCGACCGGGGCGAGGCGTGGCTGCACAACGCCCACATCCCCGAGTATCACCAGGGGAGCTGGACCAACCACTCCGCGCGCCGCAAGCGCAAGCTGCTGCTGCACCGCGAGGAGATCGACAAGCTGGAGGCGAAGTCCCAGGAGACGGGTCACACGATCGTGCCCCTCGCCCTGTACTTCAAGGACGGTCGGGCGAAGGCCGAGATCGCTCTGGCGCGAGGCAAGAAGGAGTACGACAAGCGCCAGACCCTGCGGGAGAAGCAGGACCGGCGGGAGTCGGACCGGGCGATCGCGGCGGCGAAGCGGCGGCAGCGCGCCCAGTAGCGGCCCGCAAGGAATAGGCTGGCATGGTCGTGCGTCGGTCACGTACGATGGCACTGCACCTCACAGAGGGTGCGCGCCCCTCTCCGGCAGCCGGAGGCTTCCGGAGGGGATTGAAAAAACAACATGGGGATGATCGGTTTCGACAGCGGCTGTTCAAGCAGGGGAAGCGTGTCGAGGAAGCGGCAATGATCTCGTAAACCATATGTCGCAAAAAATAATCGCCAACACCAAGCGCGATTCCTTCGCCCTCGCTGCCTAAGTAGCGACTTGCGAAGTGTCAGCCCGGGGCTGTTCCCGACCCGGATCCTGGCATCAGCTAGGGAACTAAACCTTGATCCCGGTCACGGGGTGAAGAGGGAAACCAAACAGTGACTGGGCCCGTCGGCGACTTGTTCGCGTGATCGCCGGGGCCGAGAAAATCGCAGCGAACTGCACACGGAGAAGCCCTGATTCTGCACCGTTGGACGCGGGTTCGATTCCCGCCATCTCCACGATCGGGAGGTTTCCGAACCTCCTCTCACCCATGTGGGCAAAGGCCCCGCCGCCTCCGGGCAGCGGGGCCTTTGTCTTGCCGGGACTCTCTTGCCCGGACTCACGCGCCCGGCTTGCGGGGCTGGAGTGATCTGTGACACCCCTGTGACCGGAGGTGTGGGTTCCGCCACAGACCGTGGGTGCCACCCCTGGTGAGGTGGGCGGATGCCTACCGCCTCGCGCACCGTCCCCGCCGCCCTCGCCGGTGTTCTGCTGCTGGCCGCGTGTGGTTCCCAGAGGGCCTCCCAGGGCGATGACACGACGAGCGCTCGCGGCGCCGGGGCCCCGGTCAGCGCCGCGTCGCTGTGCCCGTCGGACTTCGTGCAGTACGGCAGCCCGCCGCCGTCCGCCGAACCGGCCGTCACTCCTTCCGGTACGCCGACGCCGCTGCCTCTGCCTCCCTCGGTCGACGGTCCGGGCGAGGACGGGGTCAAGGTGACCGGCCTGTACGCCTGGGGGCAGGACAGCGGCTGTGACGCCGACTTCTCCGCCGCGTTCGAGGTCACCAACCGGGGGACGGAGGCGGCCACTTACACGGTGACCATCAGCTTCCAGCCGGCGTCGGGAAGCGCCGTCGGCAACGTGGATCAGACCGTCGCGTCGGTCGCGCCGGGGCGAACCGTCGAGGCGGCCGTCGCGATGACGAAGACGGTCGGGCACGCACCCGAGGTGACGGGCGCGGAAGTGATCAAGGTGCGCAGCGTTCCCGTCGGCGAGGGGTCGTCCGCCTCGGGACCGTGCCCGGCGTCCGGGGTGCATGTCTACGCGGACGAGGGGGACGCCGCCATGGGGCTGCGCGTCGTCGGCCTGCATCTCGTCAACTGCGGCACCCGGACCTACGAACTCGACGGCTACCCGCGGCTCGAACTCCTCGACGCGGACCACGACATCGTCGAGGGCGTGCGGATCCTCCAGGGCACCGATCAGATCAGCACCGGCACCGGTGGGACCGGCCGGCCGCACCCCGTGGTGCTGCGGCCGGGCGAGGCCGCCCAGTCGACGCTGGCCTGGCGGAACACCACCGAGCTTGGCGTCGGCGATCCGGTCAACGCGCCGTACGTCCGGGTGCGGGCCAAGCAGGGTGCCGACCCCGTGACGGTGATGCCGGAACTGGACCTCGGGACGACCGGGAAGCTCGGCGTAGGGCCGTGGAAGAAGGACGAGACGTACCGGTGACCGGTTTTCTCGCCGTTCTGGCGTGTGCCCTCGCGCTGGGTCTGCTCGCCCATCCGCGTATCGCGCCCGGCGTCAAGGTCCTCGTTCTCACCGCGCCTCCGGTGGCCGTGGTGGTATGGCTGCTGGACGCGGTGGCCGACGAGACCTCCGTCGCCGTTGCCGTTGCCGCGGTGTACGGCGTCGTACTGGTCGCGCTGAACGGACTCATCGGCCATCCCCGCCTTCCGGCCTGGGTGAAGACGACGGCGTTCGTCACGATCCCGGTCGCCGCGGTGGCCTGGCTGCTGGTCGTCACGGCGGACGACACGGCCAAGGACCCCGGGGAGGACCCGTGCTCCATGAGCTACGGCGGCGTCGGCGTCTCCAAGGCGTTTCCCCCGCAGGCGTACTGCCTCTACGAGGACGGCGGGACGCACAACCTCGCGGCGGGCGCCCAGTTCGTGTTCTGGGTCTGCTTCGTCAGCAGCCTGCTGCTGCTCGCGGCCGGGCTGTGGGAGGTCGCGCGGGATCCGCGCAGGCTCGTGCGGCAGTTCCGTACGGACCCCTCGCCCGCTCGATGAACCACCATGGGTGAGGCGTCCGTTGTGGTGGCCCACTCCATATCGACGGGTCGTTCATGCTTCTACGGTCCCTCCGCATGACACAGACCAGAGCCGCAAGCCGTCGAATCGCCGTCTGCGCGGGCCTTCTCTTCGCCCTGATCGCCGCCTTCCTCACGCCGGGCCGAGCCGAGGCCGCCTCCCTCCAGGAGGTCACCGGGTTCGGCTCCAACCCCGGTGCGCTGCGCATGTTCCGCTACGTCCCCGACGGGCTGCCCGCCGGACGGCCCGTGGTCGTCGCGCTGCACGGGTGCACACAGAACGCCTCCGGATACGGCACCGGCAGCGGCTGGCTCCAGCTCGCCGACCGCTGGGGCTTCTCCGTAGTGCTGCCGCAGCAGCAGAGCGCCAACAACGCCTCGTCCTGCTTCAACTGGTTCCAGAGCGGCGACCTCGCGCGCGGCCAGGGCGAGGCCGCGTCCGTGGCCCAGATGGTCGACCGGCAGCTCGCCGACACCTCCGCGGACGCCTCGCGCGTGTACGCCACCGGGCTGTCCGCCGGGGGCGGGATGACCGCGGTGATGATGGCGGCGTACCCGGAGAAGTTCGCGGCGGGCGGGATCGTCGCCGGGCTGCCGTACGGGTGTGCGCAGGCGGCCGGGTCGCCGTATGTGTGCATGTACGTCGGGGCGACGCAGACCCCGAAGCAGTGGGGGGACCGGGTGCGGGCCGCCCGGCCGGGGTACGCCGGGCCCTGGCCGACCCTCGTCGCCTTCCAGGGCACGGCCGACTACACCGTGAAGCCCGTCAACATGACCGACCTGGTGAGGCAGTGGACCGATGTGCACGGGAGCGATCAGACCGCCGACGTGAGTGACACCGTGGCCGGGTATCCGCACCAGGTCTTCCGGGACGCGGGCGGGCGGGCGGTCGTGGAGACGTACAGCGTCACCGGGATGGGACACGGGCAGCCCGTCGATCCGGGGAGCGGGAGCGAGCAGTGCGGGAGTGCCGGGGCGTATGTCCTCGACGTGAACCTGTGTGCCGCGTATCGGATGGGGCGGGCCTGGGGGCTGGGGTGAGCCGAGGGCGCTCTGTCGCCACGGGCGGTTGTCCGGGATGCTGCTGAAGCATGAGCGGACCCGTGAGAACGTCCGGGAGATGCGTCAACTCCCGTAGCAGACTGTGGACATGGCCCGTCGCCGTGGCGCTCGTCGCCGCCGTCCTGGGGCCCGGGGCGCAGGCCGGTGCGGACTCGGACCGTACCGGCCTGCCGGAGGCCGTCGACACCATCCTGGGCGATGCGCGGATGGAGGGCGGCGTGGCGAGCGTCGTGGTGGCGGACGCCGCTACCGGTGAGCTCCTCTACCGGCATCTGCCCGCCACCCGGCTGATGCCCGCCTCCAACACCAAGCTCGCCACCTCGGCCGCGGCCATGGAGATCCTCGGGCCGCAGTACCGGTTCACCACCGATGTGCTGACCACCGGACGCCGGCACGGCTCCGTGCTGCGGGGCGACCTGTATCTGCGGGGCACCGGGGACCCGACCCTGCTCGCCGGCGACTACGACCGGCTCGCCGCGCGTCTCGCCGCGTCGGGGATCAAGCGCGTGGACGGGCGGCTGATCGCCGACGACACCCGGTTCGACAGCGTCCGGCTGGGGCGGTCCTGGGCCGCCGACGACGAGTCGTCGTACTACTCGGCCCAGATCAGCGCGCTGAGCGTGGCGCCGGACACCGACTACGACACCGGGACCGTGATCGTCACGGTCGGGCCGGGGGAGGAGGCCGGTGCCGAACCGGTCGTCACCGTCACACCCGACACCGACTACGTCGACATCGACGTGCGGGCCACGACGGTCGCCGCCGGCGGGGCGAACGATCTCACCGTCGAGCGCGAGCACGGCACGAACACCGTCGTCGTCAGCGGTACGACGCCCGTCGGGGGCGCCGGTGCCGAGGAGTGGGTCAGCGTGTGGGGGCCCACCGGGTACGCCGCCGCGGTCTTCCGGGACGCGCTCGCGGACCATGGCGTCAAGGTCGTGGGGCCGACCCGCCTGGGGCGCGGGACTCCCGCGGGAGCGACGGAGCTGGCCTCGCACGACTCCATGGCTCTCAAGGACCTGCTCATCCCGTTCATGAAGCTCTCCAACAACATGCACGCCGAGATCCTCACCAAGGCCATGGGCCACGAGGTCTCACGGCAGGGAAGCTGGGGCGCCGGGCTGGACGCGATCGCCGGCTACCTCAAGGGCGTCGGCGTCGACGCCGGGAAGGTGCGGCAGGTCGACGGCTCGGGGCTGTCGCGGATGGACAACTTCGCCGCCGGGCAACTCGTCGAGCTGCTTCTCGCCGTGCGCGCGGAGCCCTGGTACGCCGACTGGCACCGGTCGCTGCCGGTCGCCTGCGACCCCGACCGCTTCGTCGGCGGCACGCTGCGGTCACGGATGTGCGGGACACCGGCCGCGCTCAACGCCCGTGCCAAGACGGGGTCGTTGACGGGCGCGTCGGCTCTTTCCGGGTACGTCACCGACTCCGGCGGGCGTGAACTCGTCTACGGCATCGTCCTCAACAACTATCTGGCCTCGTCCGTGAAGCCGTTGGAGGACGCCATCGTGGTGACACTGGCCCGGTCGACCGCTGAGGCCGCCGGTGCCGCGTCGATCCGCGGGGGCGGGGCGAACACGGAGCTCGAGTGTGCTTGGCGCAAGCCCGATCTGTGCTGAGGCCGAATGGCCCGCCCCGGACCCGTACGGGGGATTCCGGATCCGGGGCGGTGCTGAGGGGGCCGCGGCGGCGCGTCACTCCGCGGCGTCGGGCGTCATCGTCACTTGAAGGCGTGGACGTTGCGCCGGGCCCAGCCCGCGAAGGAGCCGGCCGGGCGGCCGAGGATCTGCTCCGTGTCGGGGCCGACCCGCTGCTCGGCGGGGAGGGGCGCGCCGAGGATGTCGAGCGTGCCGTCGATCACCGGCTCGGGCATGAACTGCGCCATGTGCTCGCGCGCCTGCTCACGGGTCAGCTCCACGAAGCCGACCTGCTCACCGATCGCCTCGGCCAGCGCCGCCGCCTGCTCGCGCGGGGTGACGGCGGCCGGGCCGGTCAGCTCGTACGTCCGGCCGTCGTGGCCCTCCTCGCGCAGGACCACGGCGGCGACCTCGGAGATGTCCGCCGGGTCCACGACCGGCAGCGCCACGTCGGCGAACGGGGCGATCACCGCGCGCTGCGTGCGGACGCTCTCGATCCAGGCGTAGGCGTTGGAGGCGAAACCGCCGGGGCGCAGGATCGTCCAGTCCAGGCCCGAGGAGCGCACGGCCTCCTCGAACTCCCGCAGCCGGCCGTGCGAAAGGGCGTCCGGGCGGGTGCCGTTGATCTGCGAGGAGAGCAGCACCACGCGCCGCACGCCGGCCTCCTTGGCCGCCGCCAGCACGTCGGCGGCGGGCGCGCCGCCGCCGAGCAGCTCACCGGCGAGCAGGATGAACAGGGCCTCGGCGCCCTCCAGGGCCGGGCCCAGGGTGGTGGGATCGGCGAGGTCGGCGCGGACATGCCGCGCTCCCTCCGGAAGGTCGTAGGAGAGGGGATTGCGGGACACGGCCGTCACCTTCTCGCCGGCGGCGGCGAGGGTCTCGACGAGCGGGCGGCCGACGTTTCCGGAGGCTCCGGTGATAGCGAACATGAGAACTCCCAAAGGTGTGTAAAGAGGGTGGAGTTGGGGCGGATCCATGCGATGTCTGCGACGTTAGCATCCTCCGTATAGTAGGTACCTAGAGGAAAGCGACTATGGCGTAGACGCGTCCTGGAGCGCCCCGTAGCGCGCCATCAGGTCGCGGCCGAGGCGGGCCAGGTGTTCGCGTGCCTGGGGCGGGCCCACCACCTCGACCCGGGCCCCCAGCCCCGCCAGCTGCGCGGCCAGCACCTCCACCGACGGCCCGGCGGCCTCGATCTCCCGTCTGCCGTCGTCCAGTAACCGGCCGATGCTCAGCCGCCCGCCGAGCAGGCGCTGGAGCACGGGCAGGGCGTCCTGATCGGCCCGCGCCGTCACGGTCGCGGCGAGGAGGCGGCCCTCCAGCTGGGTGACCAACGTCCGCCAGGCGGCCGTCAGATCGAAGTCGGCGGGACGGCGGACCGGCTCGTCGGTCGGCTCCGCCGAGGTCACCCGGCCCAGCCGGAAGGAACGCAGCCCCTCCGACGTGCCGGCCACCATGTACCAGTGGCCCGCCTTGAGGACCAGCCCGAGCGGGTCCACCGTGCGCTCGTGCGGTACGCCGCCGGGGCGGGCGTAGCCGAGGCGCACCCGTACGCCGTCCAGCACCGCGCGCTCCAGGGCCGTATGGTGCGGGCCGCTCGCCATCACGGCGGTGCGCGACCAGTCCTGGTCGTCGACGATCCGCGCCCGGGACGCCGCCTCGGCGTGCGGCCGCAGCGGCTCCGGCACCGCCCGCAGCAACTTCCTGAGCGCCGAGCGCAGTTCGGGGGAGGCCGCCGAGGAGCCCGCGGCCAGGAACAGCGCCTGCACCTCCGGCGAGGTGAGCCCGGTCAGATCCGTGCGCGCTCCGCCGACCAGCCGCCATCCGCCGCCCCGGCCGCGCTGCGCGTACACGGGGACGCCGGAGGCGATCAGGGCCTCCAGGTCGCGCCGCGCGGTGCGTTCGGAGACCTCCAGCTCGGCGGCGAGTTCCGCGGCGGTCACCAGGCCGCGCGCCTGGAGGAAGAGCAGAGCCGCCACCAGTCGGTCAGCTCGCATCAGTGATCAGCCTTTCCTGGAAAGTGGCCGGAGGGTGGCCTGTTTGGCCGGAAGACTCGATGCCATGACGAACTCCATGAGCGACCCCCGCAACGGACTGCTGAAGGCCGTCGACCTGGCCGGCGACGTGCTCGCCTCGGTGCGGCCCGAGGACTACGACCGCACCACGCCGTGTCCGGACTACTCGGTGCGCCAACTGTCCAATCACCTTGTCTCCGTGGTCCGCCGGGTTGCCGTGATCGGCGCCGGCGGACAGTTCTTCAGCGTTCCGCACTTCGCCGAGGACGTCGCCGACGGCGCCTGGGCCGAGGCCTGGGCCGCCGGGACGAAGGAGCTGCGGTCCGTCTGGACGGACCCGGCGGTTCTGGGCCGGGAGATCGGGCTGCCCTGGGGGCCCGTCCCCGGCGCCGCCGCCGCGGTCATCTACACCAACGAGTTCGTACTGCACACCTGGGACCTGGCCAAGGCGACCGGCCACAGCCCCGCCTGGGACGACGACGTCCTGGCCGCACCGCTCGCCGCCATGCAGCGCGCCGTGCCCCGCGAACCGCGCGGCGGCCAGGTGCCCTTCGGCCCCGTCGTGGACGTCCCGGAGGACGCCCCCGCCATCGACCGCCTGGTCGGCTGGTACGGCCGCAAGCCCTGAGCCGGTACCGCCCTTCCCCCGCGAGCCGCCGGACCCCGTTGTCCGGCGGCCTTTCGCGGTGTCGGACCCGTGGCGGTCAGGCGCTGCCTATGGACTGCGGGAAGCGGAAGAACCGGTACGGGTCGTACTTGGACTTGATCCGGGTCAGCCGGGAGTAGTTCTCCGCGTAGTACGACGCCTTCCAGTCCTTCAGCGACGGGTCCATCCAGTTCTGGTAGGTCTCGCCGTTCGACAGCGGGTCGATCGTCGCGAAGCCGTTGTCGACCCAGGTGTTCGCGACCGCCTTGGCCTCGTCGGTCACCTGGGCCGGGTCGTTGATCAGGACCCGGTAGTTGACCGAGAAGAGCGAGTCCCGGTGCACATAGGCGGTGGCCGTGCGCGCGACCTCGTTCGCGGCGCCCCCGAAGAAGTGGAAGTCCAGGTAACGCGCCTGCCCCGCCCTGCGGTTCGCGTCGAAGGCCGTCATCACGTCCGCCCAGCCGCTCGCCGGGTACGGGTCGCTGCCCATCCGGGTGCGCTCCAGGCCGTACGCCGGGCGGGACAGCGTGCCCTGCGGGGTCTTCTCGGAGCGCTGGCACTGGGCCTCGGTGAGGGTGGCGCAGCCGAAGATCATCATCATGAGCTGCTGGTACGTCATGACGCCGTCCTGCCGCTGCACGGGAGCGCCGGTCAGGGCGAGCAACCGGGCCGCCTCACCGGCGAGTTCGGCCGGGGTGCCGCGGGAGGCGAGGAAGACGTTGGCCTGCGGCACCGAGCCGGGCGCCGCGTCGGGCTGTACGACGTAGGAGCCGCCGCCGATGGTGTGCGGGGCGTCCACCAGCCACCGGGCCACACCGTCGAGGACGTCGGCCATCCGGTCGTAGGGGAAGATCAGGTTGCTGATGGCCATCTGGTCGCCGCTGTGCGGGGTGACCGTGAACCGGGTGACGATGCCGAAGTTGCCGCCACCGCCGCCGCGGATCGCCCAGAACAGGTCCGGGTACTGCTTCGCCGAGGTGGTCACCACCCGGCCGTCGGCGAGCACCACCTGGGCGGCGGTCACCGCGTCACTGGCCATGGCCGTCGGCCGGGTCAGGAAGCCGAAGCCGCCGCCCTGCAGGAAGCCGCCGGCGCACACGGTCGGACAGCCGCCCTCGCTGACCACCAGGTGGTGCGGGGCCAGCGCGTTGAGGATGTTGACGTTCTGCGCGCCCGGGCCGATCTCCACCGACGAGGGGCTCTTCACCGTCACGGCGTTGAGCCTCGACACGTCGATGATCATGCCCGGCGTCGTGGACCAGCCGCCGTAGTTGTGGCCGCCGCTGCGGACCGCCGTACGGACGCCGTTGTCCTGGGCGAAGCGCACGCAGACCGAGACGTCCGCCGCGCTCGCGCAGTAGGCCACCGCCTGCGGGTTGACGGCGTCGAACTGGCCCAGCTCCAGCTGGCGGGCGACGGAGTAGTAGGGGTCGGTGGGCAGCACGAGCCGGCCCGAGAGCCTGGCCGCGAGTTGGTTCCACGGTGTCCCCGAGCCCTCGGCGGCGACGGGGATGGCGGGCACGAGGGCGATGCCGGCTGCGGCCGAGCCGGCGCCGAGCAGGGTTCTACGACTGATCACACGGTGTCCCAGTGTCGATGCGGGTGTGGTGGACGGAGGTTCGGTGCGGGTCAGGGGGCCAGGAGCTGGGGCCGGGGGCCCGCACAGGGCTGCGCGTGGGGGTGGCACCACGCCCTGTGCGGGCCGGTCTCAGGGGGGTGCGGCCGTGGTCAGGAGGGTTCAGGAGACCTTCTTGCCGCGTACGGCGGACTTGGCGACGCCCTTGAGCATCGAGCGGCCGAGGTCGCGCATCTCCTTGGGGCCGTTGGTGCTCGCCCACCACATGAACTTGATCATCGTGGGGGTGGTGGCCCGGTAGAAGCGGTGGTCCTCGCCGTCCTTCCAGCCGAAGGGCGTGTTGACGGACTCGCAGTCGTTGATGGCCTGGAAGACGATGTCGGCCGCCTTGTCACCGTCGATCTCGCCCGCCTCGTAGCTGAGGCAGGTCTCGTTGGTGACGTCGAGCAGGTGCTTGAAGGCGTGGCTGTCCGGCCACCACAGGCCCGGGTAGGGCGAGTTCTCCATCTCGCGGAAGTGCCGGTCGTCGCCGTCCAGGACGAACTCCTGGCGGGCCTGGATCTGCCGCATGGTGGCGGGCGTGGTGAAGCAGGCCCAGACCCGGAACACCGCGTTCCAGAGCCGGAAGTGGGAGAACGCGATGTAGGAGCTGTTGACGATCATGTCGTTGTACGTGAGCAGCCCCTGCTCCAGACGCTCGACGTACTCGAAGCGCTTGGCCGTGAAGTCGTCGTCGCGCAGCGCTTCCAGGACGCGGTAGCACAGGGCGTCCACCACCTCGAAGGTGTTGGACAGGCCGCGCGAGTACAGCGGGTCGACGAAGCCGGCCGCGTGCGACATCAGGCACCAGCGGTCGCCCACGGTCTGCTTGGACGAGTACTGGATCCGGTCCGGCGTCGAGATCCACTCGCGCACCCGGCTCGCGCCCTCGAACTGGCGCTTCACCGCCGGGTACATGTCGAGGTAGTGGTTGAACTCCTCGTCCGGCGTCTTGTCCTTGGGCTGCGGGTACAGCCGCTCGTCGAAGGTCAGGCCGACGCTGCACATCGGGTTGCGCGAGTCCGTGTGGTTGTCGAACGGGATGATCCAGAACCAGCCGCGTTCGATCAGGTGGTGCAGGGTGCCGCCGTGGAACGGGGACTCGGCGGGCGGACGCAGCGCGTCGGGGTAGTTGCACACGTCGTCGTAGGGCTTGATGCCGACGTAGTGCGTGAACAGGGAGCGCGCGTGGTGCTTGAGCCGGGAGGGCTTCTCGCGCAGGTCGAACTTCTGGGCGAGCGGCGAGCGGAAGCCGCTGGCGTCGATGAGGTACTTGGCGCGGAAGACCTCGCCGCTCTGGCCGGTGACGGTGACGCCGTCGTCGTCGAAGTCCAGGTCGGTGGCGCGCCAGTTCTGCCGCAGGGTGCAGCCGTACTTGGCGGCGACGTTGAAGTAGTAGGTGTCGGTGTCCTGGCGGAACATGTGCGACGCCTCGGTCAGCATCTTCGGGATGACGAACATCGTCGCCTCGCGCGGGTCCGGCTCCCGGTCCGGGACGTGCCGCACGAATCCGAAGCTCTGCTTGCGGCCGTGGTGGGCGCCGATGTACTTGGTGACCGCCTTGATGTCGAGCAGGTGCTTGATCTCGGGGACGTCGTAGCGCACGGCGAGGATGTGCAGCCACTCCACGAGCTGCGGGTTCTGCGACTCACCGACCGCGAACCGCGGGTGCTGCCCGGCGTCGACGAGCACCACCTTCGCGCCCTGCCGGGCCAGGATCGCGCCGGTGATCGAGCCGCCGATCCCGGCGCCCAGGATGATGACGTCGCACTCGGTCCACTCGCCGGCTTTCGGTGTGGGCATCTCTGTTTCGGCCTTGCCGGTCAACTCGGAACTCCTCTTCTGACGAAACGGTCGGCGCGCGTCCTCGGCGCCGCGGCGCCCCCAAGGGGCGCGGGGAACTGCGCGACCAGCCACGACGAACCCGCAGACGAGCGACGGGCCGCAGAGGCACCTCCTGGTCGCGGCCTGCCCGCGGAGCGTCTAGGCAGGGCCGAACCAGCGCTGCAGGGCCTCGGCCAAACCGGCGGAGCCACCCGTGCCGACCCAGGCGATGTAGCCGTCGGGGCGGACCAGCAGGTCGGCGGCCGGGGCGGCGGGGTCGGGGCGGGAGGCGGCGACCACGTCGACGCGGTCGGCCCAGCCGGCGGCGGCCTCGGTGAGGGCGTCGCCGCCGCGCAGGTTCAGCAGCAGCGGGCGGCCGCGGGTGAGCAGTTCGTACGTGCTGCTCTTCTCGTCGCCGACCAGCAGCTCCTGGTCGGGCAGCCGGTGGCCGAGCAGCGGGTGGTCGCCCTCGCCCATGTCGTAGCCGATGTCCAGGCCGGTGACCAGGCCGACCAGATGGCGGCGGACCGCCTCGATGCCGACCAGCTCGCCGAAGAGCCGGCGCAGCGGCTCCATCTCGGGGCCGCCGAGGTACAGGGAGCGCTGCACGAGGGTGTTGGCGACGATGCGGGCGCCGACCGGGTGGCGCTCGGTGTGGTAGGTGTCCAGCAGGCCCTCAGGGGCGTGCCCGTTGAGTTCGGCCGCCAGCTTCCAGCCGAGGTTCACCACGTCGCCGACGCCGGCGCTGATGCCCTGGGCGCCGATGGGCAGGTGGATGTGGGCGGCGTCGCCCGCGAGGAAGACCCGTCCCTGGCGGTACTCGGCGGCCTGCCGGCTGCCGTCGGTGAAGTAGCTGGTCCACAACGGCTTGTGGCCCGTGATGTCCTCGCCGGTGACGCGTTGGAAGGCGGCGGCGACCTCGGGGAAGGTGGGCGCCTCCTGGGTCGGGCGGACGCCGGCGCCGCGCTCGAAGACGACGACGCGGGTGGCCTGCGGGCCGAGCGGGAGCACCACGACCATGCCGGACTCGCCGACCTCGCCGGTCGGGCGGATGCGCAGCTCGTTGGTGGCGACGTCGGCCATCAGCATCTCGATGGTGGCGCTGGTGCCGGGGAAGTCGATGCCGGCCAGCTTGCGCACCGTGGAACGGGCACCGTCACAGCCGACCAGGTAGGCCGCGCGCAGTGTCTCGACGCCGTCGGCGGTGCCGACCTCGACGACGACACCCTGCTCGTCCTGGGTCATGCCGACGACCTCGTGCCCGCGGCGGATCTCGGCGCCGAGGCCGGTCGCCCACTCGAGCAGAATGGCCTCGGTCCGCGACTGCGGAACACCACGGACGCCGAAATTGCCGCCCTCGACGATGCGATAGTCAATGGGCAGTCCACCGAAATGCCCGAAGGGTATCGTCTCGAGTTGACCGAATTTCTCGAGAAGTCCGCGCTGTCCGAACTCCTCGATGGTGCGGGCGGAAAACCCGAGCGCCCGGGACTGCTGCATGGGCTCCGCGAGGCGGTCGAGCACGACCACCGACCTTCCGGCCAGGCGGAGTTCACCGGCGAGCATGAGCCCGGAGGGACCGGCACCGGCGACAATCACGTCGGCATGAAAATTATCCATGTTTCCTCTCCCAGTGGATTTTTCTCCAGTATTCCGGGGGAGTTGGGGAAGCTGAATGGCCGTAAGTACAGGTCTCTGACAAGTTTCGTCAGAGATTCTGCAGCTGCGTCAGGCGGTGGAAATGGGCGAGGGCGCCGGAAGGAAGTTCCGACGCCCTCGGCCGGTTCGGACCCGGCTCAGAGCAGGCCCAGCACCCGGTCGATCCGGATCTCGATCACGACCAGGCCCGGTGGCTCCGGCGGCGGCGTCCAGTACCGCTTGGCGTACCGCCGTATGCCCTCCTGGACCCGTAACGGGTCGTCGTGGACGGTGGCGGTGCCCTCCAGGGTGATCCAGCGGGGCCCCACCGTCTGGCAGAGGGAGGCCCGGCCGGCGGGCGTGGCCAGGACGTTCCTGGCCTTGCGCCGTGTCACCGCGGTCATGACCCGCGCCAGGCCCGCCTCCCCGTCCCAGGTGAACCGCACGGGCGTCACATGGGGCGAGCCGTCGGGGCGCAGCGTGGTGAAGGTGCACAGATGGTTCTCGGCGAGGAAGTCCTCGGCCGCGGGGGACAACCGTGGTGACGTCGGCATGGCGGCTTTCCGATCTATTGCGGGTTTCCGATCTCAGGCCTTGGCGGGAGCGTCGGCCGGCTGGTCCGACGCCTTGGTGAAGGGCAGCAGGAGCAGCGTGAGGAGCAGGCCGGCCACGGCGAAGCAGGCGCCCGCGAGGAACGCGTCGTGGAAGACCTCGGTGCGCGCCTGGGTCACCCGCGCGGGCACCCCGTCCGCCCACTCGGTCAGCTGCTCGACCTGGCGGAAGGCGTAGGTGGCGGCCACGGCGAGGCCGAGGGCGCCGCCGACCTCCTGCGCGGTGTTGATGAGCCCCGCGGACAGACCGGACTCGTCCTCCTGGGTGCCGGTGAACGCGGCGACCTGCACCGGCACGAAGGACAGGCCGAGACCGAGGCCGGAGATCAGGAAGGCGGGCAGCAGGTCCACGACGTAGGAGGCGTCGGAGGGGGCCCGCCACAGCAGGAACATGCCGACGCTGGTCAGCGCCAGGCCGGCCATCAGCACCGGCTTGGCGGCGACCTTGGTCACCAGCTGGGAGGCGATACCGGCGCCGACCGCGACGATCACGGCGAGCGGGACGTAGGCCAGACCGGTCTTCAGGGCCGACCAGTTGAGGACCTGCTGCATGAACAGGCTGGCGAAGAAGAACAGCGTGACGCAGGTGCCGAGCAGCAGGAGGGCGACGATGTTGGAGGCCCGCAGCGACTTGCGCTTGAAGACGCCGAGCGGGATCAGCGGTGCCTCGGCGCGGCGCTCGATCAGCAGGAACGTGATGAGCAGGACCGCGGAGAGGGCGAAGCCGCCGTAGACGCGGGCCAACGGGACGTCCGAGTCGTCGATGGTCTGGCCGAGGCTGAAGATCAGCAGCACGAGACCGGCGGTCAGCGTCACGGCACCGGCGACGTCGAAGGAGCTGCGGCGCTCCGCGGCGCGGCTCTCGCCGACGATCCTCGGGGCGATCAGCGCGCAGACCAGGCCGATCGGCACGTTGATGAAGAAGATCCAGCGCCAGCCCGGACCGTCGGTGAGCAGACCGCCCAGGGTGACACCGGCGACGGCGGCGATACCGCTGAGTGCGCCCCAGGCGCCGAGCGCCTTGTTGCGCTCGGCGCCCTCCGCGAAGTTGTTGGCGAGCAGGGACAGCGCGGCGGTCGCGATGAACGCGGCTCCGAGGCCCTGGGCGCCGCGCGCCACGATCAGCATGGCCGCGCTCTGCCCGAACCCGGCGAGCAGCGAGGACAGGGCGAAGAGGATCAGGCCGGTCTGCAGCATCCGGCGACGGCCGAACGCGTCGGCCAGCCGGCCGGTCAGCAGCAGGAAGCCGCCGAGCAGCATGCCGTACGTGGTGACGATGTACTGCAACGACGTCTGCGAGATGTGCAGTTCGTCCTCGATGGTCGGCAGGGCCACATTGACGATGGACACATCGAGGAAGGTCATGAAGCCGGCCAGGCAGAGGAACGCCAGGATGAGTCCCGGGCGGTGCGGCGGGGCCGATGCATCGGTGTGGCGGGGAAGGCGCAGCGACTCTTGGGTCGACATGTCGCTCCTAGTGGAGGTGACGGAAGGGTTCCGTAGGGACGGACATCCGGAGGGAAAGGACATGGCGCGAGGCCGGGAGCGGGAGCCCGCTCACCGTCTTCCGGGAAGCTAGCATCCTGGGTAAAGTAGGTACCTAGAGGAAAGTGACTTCCTGGGAGGGTCCGAATGGGCAGCACCGGCGCCATGGGCAGCACCACCACGCGTGGCGGACAGGTCGACTCGGAGCTGGCGTGTCCGGTCTCCCCGGTGGTCGACATCGTCTTCAGCCGCTGGACGACACCGATCCTGTGGACGCTGCACGAGTTCGGCAGGCAGCGCTTCGTCGAGCTCCAGCGCAACATCCGCACCATCACACCGAAGGTCCTCACCCAGCGGCTGCGCCAGATGGAGCGCGACGGCCTGGTCGTGCGGACGTACCACCCCGAGGTGCCGCCCCGGGTCGAGTACGAGATCAGCGAGCTGGGCCGCAGCCTGGCGCCGATCTTCGCCCACCTCGCCGAGTGGTCCGCGGAGAACCTCCAGAAGGTGGAGCGGGCCAGGCGGGAGTTCGACACGGCGGACGAACCGACGTCCGTGTCGCGCTGACCCGCGCCGGGACCTGCTGCTAACCCCGGGCCGGCGCGGGGACATCGGTGTCGAGGACGCGCATCGAGCCCTTGTAGAAGACCAGCGGGTCGGCCTCCTCGGTCGACGTGCCCAGGGCGGTGACCTCGCCGAGCAGGATCGCGTGGTCACCGCCGTCGTACTCGTCGGCGAGACGGCACTGCAGGAAGGCCAGCGCCTCGGTGAGGACCGGCAGTCCGCTCGTGGAGCGGTGGTGCGGGACCTCCGCCAGACGTGCCGACTCGCGGCCCGCGAACTTCCAGGCGAGGCCTTCCTGGCTGCGGGTCAGGAAGTTGACGACGAAGCCGCCGGACTTCTGCAGGACGGGGCGCAGCCGCGACTGCTTGTGCAGGCAGAACAGCACCAGCGGCGGATCCAGTGAGACGGACGTGAAGGAGTTCACCGTGGTGGCGGCGCCGTCCTCGGGACCTCCGGTGGTGATGACGGTGACGCCGGTGGCGAAGTTGCCGCACACCGTGCGCAACGCACGGCCGTCGACCGGCGGTTGCGGCAGATGTCGGCCGTGCTGGGACGGCTGGACGGGTATCACGTGAGCCCCCTCGTCAGGTGCGCGGCGCGGTCGCGTCCGCGACGGGTGTACGTGCCTTCTCGGTCACGCCGGCCGTGAGGTGCTCGCGCCGGGACAGCAGCGGGGCCGCCATCGCCGTCGTCACGAGGGCCATGATCACCAGCATGGTGAACATCCGTCCGTCGAGCACTCCGAGGCTCACGGCGGCGTTGAGGATGATGAGTTCGGTCAGGCCACGGGTGTTCATCAGCACGCCCAGGTCCTTGGACTCACGCCAGGACAGGCCGGACAGCCGGGCCGGGACGATCGCGCCGAGCAGCTTGCCCGCGCAGGCCACGGCGATGACCAGGGCCAGGGACAGATAGTCGGTCGCGGTCAGGGAGCCGAGGTCGACGCCGAGGCCGGTGACGATGAAGAACACCGGCAGCAGCACGACGCTGACGTCGTCCAGCGGCCGGCGCAGGTTCGCCGCGAGCACCCTCCGGGGTTCGCGCGGCATGATGAAGCCGAACAGGAACGCGCCGAAGATCTGGTGGATGCCGATCCACGAGGTCAGCCACGACGAGGCGAACACGCCCGCGCACAGCACCGCGAGCAGCGCGCTCCAGCGCTCCGTCGCCGCCCAACGCCACACCAGCCGGGCCACCAGCGGCCGGACCACCATGAGCATCAGCGCGACATAGACCACGCTCAGCGCCCCGATCCGGGCCAGGTCCGCATAGTTGCCGTCCGAGCTGACCAGCGCCGACACATACGCCAGCAGACACCAGGCGAGGACGTCGTCGATCGCGGCGCTGGCCAGTGACAGGGCGCCGACCCGGGTGTCCATCAGCTTGTTCTCGGTGAGGATCCGTGCCAGCACGGGGAACGCCGTCACGGACATCGCGGTGCCCATGAAGGTGGCGAACGCGAGGAAGGAGATGTGCTTGCCGGCCACGGTGTCGTGGTGCGGATACAGCACGACCGCCGCGGCGACGCCCAGCCCGAAGGCCAGCACGATCGACGACAGCGAGACGCCCGCCGCCAGCCGCGCGTGCGGCCGTATCAGCCGCTTCTCGAACTCCCAGCCGACCACGAACATGAACAGGACGAGGCCGACCTGGGAGACCGCGGACAGCAACGGCCGTACGTCGCCCGGGAAAAGGCGCTCCGTCAGGTCGCCGGGGAACAGGCCGAGCAGACTCGGGCCGAGCACGATGCCGGCGGTGATCTCGCCGATCACCTTCGGCTGGCCCAGCTTCCGGGCGAGCGCGCCGAGGGCGGCGCCGACCAGCAGGATCACGCCGATGCCGAGCAGCATGGTGGCCATCTGCTGCTCCCCGCCCCCCGCCGCCAGCGCGGTCATCGGGAGCCCCCGGGCCGCGGCGGGTTGCCCGTCGACCAGACCAGCTGGAACGACAGTTCCGTCAGACGCCAGCCGTGCTCGGTGTGCCGGGCCTCGCCGTGGACGAGGGTGCCGGAGACGAACAGCGGATCGCCGGGCGCGTCCGGATGGTGTACGTGGGTGGAGACCAGGTTGGCGCGCAGCACCGCCCGCTGCTCGCCGGTGAGGTCCACCACCGCCGGGGAGTTGAGATGCTGGGTGCGCGCGAACGCGTCGAGTGCCTGCCGGTGCCAGGCGGCGAGTCCCTCGATGCCCTCGTGTCGGGCCATCGGGAACTCGACGCGGGCATCGTCGCTGAACAGCGTGCGCGCCCAGACGTCGTCGAGTTTGTCCTCGTCGAGGCCCAATAGATAGCGGTCCAGCAAGGTACTGATTTCGGCTGCTGACGTGACGGAATTCATTGCCCGAGCATCGCGCGGTGGCCAATGGGCACCCAAGGGCACTTGTCGAAGACCTGACGTAGCTGCGGAAGATCTGACGCTGGCGGAAAAGACCTGACAATCCGCGCGGAGTCCTGAACAGAGCGCTCTTCAGCAGGAGTTGATGGCTTGTCATGCTGGTCGGGAAGCACTGATCCGCTGAGCCGGAAATTCGAGTTCTGCTTCTTTCGTCAACCTTTCATCACCCGATCTACCGGAAGAGAAGAGAATGCCGAAGATCGCAGCCGATGGTAAGAACCTGACCGTCCTCAACCTGTTCTCGACCGACTCCGCCGAGAAGCAGGACAGCCTGCTCGCGGCGATGCGCGAGATCGTCGACGCCGCCGCCTACGACGGCTGGATCTCCAGCACCGTGCACAGCGGGCAGACCAAGTTCGGCACCGCCAACTTCATCCAGTGGCGTTCCACCGAGGACCTGGAGGCCCGGTACGCCGGCGAGGAGTTCAAGCACCGCACCCTGCCGCTCTTCGGTGAGATCACCACCGCGATCCGGCTCCTGCAGAACGAGGCGGTCTTCACCCAGTCGAAGCCGGGCGCCGGCCCCACCGAGATCGGGCCGGAGCGCGAGGACTACACGGTCATCGACCTGTACGGCGTCGCCGAGAAGCACCAGGACGACCTGGTCGACACGCTCGGGGCTTCCCAGGACTGGCTGCAGAAGGTCCCCGGGTACCGCAGCCACACGGTGCTGCGCGGTCTGCGCGGCCGTGGCATCGAGGGCAAGTGGGTCGTCGTCTACGCCCAGTGGGACAGCAAGGAGGCATACGACGCCTTCCGCGAGCAGCCCGCGGCGCAGCGGTCGGCGGAGCGGCAGAAGATCGACGCCACGGTGGACGCGCTGGCCATCTGGCGGGACTCCAACACCTACCGCGTGGTGCACACCCGGTCGGCGGGCGAGTGACGGTCCGGGCCGCCGACGGGGAGGTGCCTGGCGCCGCCCGGACGCGGCCCGGAGTGGAGTGCACATGCGCGTACTTGTGATCGATCCGGATGACGGGACCGCCGAGCCCCTGGTCTGCCGCCTGGTGCGCAACGGCCATCAGGTCCGGCGGGCCCGCACCGGGCGGGCGGCCCTCCAGGCATGGGAGCAGGCCGAAGTCGTCCTGCTCGACCTGGAGTTGCCCGACCTCGACGGTCTGCAGGTGTGCGCCGAGATCCGGGCCCGGGGCACCACCCCGCTGATCGCGTTCACCAGCCGGGACACCGAGCTGGACCGGGTGCTCAGTCTGCGGTCGGGTGCGGACGACTGTCTGGTGAAGCCGTACGGCTTCCGGGAGCTGATCGCCCGGATGAACGCGGTGACCCGGCGCGTCACCACCGGCGGGGGTCCGGCCGGCGTGTCCTGCGGGGCCCTGCGGCTGGACCCCGGGACGCGTGAGGCGTGGGTGGCGGAGCAGCCCCTGGAGCTGACCCGCAAGGAGTTCGACATCCTGTTGCTGCTGGCCTCGGCACCGGAGACGGTGATCTCACGCCGGGACCTGATCGCCGGGGTCTGGGCGGACGAGTGGGCCATCTCCACCCGCACGGTCGACACCCACGTCAGCGCCCTGCGCGCCAAGCTCGGCGAGGGCTGGATCACCACGGTCCGGGGTGTCGGCTACCGGCTGGAGGAAACGTCGCCCTCCGCCCCGCTCCGGTGAGGTGCGACGCCGGTTCACCGGGGCCGTCGCGGACGGCCGATCAGGCAGCGCTGCCCTCCCCCTCCGGGGCAGCGCTCCCTTCCGGTACCCGGGTGGCGGAAGCGTCGGGCTCCCAGGCCGGGCCGGCCTCCGAGGCCGAGCCGTCCTCGGCCGCGGCGTCGTACTCCTCGTCGGTCGGCGCGTCCTCCCCCTCCAGTGCCGCGTCGCGCGATGCGAGCAGGGACACGGCTCGGTCGGGGGTCAGTTCCAGCGTCGGGAGGATCTGCGGCATCGCGATGGTCGGCAGGAGGTGGCGGAACATGGAGATCACACGGCGGGTCAAGTCCTTGCGCTGACACAGCACTTGGGACGTCCACTGGATTCCGGTGAAGGACCCGGACAGCAACTCGGCCGTCTCCGCCGGATCCACGTGCGGCAGCAACTCGCCGCGTTCGCGCGCCTCGACGAGCAGTCCGGTGAGCCGGTCCGCCCAGGACTGGAACGGTCTGCCGTGAAAGGGATTGCCGCTCTCGGCGCTCTCGGCGCTCTCGCTCCACTGGTCCATGGCGAGTCCGACGCTGGCCCGGGTCAGCGGGTCGTGCTGCAGCTGGTGCGCGAACAACAGGCCCTGGTCGGCGAGTTCCTGCAACTTCGTGCGCTGCGGGGGCAACGGGCCGAGCTCCAGCTGCGCCGCTATCACCCCGAGGGCCAGGTCCTCCTTGGAGGTGAAGTGGAAGTACAGCGCCCCCTTGGTGACACCGGCCCGCGCGATGATCTCCGTGATGGTGGCGGTGCTGTAGCCCCGCTCGTCGAACACCTCGGCCGCCGCCAGCAGGATCGACTTGCGGGTCTGGATGGCTCTCGCTTGACGTGCCATGCGTCCGTGCCTGTTTCTATGTCAGAGCTTGGTCAGGTTCCCCCGCAAAGAGAACCGGACTGCCAGTCTTTTGTCGAGAGGGGAACGATCCCCTCATTTATCGACTCAGGGGGCAATCCATGCCTGATGGCGCGATATCTGTAGTCGACCGATTTGTTGAGTCTCGCGCGGGTATGGACCCGGCGCAGGCGCGACCCGACCCCGCTGGCGTGGCCAGCACAGCCCTGCACACCGGTCCGCTTGCCGGACAGGTCGCACCGATCCCCTCGGAAGAGTCCGCCTCACGACCCGCATACCGGACCGACTCCCCGGTTCTGATTCCCGACGGCCGGGCCACCGCCGAGCTGTGCCACCGCCCGGACCCCGAGGACCGTTTCCCCGTCGAGTGGCTGCGCCTCACCGAGCACCGGTTCCTGGTCTCGGTGAACTGGCCCGCCGCACACCGCTTCTTCGCCCCGCTGCCCGGCGGGCGTCAGGATCCGCTGCTCGTCGCGGAGACCACCCGGCAGGCGACGATGATGCTGGCCCACGCCGAGTTCGGAGTGCCGATCGGCGACCAGTTCCTGATGCGGGAGCTCGGATACCGGGTCGAGACAACGGAGTTCACCATGGCGGTCGCCTCGGGCGCGATCGACGTCGTGGTCGAGTGCACCGACGTCCAGCTGCGCGCCGGGCGCCTCGTCGGCATGCGGGTCGACCTGCGCTTCCAGCGCCTCGGCCGGCTGCTCGCCACGAGCATGGGCATCCTGGGCTGCACTTCGGCCCGCGTCTACCGCCGGCTGCGCGGCGAGCGGACTGCCGTCACGGGGCGCGCACTGCCGCTGCTGCCGGCCGTCGCGCCCCGCGAGACCGGCCGCGGCGACCGCAAGGACGTCGTCCTCGCCCCCTCCAGGCATCGCCCCGGCTGGCGGCTGCGCCTGGACACCACGCACCCCACACTCTTCGCCCGTCCCAACGACCACGTCCCCGGCATGGTGCTCCTCGAAGCCGCCCGGCAGGCCGCCAACGTCCTGACGCCCGGGCACGACTTCCACCCCGCCTCGATGCGGATCGCCTTCCACAAGTACTGCGAACTGACCGAGCCCTGCTGGATCCTCGCCGGACCCGACCGGTCCGCGGAGCAGGGCACCGTGATGCGTGTGCAGGGCCTCCAGCAGGACGAGCCCGTCTTCACCGTGACCTTGGGCGACGGCGCTACGAGGGACGGCGGCTGATCCGGCACGTCCTGGCCGCGGTGCTGGTAGTTCTGGTAGTTCCGGCGGATTCGCCGGTCGTCCCGTCCGTCCCGGGCGGCGGACATACGGTCGCCACGGCCTGCGTCGCGGGGGCGTACGACCGTGGCCGATCCGCGCACCGCCGCCGGCAAGGGGCTCTTCACCGGGCGGGCGGACGCGGCGCACGCACTCCCGCGCGGTCACCCCGGCCCGGCGGTCCACCGCTGACGGCACGCCAGGACGCGAGGACGGACACCCCAACTCACGGCCGCCCCCCCGGGCTGCTCCGACGGCCGGTCGCACGCGCCGTTCCGCCGGGCCGGTCTGACGGGCTGCTCGGGCGGCCCGCTCCCACGGCCGGTCGCACGTGTCGTTCCGGTGCGCTGTTCCGAGGGGTCGGTCTGACGGGCTGCCGTGCCGGGCCGTTCCTACGGTCCGCTCCGACAGGCCGGTCTCACGCGCTGTTCCGCCGGGCCGGTCCCACGGTCTGCTCCGCCGGGCCGGTCCCACGGCCGTTCCGACGGTCCGTTCCGGCGGGCCGCTCCCACCCCGGTCGCACGTGCTGCTCCGGCGGGCCGCTCCCGCAGCCGGCCCCGCGACCGCTCCGACGGCCGGTCCCGGGCTCGGTACCGGACCCGCATCACCGCACCCCCGTGGTCGCAGCCTCCGCGTCGTCCTCTTCCTCCGTGACGTAGGGCAGGTAACGCGAGACGGAGACCGCGTGGTCGACCACGTCAGGTGTGCCGGCGGGGTTCAGTGCGCCGAGCAGGCCCGGCGCGGCGAGCCCCGGCAGGAAGCCCTGCCAGAACCCCGTGAAGGCCAGCCGGGTGCGGTCGCCCTCACCCCCCTTTATCAGTACTCCTATGCCGGTCGTGGCGGCGACGATCGCACACGTCAGCGCCGGCAGCTGGGCCTGCGCCGCGACCCCGCCCTCCTGGCGCGCGCGGTCCAGCAGGCGCTGCACGCAAGCGTGCCACGCGTGGGCGAACTGCTCCCGCCCTCTGCGGGACCGGTCGTTGTCCAGCCGCAGCCCGGCCCGCGACACCACGTCCCAGGACAGCAACTGGCTCAGGGTGTGCGAGATGTCGGTGAGGGCCTGCAGCGGCTCGGAGTTCTTCTCGTACGCGAGGCGCGCGGCGCGCCACAGGATGCCGCGCGCCTCGCTCACGACCGCTTGGGCCAGGTCCTCCTTGTTCGCGAAGTGGAAGTGCAGCGCGCCCGTGCTCATGTTGGCCCGCGCGCTGATGTCGGAGAGCCTGGCCGAGGCATAGTCCTCGCGGTCGAAGACCTCCGCCGCCGACTTCAGCATCAGTCGGCGGGTGCGGATCGCCCTCTCCTGTTGTAGTCCCACCTGCCTGAATCCTTTCATCCCGCAGTCCAGGAAACGGACTTGAAGGTTTGTTTGTGGGGTGCGGATGCCCGAGTGCCGGGAGCGTGGGTCCGGCTGTGGCTCTCGTTTCTATCGACACACCGTCAGTACTGCCCAGAAGATCACACTTTCCCACCTCATGGCCAGGGCGAGGGAGAAGCGGAAGCAGGGAATCAGTCAGCCGAGAACATCCCGGACGGTCTACCACTGCCACAGGGGATGTGCAATGCGTCGAACGAGGCCGGCCTCGGTAGTCGATCTACGGACGAGTAGGCCCGGTTGTTGAGACCCAGAACAAACCGCAGCCGCCGTCAGTGATTGCTTTCTCGTGGCACAGGGGCGAATTTTGACCACTTTCAAGATCCAGAAAAACGATCTCGGTTACGTTTCGCGGCGGAATTGATCCTTCATGTCCGGCAACTCCGGCAAAAGTCGCATCAGTTGTCACAGAGTGTGAGTTTACCGAGTTTTTTTTTGACAAACCGAGAGGTAGGTTTTTAGGCTCGACAAGCCAAGGCGCTCGAGCGGGAACTACATGTTCAGGGGGAGAGCAGTGAGCCAACGCGCAACGAGCAGCACTCTGGAGTACCGAAAGCCCATCACCTCGCAGATCCGGAAGCCGGCGACCAACTGGCGGGTCCTGGTGGTCGAGAACAACACCGGCGACATGGAGGCCCTCGCCGCCGGCCTGCGGCGACACGGCCATCAGGTCGAGGGGGTCGGCACGGGCAACGCGGCCCTGCAGGCCTACCAGGTGTCGGACATCGTTCTGCTGGACCTCGAACTACCCGACCTGGACGGTCTGGAGGTGTGCCGTTCCATCCGTTCCCTGAGCGACGTCCCGCTCATAGCGGTCACCGGGTGGGGGACGGAACTGGACCGCGTCCTCGGTCTCCAGGCGGGCGCGGACGACTACCTCGTCAAGCCCTACGGCTTCCGGGAGCTGATGGCCCGGATGGACGCCGTCATGCGTCGCTCGCGTCCGCAGGTGCAGATCGAGCAGGTCGTCTCGCGCGGGCCGTTGCTCATAGACGCCGCCTCGCGCGAGGTGAGTCTGCACGGCCAGGTCGTGGAGGTCACCCGCAAGGAGTTCGATCTGCTCTATCTGCTCGCCTCCCATCCGGAGACGGTGATCTCACGCAAGCGCATCATGCAGCAGGTCTGGGGTGGGTCCTGGTCCCGTCGCACCGTGGACACCCATGTCAGCAGCCTCCGCGGCAAGTTGGGGGGCAGCGACTGGATCGTCACCGTACGCGGAGTGGGGTTCCGCTTCGGTAGTGGCTGATCTCGCACCCGGCGCGATGTCACCACATCGCCGCCGACTTCGAAAAGGGCGGGCTCCTGACGGGGGAGCCCGCCCTTTCGCATGCCCATGCCCTTTTGCGCGCCGGTCGACTGTTCTGCCGCCGTGCGCTGTTCGACGGGGCTTCTGACAATTCCCTGACACTTGCCTGGCGCTGCGCCAACAAAGCCGTATCCCCGCTGAGGATCTGGTCCGAAGGCTTAATGGCCGGCTGTTGAAAGCGCCGAGGTCGCGCACGGAGTATGGACAGGTATTCGGCGCCTGCCCGGGAGTGGAATTCCCCCGGCCGCGCTTGATCATCCCAGAATTCCTGCCGATTGAGGAGGGGGTCAGTCGTGCGCAAGGTGCTCATCGCCAACCGTGGCGAAATCGCTGTCCGCGTGGCCCGGGCCTGCCGGGATGCCGGGATCGCGAGCGTGGCCGTCTAC
>NZ_JBSGVW010000039.1:0-88138 GCF_053608645.1 Streptomyces sp. NPDC055013
CTGCACACCTACAACCACCACCGGTGCCACACCGCCCTCGGCGGCCAGCCACCCATCACCCGCGTCAACAACCCCGCGGGTCAATACATCTAGCGCGTCGTGAAGACGCAGAGGTGTTGTATCGAGCCGCCCTGGTAGGGCTCGGGGCTCGGGCAGGGCGGCTCCCGGCCTTCCGGGAGCGTCGGCGTGGGCGAGGCCTCCTCCCGGCCGTACGGCCCCGGCGGCTCGGCCGAGTCCTGCAGCCACAGCGTCAGCCCGCCCGCGACGGCCACGAGAATCACCCACGCCCCCACGGCCCATCGCCATAATGCGCGGCGTCCCGTCACCCCCATGGCTCCACGTCCACCACCGCGTTCACCGGAATGGGCCCGTACACATGCGGGAACTCCTCGCCGCCCGGTTCCGGCGCCTCGTACTTGAGCGGCACGTCGAGCCGGGCCGGATCCACGACCAGGACCACCAGTTCGCCGGGGCCGTCGTAGGAGCCGTACAGGAAGGCGGCCACGGCGGGGAGTTGGGCGCGGGTCGAGCAGTGGATGAAGCCCTCGTCCTGGAGCGTGCGACCGCGGGTCGACATCTCGTACGTGCCTCGCGCGCGGGCCTCGTCCCAGAGGGAGCGTTCGGTGATGTGGAGGATGTACGTGTGTTCGGGCATGCGGCGAGGTTACGGCTTCAGCCGTGCCGCCCGCGCGTGCAAATAGCGCTGCTCCGGCAGGCTCAGCGTCTTGGCGGCGGCGGCCTCGTAGGCGGCGCGGGCCTCGTCGTGGGCGCCGGCCCGCTCCAGGAGGTGGCCGCGGACCGCGTCCAGGCGGTGCCCGGCACCCAGCTCGTCCTCCAGCGCGGCCAGTTCGGCCAGCCCCGCGCGCGGGCCCTGGGCCATGGCGACGGCGACCGCGCGGTTGAGGCGCTCGACGGGGCCGGGGACGAGGCGTACCAGGACGTCGTAGAGGCCGAGGATCTCCTGCCAGTCGGTCTCCGGTGCGGAGGGCGCCTCGTCGTGGACGGCGGCGATGGCGGCGCGCAGCTGATAGGGGCCGGCGGGGCCCCGGGACAGGGCGCGGGTGACCAGGGCGACGCCCTCGTCGATCGCGGCCTTGTCCCAGCGGCCGCGGTCCTGTTCGTCGAGGGGGACGAGTTCGCCGTGCGGGCCGGTGCGCGCGTCGCGGCGGGCGTCGGTGAGCAGCATCAGCGCGAGCAGGCCGGCCACCTCGCCGTGGTCGGGGAGCAGGCGGTGGACCTCGCGGGTCAGCCGGATCGCCTCGCCGGCGAGTTCGCGCCGCAGCAGGCTGGTGCCCGAGGTTGCCGTATAGCCCTCGTTGAAGATCAGGTACAGGGTCTGCAGGACCGCCGGCAGGCGGTTCTCCCAGTTGTCGGGCCGGCCGAAGCGCACCCCGCGGACCTTCTGCTTGGCCCGGCTGATGCGCTGCGCCATGGTCGCCTCGGGGACCAGGTACGCCCGGGCGATCTCCGCCGTGGTCAGACCGCCGACGGCACGGAGGGTGAGGGCGATCTGGGCGGGCGGGGTGAGGTCCGGGTGGCAGCACAGGAAGAGCAGGGTGAGGGTGTCGTCCTCGCGGGGCGCCCGGTCCGCGCCCGGCGGCGGGGCCGTGAAGGCGTCCCTGGGCATCAGCGCCGCGACCTTGTCCTCCCGGGTCCGGCGCGACTGCTCCGCGCGCAGCGCGTCGGTCAGCCGCCGCGCCGCGACCTTGATCAGCCAGCCGCGCGGGTTGTCCGGGACCCCGGTCCGCGGCCACTGCTCGGCCGCCGCGAGCAGGGCCTCCTGTACGGCGTCCTCGGCGCTGTCGAAGTGGCCGTAGCGCCGTACCAGCGCGCCGAGGACCTGCGGCGCGTGTCGGCGCAGCAGGTCCTCGGTCTCGGGTGTGGCGCTCACTTACGGCTCGGCCGATGTCTCAGCCGACGTCCCCGGACCCGTCGTCGATGGGCCGGATCACCACCGGGTACACGGGGGCCCCAGCGGGCTGGGGGCACTGGAGGACGCGCTCGGCGATCTCCGTGACCCGCTCCATGCTCGCGCAGTCCAGCACCCAGTAGCCGGCGAGCAGCTCCTTGGTCTCGCTGTACGGGCCGTCGGTGATCACCGCCTTGCCGTCGTCACCCAGGGTGACATGCCGGCCCTTCGCGGGCTCGGTCAGCCCCTGTCCGTCGACCATCTCGCCGCTCTCGGCGAGGTCGTCGTTGAGGGCCTGCATGAAGGAGTACATCGCCTGGATGTCCTCCTGGCTCCAGGCGACGGAGTTCTCGGACCCCTTGCCCTGCATCGCCTCGTAGTCCGCCTGCGTGCCCTGCACCATGACCAGGTACTTCATCAGTCCGCTCCTTCTGCTTCCGTCGGCTCGGGCCGCCCTCGGTGGGCGGCTCTCACAGGGGACGTCGGAGCCGGGCCGGGATTCTCGACAGGGGCTCAGGAATTTTTCGCGGTGGGCTTCACCGCGGTATCCACGGTGGGTGTGCCGGCGGTGTCAGGCATGGTGGTGTCCGGCTGCTCGTGCTTCTCCTCGTGCGCGGCGCCTTCCTCGGCGCACGCCCCGCACTCGGGGTTGTGGCACGGGCCCGCCACCCAGGTGGGGACCCAGGCGCCCAGCGTCTTGTGGCGCCGGACGACCGTCTCTACGGGCTGTCCGCAGTCGGGACAGTGGTGCTCTTGGCTGCCCATGTCCTCAGAGTAGGGCGGGAGAGGGCTCAGCGCTTCCTGCTGTACGTACGAACAATGGCGCCGTTGCCGAACGAGCGCACCTCACCGAGGGTGAACTCCGTGATGGCCAAGCCCGATCCGAACATCGGCATGCCCGCGCCGTACACGATGGGGTACG
Organism: Streptomyces sp. NPDC055013; assembly: GCF_053608645.1. NCBI lineage: Bacteria > Bacillati > Actinomycetota > Actinomycetes > Kitasatosporales > Streptomycetaceae > Streptomyces > Streptomyces sp. NPDC055013. Next base: position 2,832 of record NZ_JBSGVW010000039.1, read on the forward strand.
TCTTGATGACGAGTTCGTCGATCTCGTCGAGCAGCGCGCCGGCGATCTGCGAGCCGCCGCACAGGTAGATGCCGAACTCGCCGTCCTCCGCCTTCAGTTCGCGGACCTTGCCGACCAGGTCGTCCGAGACGATCTCGACCTGCGGGTCGGGCGACTCGGTCAGCGTGCGCGAGGCGACGTACTGACGCATATGGGCGTACGGGCTGGTGATGCCCTCCTTCAGGGCCAGGTCATAGCTGGCCCGGCCCTGGATGATCGTGTCGAAATGCCTGTTGGCCAGGTCGTCGAAACCGAGGGCGCGGCGGCCGTGGGTCGGCATCGTCTCCGGGTGCTCGGCCTTGAGGAACTCCAGGAACTCCTCGTCGACGAAGCGGACCATCTCCGTCCCGTCGCCGCTCGGATCCCCGATGAAGCCGTCGATCGAGCAGGCGATGAAGTATGTGAGCTTTCGCAAGCCGGTCTCTTTTCGTAGGGTGTCGAACAACCACTGCGGTTGTAGTGCTTCAGTTGTAGTACTTCGCTTGTAGTGGTTGCAAGGGCATTTCCCGGACCGACTGGAAGTGAGAGAGGGGATTCCGCATGGCGGGCAATCCGGAGCGCCGGGCCGCGCTCGTCGACGCGGGCGTGGAGGTGCTCGCCCGCGAGGGGGCACGCGGGCTGACGTTCCGCGCGGTGGACGCCGAGTCCGGGGTGCCGGTCGGCACCGCCTCCAACTACTTCACCGGGCGCGACGACCTGCTCCGCCAGATCGACGCCCGGCTGCACGTGCGGCTCGCGCCCGACCCGGAGGTGATCGCCGGGCTGCTCACCCGGCCGAAGGACCGCTCCCTCGTCGCCGCCTTCATGCACGACCTGATGGCCCGCGCGACCCGCGACAGAACGGGCTATCTGGCCCTGCTGGAGATGCGCCTGGAGGCCCAGCGGCGCCCCGAACTGCGCTCCTCCTTCACCAAGTCGGTGCGCGGCGACCTGGACGAGGCCCTGGAGTTCCACCGCAACGCCGGACTGCCCGGCGGCGACGAGGTCGTCACCGTGCTCTATCTCGCGATCCTCGGACTGCTCCTGGAGCACCTGACACTGCCCGACGTCCTGGACGGCGTTCTGCCCGGGGTCGGCGTGCCGGACGGGCTGGTCGAGCGGATCGTGGCCACGATCGTGCCGGAGGAGTAGGTCAGGGCTGCAGGCGGCGGCTCAGCCGCGCGGTTCGCGCCACATCGGCCACATCCGGGGGCCGTCCGGGAGGTCGAGGGGACGGCCCTTGAGCTCGAAGCCGAGACGCTCGTACAGGTGCCGGCTGCGGTCGCTGCTCGCCTCCAGATAGGCGGGCAGGCCTTCCCGATCGCAACGGTCGAGCACCGCGTTCATGAGCGCGGTACCGAGTCCCTCACCCTGGCGCTCGGGTGCCGCGGCGATCATCCACAGGTATGCGTGCGCACGGCCCGCGGGATGGATACCAGCCGTCAGGCGGCCGATCATCTCGACGCGCTCGTTGTCCGGGTCGACGTCCTGGCGCAGCAACGCGGGCCCGTCGTCCTCCTCATGGTGCTCGACGTCCGGCACGGACATCCACAGCGCGCACGCCGTGCCGTCCTCGGTGAGGTCTATTCGGCCATGGGCCAGCACGATGTCGGTGAACGCGGCCATCAGCCTGTGGTGGGTCGCACGGCGGTACTCCTCACCCGGGAACACCCAGCCGCTGACCGGATCGTCCTGGAAGGCCGCGTCCAGCAGCCGGACCACCGACTCCCGGTCCGCCTCGCCCGCCGTCCGGATCGCCACGCCCATCTCCACCCGCCCCTTCGCGTCAACCGGCCTTGATCGTAGGGCGATGACAGCCTGCTTGCGCTCCGAGGGCCGACTTTGTCGAGATACGGCCGGTACACAGCAACCCGGTTGACCGGTGACCCGCTCCTCGGGGACCCGGTACGCAGAGGCGGGCCCCGCACACCGTGGGGATGTGCGGGACCCGCCGGTCCGAAGCCGCTCGGCGGCCGTACGGGGTCAGGAACCGTACGGCCCCGAGGGCTCCGGGGTCTTCACCGTCGGCCGCCGCGACCTCGACCGGTTCGGCCGCCGGCTGCCGCGGCCCTCAATTGCTGCGCCGCGTCACGAACTCGGCCAGGGCCAGCAGTCCGCCCGCCTCCTCCGGGTCGGGCACCGCACGGGCCAGCTCCTCCATGGCGCGGGCCATCCGCTCGGCGGCCTGGGTCTGCGCCCAGTCGCGGCCACCGGCCCGCTCGACGGCCAGCGCGGTGCGCTCCAGGTCCTCCTTGGCGTACGGCACTTCGTACAGCGCGGCCAGCTCCGCCGCCGCCGGACCATCCGAGGTCAGCGCGGCGACGACCGGCAGGGACTTCTTGCGGGCGGCGAGGTCCGCCCCGGCCGGCTTGCCGGTGTGGCTCGGGTCGCCCCATATACCGATCACATCGTCGATGAGCTGGAAGGCGAGCCCGGCCTCACGGCCGAACGCGTCCAGCGCCGCCACGTCCTCGTCCGCCGCGTTCGCGTACAGCGCGCCGAGGGCACAGGCGCACCCCAGCAGCGCGCCGGTCTTGGCCTCGGCCATGGCGAGCACCTCGTCGAGGCCGACCTCGCCGGGGTCCAGCTTCTCCATCGCCGTGTCCGCCTGCTGGCCGGCGCACAGCTCGACCACGCAGTCCGCGAGCCGGGCCGCGGCAGCCGCGGACGCCGGGTGCGGGTCCTCGGCGAGCAGCCGCAGGGCCAGCGCCTGGAGGGCGTCCCCCGCGAGGATCGCGTCGGCGTCGCCGAACACGGTCCAGGCGGTCGGCCGGTGCCGACGGGTGGTGTCCCGGTCCATCACGTCGTCGTGCAACAACGTGAAGTTGTGGACCAGTTCCACCGCCACAGCCGCCCGTACGGCAGTCGCCCGCGCCCCCGGTCCGCCGAGTGCGGCGGCCGCGGTGAGGACGAGCGCGGGCCGGATCGCCTTGCCGGCGTTGCCCGCCGCCGGGGTGCCGTCCGGGTGCTCCCAGCCGAAGTGGTAGCGCGCGATCCGGCGGAGGGACGGCGGCAACGACGCGATGGCGGCGCGCAGTTCGGGGTCGACCGACGCCCGGACCCGCTCCAGGATCACCTCCGCCTCGGGCCCGTCGAGCGAGCCCGGCGCGCCGTCCGTCTCGGTCGCGATGGGCCCTTGCCTTTCGAGCGTCTCGGTGGACGGCCCCACCCCGGCGGGGCGTTGCTGCGTCTCCGTCATGAACTCACCCATGGCATCGCCTCGGAGAGTCGGCGGACGGTGGCCCTTCCGCTACGGCTGGGCGCCTACGCCGAGGGTCTACCCACACGGGAAGCGCGGGACACGGCGCAGTGGCGGCAAAGGTCACCGCCAGCGCCCGATCTCGACGTTCTCCAGCACACCGAGGGCGTCCGGCACCAGGACCGCGGCCGAGTAGTAGGCAGTCACCAGGTACTTGATGATGGCCTGTTCGTTGATGCCCATGAACCGGCAGGACAGGCTCGGCTCGATCTCGTCCGGGATGCCCGCCTGCTGCAGTCCGATGACGCCCTGCTCCCCCTCGCCCGTACGCATGGCGATGATCGAGGTCGTACGGGCGTCCGTGACCGGGATCTTGTTGCAGGGGAAGATCGGCACGCCCCGCCAGGTGGGGATGCGGTTGCCGGCCGTCTCGATGGTCTCCGGGACCAGCCCGCGCTTGTTCAGCTCACGCCCGAACGCGGCGATCGCGCGCGGGTGGGCGAGGAACAGCTTGGTTCCGCGCCGCCGGCACAGCAGCTCGTCCATGTCGTCGGGGCTGGGCACGCCGTCGTGCGGCTGGAGTCGCTGGTCGTACTCGCAGTTGTTGAGCAGCCCGAACTCGCGGTTGTTGATGAGCTCGTGCTCCTGCCGCTCCTTCAGTGCCTCCACCGTCAGGCGCAGCTGCTGCTCCGTCTGGTTCATCGGCTGGTTGTAGAGGTCGGCCACGCGCGAGTGGATGCGCAGCACGGTCTGGGCGATGCTCAGTTCGTACTCACGGGGCCGGGCCTCGTAGTCGACGAAGGTGTGCGGGATGTCCGGCTCACCGCTGTGGCCGGCCGCCAGGTCGACCTCCTTCTCGCCGTACTTGTTGGTGCGCTGCTGGGGGATCGACCGCAGCTGCTCGAGGTGTTGGCCGAGCGTCTCCGCGCGCTCCGCGACCCGCTCGACGTCGTGACGGGGCAGGACGAGCACCGTGCACGCGGTGGCAGCGCGGACCGTGTACTCCCAGATGGCGTCGGAGTCGAGCAGCGCCTGCTCGCCGAGGTAGGCGCCGTCGGCGAGCACGCCGAGGGACTCGTCCTCCCCGTAGGGGCCGGTGCCGAGCTTCTCGACCCTGCCGTGCGCCAGCAGGAGGACCTCGTCGGTCTGGCTGCCGAACGAGGCGATCAGGGACCCCGCCGTGAACTCCCGCTGCTGGCAACGCTGGGCGAGCTCGGCGAGCACGTCCTCGTCCTCGTACGACCGCAGGGCCGGGAGTTCGCGCAGCTCGGCCGGGATGACCTCGACGCGGTCCCCGGTCTTCACGAAAGTGACCCGGCCGTCCCCGACGGCGTAGGTCAGACGGCGGTTCACCCGGTACGTGCCGCCCTGCACGTTCACCCATGGCAGCATGCGCAGCAGCCAGCGGGAGCTGATCTCCTGCATCTGGGGTGCGGACTTGGTCGTGGTGGCCAGGTTCCGCGCGGCCGCCGTGCCGAGGCTCTGCTGCGGCTTGCCCTGCTCAGTGCGGACCTCTTCGCCTACCGACATTAGGAATTGCCCTCCCGGTCGTGCACCGGCGCCTGTCCGGCGCCACGAATCGCGATCTCCGCGACCGAGCCTTCCATTACGGAGGGTGCCGGTGCTATTACCCGAAAGAGCGGGAATGGATCACGGTCCACTGGGCAAATAGAGGGACCTTGTCCACTGGCGCCGTGTCCGTGGTTGGCCAAAACGACTCGTACACCGTGCGATTCGAGGAGTCCCGTGAGGCCGTTTTCGGTAAAGCACCGATAAGAGTCGGCCGCGGTGGGCGGTCGGCGCACGGCGCGAAGGGGGCGGTCATGGCCTCACCCATGTCCGCGAGCAGATTCCTGGAGAGACTTCGGGCGGAGGGTGCGACTGTCGTCGAAGTCGGCGACTGGGAACACCACAACCGCAACCACGTGGGGCCGTGGGGCCCCGTCCACGGCGTGATGATCCACCACACGGTGACCAAGGGCAGTGCGCACACGGTGGAGCTCTGCCGCAAGGGCTACGAGGGGCTGCCCGGGCCCCTGTGCCACGGCGTCATCACGAAGGACGGGCGGGTGCATCTGGTCGGCTACGGCCGCGCCAACCACGCCGGGCTCGGTGACGACGACGTTCTCCGTGCGGTCATCGCCGAGACCGCGCTGCCTGCCGACAACGAGGCCAACACCGATGGCAACCGGCACTTCTACGGCTTCGAGTGCGAGAACCTGGGTGACGGACAGGATCCCTGGCCGGCGGCACAGTTGGAGGCGATCGAGCGGGTGTCGGCGGCTGTGTGCCGACATCACGGGTGGACGGAGCGGTCGGTGATCGGGCATCTGGAGTGGCAGCCCGGGAAGGTGGATCCTCGGGGGTTCACCATGGCTTCGATGCGGGCGCGGATCCGGGATCGGTTGTCCTAGGGCGGGATGGCTGGGGCGGCCGTGCCGGTGAGTGGGGTGCGCCTGCCGCCGGCAGCCGGCGGGCGACAATGGACTGGTGACGCGCCTTGACCTGACCGATCTGCGGCCCCGGCTCCCCTCGCCGGTGCAGGAGGTTGTGGACTCCCGGTTCGGGCGGGGTGGCGTTCGGCTGGTTCTCAAGCGGGACGATCTGATCCATCCGGAACTGGTCGGCAACAAGTGGCGCAAGCTTGTGCCGAATCTGGCGGCAGCGGGTGGGCGCACGGTTGTCACTTTCGGCGGCGCCTACTCCAACCACTTGCGTGCCACCGCTGCCGCGGGGCGCCTGCTCGGGCTGAGCACCGTCGGTGTGGTGCGGGGCCAGGAGCTCGGTGAGCGGCGCCTCAATCCGTCGTTGGAGCGGTGCGTGGCCGACGGCATGCGGCTGCACTTCGTCGACAGAGCGACGTATCGACGCAAAACCGAGTCGGAGACGCTGGCGTCCGTTCTGCGGGCGGCGGGCGCGGAAGGGGCGTACGTCGTGCCGGAGGGCGGCAGCAATGCCCTTGCCGTACGCGGGTGCCGAGCGCTCGGGGAGGAGCTGCGGGGGCAGGCCGATGTGGTCGCCGTTGCCTGCGGGACGGGCGGGACTCTGGCGGGGCTGGCCGCCGGGCTGGGGCCGGGGCAGCGGGCCTTGGGCGTGCCCGTTCTCAAGGGTGGCTTCTTGGGTGAGGAGGTACGGGGGCTGCAGGCGGAGGCATTCGGAGGGCCGCGGGGTGACTGGTGGCTCGACGAGCGGTTTCACTTCGGGGGGTACGCCCGTACGACTGCTGAGCTCGAAGCCTTCGCCGACGATTTCGAGGAGCGGCACGGGATGGCCGTTGAGCGTCTCTATGTCGCCAAGTTGTTGTATGGGCTTGTCGTGTTGATGGAGGAAGGGGCCTTCGCGCCCGGCGTGACGGTCGCCGCCGTCGTCACCGGGGCTCCGTTCCAGGCTCAGCCCGCCTCGCGATAGGCAGCCGCCTCCTCCAGGTCCAGCCTGCGCAGCAGTGTCCGCAGCATCTCGTCGTCGATGAAGCGGCCATCCCGTAGTTTCACGAACACCGCTCGCTCGGTGCCGATCACCTCGCGGGACAGGCGGCGGTAGGTTTCGTCGACGGACTCGCCGGTGATGGGGTTGGCCTGGCCGAGACGTTCCCAGACGGAGTTGCGGCGGCGTTCCAGGACGGCTCGCAGGCGGTCGGCAAGGGCCTCGGGGAGGGCGTTGCGGTCGTCGGAGAGGAGTTCCTCCAGGCGTCGTTCGGCGGCGCGGGAGGCCTGTGCCTGGGCGTTGGCCTCGGCGAGGGTCTCGGCCTGGATGTCACGGCCGGGCAGCTTCAGCAGGCGGACCAGTGGCGGAAGGGTCACGCCCTGGACGACCAGCGTGCCGATGACCGTCGTGAAGGTCAGGAAGAGGATCAGGTTGCGCTCGGGAAACGGCTCGCCGCCGTGCATCGTGAGCGGGATCGAGAAGGCGATGGCCAGTGACACCACGCCTCGCATGCCGGCCCAGGAGATGATGAACGGGCCCTTCCAGGTCGGGTTCTCCTCGCGTTTGCGGATCCGCGCGGACAGCATGCGCGGCAGGAAGGTCGCCGGGTAGACCCACACGAAGCGTGAGGCGACGACCACCGCGAAGACGGCGATCGCGTACCAGGCGGCGCGGGTTCCCTCGTACTCGCCGAGGCCCTTGAGCACCACCGGCAGTTGCAGTCCGATCAGGGCGAACACCGCCGACTCCAGCACGAACGCGACCATCTTCCACACGGCCTCCTCCTGGAGACGGGTGGCGAAGTCGACCTCCCACGCGCGGTGTCCCAGATACAGCGCCACGACCACGACCGCCAGCACGCCGGAGGCGTGCACCTGCTCGGCGGCCGCGTACGCGACGAACGGGATCAGCAGCGAGAGGGTGTTCTGCAGCAGCGCCTCCTTCACGTGGGTGCGCAGCCAGTGGATCGGCACCATCAGCACCAGGCCCATGCCGATGCCGCCGAACGCCGCGAGCAGGAACTCGCCGATGCCGCCGGCCCAGGTGGCGCCCTCACCGACGGCGGCCGCGAGCGCCACGCGGTAGGCGGTGATCGCGGTGGCGTCGTTCACCAGCGACTCGCCCTGCAGGATCGTGGTGATCCGGGACGGCAGCCCCACCCGGCGCGCGACCGCCGTAGCGGCGACCGCGTCCGGCGGCGCCACCACCGCGCCCAGCACCAGCGCCGCGGTCAGCGGAAGACCCGGCACGACCAGATACGCGATCCAGCCGACGGCGAAGGTCGCGAACAGCACGTACCCGACCGACAGCAGCATCACGGGCCGCATCTGGGCCCGCAGATCGAGATACGAACTGTCCGTCGCCGCGCTGTGCAGCAGCGGGGGCAGCACCAGCGGCAGGACGATGTGCGGGTCGAGGGTGTACTCGGGCACGCCCGGCAGGTACGACACGAGGAGGCCGACGGCGACCAGCAGCAGCGGCGCCGGCACGGGCGTCCGCCGAGCGGCCGCGGCGACAGCGGCGCTCCCGGCCACCAGCAACAGCAGTGGCATCACATCCATACGCCTCGCCCACCCTCGCCCTTGTGCATCGCCGTCGCGGCCCGCCCTCGATTTTCCGCGCCGTCGTGCGCGTTGCCGTCGTAACCTGGCAATCATGAAACAGTGCACGCACGCCGACGCGCTGCCGCACCCGGAACCCGATCCGCTCAACGAGACATGTCCCGAGTGTCTGGCGGAGGGCTGGCACCCGGTACAGCTGCGGCTCTGCCTCACCTGCGGTCACGTCGGCTGCTGCGACTCCTCGCCGGGGCGACACGCCACGGAACACCACAAGGAGTCCGGCCACCCGATCATGCGGACGTTCGAGCCCGGCGAACTCTGGCGCTGGTGCTTTGTCGACCACGTACTCGTGTGACGGGGACGTACGCTGGACAACCGAGGATCCGGACGGTTCGACCGTCTGACGCCTGGGTACGTCAAACCGGCGCGCGCTCTTCCCAATTGGGCCCGCAGACCCCCTAGCCACGGAGCGTATCCGTGTGTTTACTATGAGTGACAGCAAGGGGTTGGGGTCCTGGGGACAGGAAAGTTCAGAGCGCGATAGCGTCACCGCTGAACCACAGATCGCGTTACCCCGGGGGGCGACCCTCGGCCCCGAGAAGCTTGTACCACCTTGGAGGTGAGGGTGTCCCAGATCGCAGGCGAGCCCGCGACCCAGGACTTCGTGGAAGTCCGGCTGCCGGCTGCGGGTGCCTACCTGTCGGTGCTGCGTACGGCGACTGCCGGCCTCGCGGCCCGTTTGGACTTCACCCTCGACGAGATCGAGGACCTGCGCATCGCGGTGGACGAGGCCTGCGCGATCCTGCTCCAGCAGGCCGTGCCCGGCTCGGTGCTCAGCTGTGTCTTCCGACTCGTCGACGACTCGCTCGAGGTCACCGTCTCGGCCCCGACCACGGACGGCCACGCCCCCTCCAGGGACACCTTCGCCTGGACCGTCCTGTCGGCCCTCGCGGGCAAGGTCTCCTCCGCCGTGGACGAGGACAAAACCGTTTCGATCAGCCTCTACAAACAGCGCGGCGCGGGACCCGGGCCGGCGTGAGGAACGGGGACGGGCCGGTGCGGGACGAAGAGCGCGGCACACGGGAGCTGCCGGACGGCACTGCCCCCTGCTCGGACGGAGCCGAGAGCCTGGCAGCGGGCCCGAGCGGTCCGAAGGGTTCCCGGCGCATGGCGGACGGCATCGACGCCATCCCCGAGCAGGCCCGGCCGCACCCGGAGGACGACTCCGCGGAGGCCGGCTTCCCGGCCGACGGACGGGATGACGAAGGCGCCGTGCAGGGCGCGCCCGCGGGCGGGCGGATCGGGGTCTCCCCAGTCCGAGCGGGGGCGAGGGCTCGGGAGAGGGCAACGGGCGGGACGATGAGCGAGCACCAGCGAAACGCCGAGGACGAGGCGATGAGCGCGCACAGCGTGCAGGCCACGCAGCACAGCCCTCAGGACCGCAGCGGGGCGCGCGCCATGTTCGTCGAGCTGCGCAAGCTGCAGGACGGCAGCCCGGAGTACGCGAACCTGCGCAACCAGCTGGTCCGCATGCACCTGCCGCTCGTCGAGCACCTCGCGCGCCGCTTCCGCAACCGCGGCGAGCCGCTCGACGACCTCACCCAGGTCGCCACCATCGGTCTGATCAAGTCGGTCGACCGATTCGACCCGGAGCGCGGCGTCGAGTTCTCGACATACGCGACCCCGACGGTCGTCGGCGAGATCAAGCGGCACTTCCGCGACAAGGGCTGGGCGGTGCGGGTGCCGCGGCGCCTCCAGGAGCTGCGCCTCGCCCTGACGACGGCCACAGCCGAGCTGTCCCAGCAGCACGGGCGCTCCCCGACCGTCCACGAACTCGCCGAGAAGCTGGCGATCTCGGAGGAGGAGGTCCTGGAGGGCCTGGAGTCCGCCAACGCTTACTCCACGCTGTCCCTGGACGTCCCCGACACGGACGACGAGTCCCCTGCGGTCGCGGACACCCTCGGCGCGGAGGACGAGGCGCTGGAAGGCGTCGAGTACCGCGAGTCGCTGAAGCCGCTGCTCGAGGATCTCCCGCCCCGCGAGAAGCGGATCCTGCTGCTGCGCTTCTTCGGCAACATGACCCAGTCGCAGATCGCGCAGGAGGTCGGCATCTCCCAGATGCACGTGTCCCGCCTGCTGGCCCGCACGCTGGCGCAGCTGCGGGAAAAGCTGCTGGTGGAGGAGTGACGGCCTCCTGAGAGCCGTCGGCTACTTCTGATCCGGCGCGCTGCCCGGCCCGCGGATGCCGAGGGCCTGGGTGGTCGCCGGGTTGATCAGGAGCACGAGCGTGGCGATCGCGACCGCGGCGATCGCAATGCCGGCCGGGATCGCGATGCTGTCGGCCTGCAGCAGGCTGTAGGCCACCGGCAGCGCCATGATCTGCGTGATGACGGACGGCCCCCGGCTCCAGCTGCGCTGAGCGAACAGCCCTCGCGCCGCGAGCAACGGCAACAGGGCGAGGACGACCAGTGTCACGCCCAGGGTGACGGCCTGCTGCCGATCGTCCGGATGCCCGGTGAGCCCCAGCACCAGCACCCAGACGCCCCCGACGGCCAGCGCCAGCCCTTCCAGCGCGGTCAGTGCCGCCGCATACGTCAGCCGCCGCGGACGCGGACCGGCGGTTTCCGGGGTGGTGGGGGTCTGCTGCTTGGTCACCCTTGAAGGGTAGCCCTCCGCGATATCGCCACCGGAGAGGGAGCCTCCTGCCCGACACCGGCCGACACCAACCAGCCCGTCCGGTTTGAGGACGAGGCCCGTCAGGGCCGAAGCGGGGGCCTGGGGCGGCAGCCCCCAGCAAGGCCCGCTGCAACGCCGACCGCCCATGGAACCGACCGCACACAACCCACTGCCGATCCGACGGCACTCCCCCGTGTCGAGACTCACGCCTCATCTCTTACTGGATCCCAACCTCGACCTGTGCCCAGTACCCCCCAGTAGGTACGCTGCCAGTCATGCGTGCACTTCTCGTGGTCAATCCGGCAGCAACCACCACAAGCGCACGTACGCGCGATGTCCTGATCCATGCGCTCGCCAGCGAGATGAAGCTGGAGGCGGTCACCACCGAGTACCGCGGCCACGCACGTGACCTGGGCCGGCAGGCGGCGGAGAGCGACGACGTCGACCTGGTGGTCGCCCTCGGCGGCGACGGCACCGTGAACGAGGTCGTCAACGGACTGTTGCACAACGGCCCCGACCCGGACCGCCTCCCCCGCCTCGCCGTGGTCCCCGGCGGCTCCACCAACGTCTTCGCCCGCGCCCTCGGCCTGCCCAACGACGCCGTGGAGGCGACCGGCGCCCTGCTCGACGCCCTGCGCGAAGGCAGCGAACGCACGGTCGGAATGGGCATAGCGGCCGGCACCCCGGGCACGGAGGACGAAGCCGTACCCGGCAGATGGTTCACCTTCTGTGCGGGCCTCGGATTCGACGCCGGCGTCGTCGGCCGGGTCGAGCAGCAGCGCGAGCGGGGCAGAAAATCGACGCACGCCCTTTACCTGCGCCAGGTGGTACGCCAGTTCCTGCAGGAGCCCAACCGCCGGCACGGCACTATCACACTGGAGCGGCCGGGCCAGGACCCGGTGACCGATTTGGTGCTGTCCATAGTCTGCAACACCGCTCCGTGGACGTATTTGGGCAATCGCCCGGTGTACGCGGCACCTAAGGCCTCGTTCGATACCGGCCTCGACGTACTCGGTCTCAGCCGTATGTCCACGGTCGCGGTTGCCCGGTATGCAACCCAGTTGCTTACTTCGTCCCCCGAGCGTGGAGCCACTGGCAGGCATGCGGTCACGCTGCACGACTTGGACCAGTTCACCTTGCATTCGAAGGTCCCATTGCCCCTTCAGATGGACGGCGACCACCTGGGGCTGCGCACGAGCGTGACGTTCACAGGCGTACGCCGTGCACTGCGTGTGATTGTGTGAGCGGAACGGGCTAAAGTCCTTTCACTCGAACGTTTAGGCCAGGATCCACCCCATGGAAGTACGGCTGTGACCTAGTCGACACCGAGGAATCAAAAAAAACTTTCCGGAAGGGGTTGTATCCGTCGCTGAGGTTTGCGAGTCTCTACGTGGCGATCGGGACGGCCCGCAAGACCGGCCTCCACTGATCACCGGAACCCCTCTTCAAATCACAGGACCTCGCCAGGGAACCTGGCGTTCGGCCCTTCACTTGTTGAGGGATTCGTGAAAGCGTTCACATTCACAAGCAACCAGCACGTAATACCAAGGAGAGGTAGCAGCCATGGACTGGCGTCACAACGCCGTTTGCCGCGAGGAAGACCCCGAGCTCTTCTTCCCCATCGGCAACACCGGTCCTGCGCTGCTGCAGATCGAGGAAGCCAAGGCCGTCTGCCGTCGCTGCCCCGTTATGGATCAGTGTCTGCAGTGGGCGCTCGAGTCCGGCCAGGACTCCGGCGTCTGGGGTGGTCTCAGCGAGGACGAGCGTCGCGCCATGAAGCGCCGTGCCGCCCGCAACCGGGCCCGTCAGGCCTCCGCCTGACAACACCCGCCCCGCAAACAGCCTGAGCTTGGCGGCGCGTACAGCGAGTACGCATCTCCCGCCCCCGAGCCGCAGCGCGCAGTACCCCTGCTTAGCGATTGCAGAGCAGCAACGAGCACTAGCCCTGGACCAGATGGTCCAGGGCTCTTTGCTGTCCCCGCCCGCTTGTGTTGCTGTCCGCGGCTACTTGTGCGCCCGCACCGGGATGTCAAGGATCACCCTCGTCCCCCGCTCCGGCGCCGGGACCATGTCGAACGTGCCGCCCAACTCGCCCTCCACCAGCGTCCGTACGATCTGCAGGCCGAGGTTGCCCGCGGTGTGCGGGTCGAAGCCCTCGGGGAGGCCCACGCCGTCGTCCTGGACGGTGACCAGAAGGCGGACCTGCTTCGTCGTGCCGCCGCGGACGGCCGAGACCTCGACCGTGCCGGTGTCGCCCTCGCGGAAGCCGTGCTCCAGCGCGTTCTGGAGGATCTCGGTCAGGACCATCGACAGCGGGGTGGCGACCTCGGCGTCCAGGATGCCGAAGCGGCCGGTGCGCCGGCCGGTGACCTTGCCGGGCGAGATCTCGGCGACCATCGCCAGCACGCGGTCGGCGATGTCGTCGAACTCCACGCGCTCGTCGAGGTTCTGGGAGAGCGTCTCGTGCACGATCGCGATCGACCCGACCCGCCGTACCGCCTCTTCGAGGGCCTCACGGCCGCGGTCGGACTCGATGCGGCGGGCCTGGAGGCGCAGCAGGGCGGCCACCGTCTGGAGGTTGTTCTTGACGCGGTGGTGGATCTCCCGGATCGTCGCGTCCTTGGTGATCAACTCGCGCTCGCGGCGGCGCAGTTCGGTGACGTCCCGCAGGAGCACCAGCGAACCGATACGCGTGCCCTTGGGTTTGAGCGGGATCGATCGGAACTGGATGACACCGTCACCGGACTCGATCTCGAACTCGCGGGGTGCCCAGCCGCTGGCGACCTTGGCGAGCGCCTCGTCCACCGGTCCCTGCGTCGGGGCGAGTTCGGCGGTGGTCTTGCCCAGGTGGTGGCCGACGAGGTCGGCGGCGAGGCCGAGGCGGTGGTAGGCGGACAGCGCGTTCGGGGAGGCGTACTGGACGATGCCGTCGGCGTCGACACGGATCAGGCCGTCGCCGACGCGGGGCGAGGCGTCCATGTCGACCTGCTGGTTGGCGAACGGGAACGATCCGGCCGCGATCATCTGCGCGAGGTCCGAGGCGCTCTGGAGGTACGTCAACTCCAGGCGGCTCGGGGTGCGGACGGTCAGCAGGTTGGTGTTGCGCGCGATGACACCGAGGACGCGCCCCTCGCGTCGTACGGGAATCGACTCGACGCGGACCGGGACCTCCTCGCGCCACTCGGGGTCGCCCTCCCGCACGATCCGGCCCTCGTCGAGCGCGGCGTCCAGCATCGGGCGGCGGCCGCGCGGGACGAGGTGGCCGACCATGTCGTCCTGGTACGAGGTCGGGCCGGTGTTGGGCCGCATCTGCGCCACGGAGACATAGCGGGTGCCGTCGTGGGTGGGGACCCACAGGACGAGGTCGGCGAAGGAGAGGTCGGAGAGCAGCTGCCACTCCGAGACCAGCAGGTGGAGCCACTCGAGGTCGGAGTCGTCGAGGGCCGTGTGCTGGCGTACGAGTTCGTTCATGGAGGGCACGTGGCCGAGCGTACCTGGCGGTACGGACATGGCTGGAAACCAGCCACTACGGGAGGCGATCGGGTCCCGGAAACACCCGCGGGCCGCGGCGCCTGAGAGGGACCCTCAGCCCTCCCGGCACCGCAGCCCGGAGCAATATCGGCCGTGGGGTGTGCGGTCCCGGTCGGCCGAAGGATGAGGAGCCGGGGCAGTCAGGGCAGAGAGCTCCGGTTCCTCGGTCCGCCTTCCTGTGCGGGGAAGACGGAAGTCGGTGCGTTCTCGTACTACGCACTCCTTCGCATTGTGGACTAGACCACTCTGGTGTGTCCATGCGTTGGAGCGTGTTTGCTGTTGACGCTTCTTCGCGGGCTCCGAACCAGCTGGAGAAGCAGTGGGACGGCCCTGTCATCCACCACGCAGCCTAACCCGTGTGGGTTCATGTGCGAGGCCAGTTGGCCATGGCAATTTCCGCGAGTGCCTCCAGTTCCTCCCGGCTCGCCCCGTCGCGCGCCTGTTGTGACATGCCCTGGATCATCGCGCCGGCGTGCCGGGCGAGGGCGGGGGCGTTGACGTCGGCGGGGAGGGCGCCGGTGGCGATGTCTGCTTCGATGCGGCTGCGGATGGCGGCGATGGTGGCGTTGCGCCGGTCGCGCAGGGAGTCGGCGACCTCCGGGGTCGTGCAGTTGATGGCCGCGTGGGCGATGAGGCAGCCCTGCGGATGGACGGGATCCGTATAGACGCCGGCCGCCTCTCGCAGGGTCCGCTCGACGGCCGCCCGGGAGGTGGGCTCCTCCGCGAGAGCGCGGTCCGCGAACGAGGCGTAACGCGAGGTGTAGACGCGGACGACCTCTTCGAAGAGCGAGCGCTTGTCACCGAAGGCCGCGTACAGGCTCGGGGCGCCGATGTCCATGGCGCGGGTGAGGTCGGAGACGGACGTCGCCTCGTAGCCGCGCTCCCAGAAGGCCAGGATCGCCTTCTCCAGGGCGGTTTCACGGTCGAAGGAACGGGGCCGACCGCGCGTCTTCGCCGCGGGCCGGGCTCCCGCCCCCGTCTCCGTCGTCACCTCGCCGCTCACCATGGAGTGCATTTTATAGCGAGCACTAGAGAAACGTCTGCGGGCTGTTGTACGTTCTTTCTGTAGGGACCACTAGGTAAATGCGAGGGGGGCGTCGGCATGGGTGTGCTCACGGGCAGGACGGCACTGGTCACGGGGGCGAGCAGGGGGATCGGACGGGCGATCGCCGAGCGGCTGGCACAGGACGAGGCGCGGGTCGCCGTGCACTACGGCAGTAACGAGGCGGCGGCGAAGGAGACGGTCACCGCGATCGAGGCGGCGGGTGGCAGCGCGTTCTCGATCCGCGCCGAACTGGGCGTGCCCGGTGACGCCGAGACTCTCTGGGAGGCATTCGACCGGCATGCGCAGGGCGTGGACATCCTGGTGAACAACGCGGGCATGGCGACCTTCGCCACGATCGGCGAGACGGACGAGGAGGCGTACGACCGGACACACGCGGTCAACGCGAAGGCACCGTTCTTCATCGTCAAGCACGGCCTCGGACGCCTGCGCGACCACGGCCGGATCATCAATGTCACGGCCGCCACGGACCACGCCATCGCCCCGATCGCCGCCACGCACATGGCCAAGGGCGCGGTCACCACCCTGACCCGCTCACTCGCTGCCGAGTTGGCGCCGCGCGGCATCACCGCCAACTCCGTCGGGCCCGGCTTCATCGACACGGACCTGACGAGCGCCGCACTCGCCGATCCCGGCATACGCGCGCACGCCGAGGGCGTCTCGGTCTTCAAACGTGTCGGTACGTCGTCCGACGTGGCCGACGTGGTGGCCTTCCTGGCGTCGCCCGACTCCCGCTGGGTCACGGGGCAGCACATCGACGCGACCGGGGGCTCGCTGCTGAGCCTGCACTAGTCAGCGCGTCTCCGTCACCTTCGCCAGCGCCCGCGGCGCGTCCGGGTCCTGGCCCCGAGCGATGGTGACCTCATAGGCGAGGAGTTGGAGCGGGAGGATCTCCAGGATCGGCTGGAGCTCCTCGGCGATGCCCTCGGTGGGCAGGACGAATCCGGCCGAGGCCTGCTCGACCTGGTGCCGGGCGCCGATGACGACCAGGTCGGCTCCGCGGCCGCGGAGCCGGTCGAGGACGGGCTGGAGGACCTCGCCGCCCTTGCCGTCGGTGACGACCGCGATGACCGGGGAGACGTTGTCGACCATGGCGAGCGGGCCGTGCAGCAGGTCGGCGCCGGAGTAGGCGAGGGCCGGGATGTAGCTGGTCTCCATCAGTTTGAGGGCGGCTTCCTTGGCCGTGGGGTAGCCGTAGCCGCGGGACGTGATCACCATGCGCTCGGCGAAGCGGTAGCGGGCGGCGAGGGTGCGCACCTCGTCCTGCCGGGCGAGCAGTTGCTCGGCGAGGTCCGGGAGCGGCAGGGCGGGGGCGCCGTCGCCGCCGCGCAGACCTTCGACGAAGAGATACAGGGCGAGAAGGGAGGCCGTATAGGTCTTGGTGGCGGGCAGGGCCCTCTCCGGTCCGGCCATGATGTCGAGGTGGTACTCGGAGACGGCGGCCAGCGGGGAGTCGGGGTTGTTGGTCACCGCGAGCGTGACCGCGCCGGCCTCGCGGGCGGCCCGGGTCGAGGCGACGAGGTCCGGGGAGCCGCCGGACTGGCTCACGGTGATGACCAGGACGTCGGTGAGGTCGGGACGCGCGCCGTAGGCGGTGGTGGTCGACATGGAGGTCAGGCCGCAGGGCAGGCCGAGGCGGACCTCCAGGAGGTACTTGGCATAGAGCGCGGCGTGGTCGGAGGTGCCGCGGGCGGCTAGCAGGACGAAGCGGGGTGCGCGGGCGGCGATCTCCTGGGAGACGCGGCGGATGGCGGGAGCGCCCTGGGACAGGATCCTGCGCAGCACGGCGGGCTGTTCGGCCATCTCGCGGGCCATGATCCGGCCGGGGAAGTCGTTGTGAGGGGCGTGCGGGTCGGGAGGGTACGGGGTCGAGGTGGTCATGGGACCCTCCCTGCTCTCGCGCCCACTGCCGGGCATGGCGACTGTCGCTTCCGGCGGACAGTCTCCATTCCACTCCCCCATGGGCAATGACGCCTGCCCGACGGTCCGCCGAAATGTCCACGAGGCTTCCGTTCACCTGGGCCGCGTAGCCTCGCTCTGTTAGATTGGTCTAAACCACATGCCCCTTCAGGGTGCCCTTCGAGACCTACTTCAGATCGGCAGGCCAGCGTGGAAGTTGTCATCGTTCCGGACGCCAAGGCGGGTGGCGAGCTGATAGCCGAGGCCATGGCCCAGCTACTGCGGCGCAAGCCCGACGCCCTGCTCGGCGTGGCCACCGGCTCGACGCCACTGCCCATCTACGCGGCACTCGCGGCCAAGGTGCGCTCCGGCGCCGTCGACGCCTCGCGGGCGCGGATCGCGCAGCTCGACGAGTATGTGGGGCTGCCCGCGGAGCACCCGGAGTCGTACCGGTCGGTGCTGCGTCGCGAGGTCCTGGAGCCGCTCGGGGTCGGGATGGACGCGTTCATGGGGCCGGACGGTACGGCCGAGGACGTGCCCGGGGCGTGCGAGGCGTATGACGCGGCGCTGGCCGAAGCCGGGGGCGTGGACCTGCAGTTGCTCGGGATCGGGACCGACGGGCACATCGGGTTCAACGAGCCGTGCTCCTCGCTGGCGTCCAGGACCCGGATCAAGACGCTTACCGAGCAGACCCGGGTCGACAACGCGCGGTTCTTCGACGGGGACATCGAGCAGGTGCCGCATCACGTCATCACCCAGGGGATCGGAACGATCCTGGAGGCACGGCACCTGGTGCTGCTCGCCACCGGTGAGGGCAAGGCGGACGCGGTCGCCGCGACCGTCGAGGGACCGATCGCGGCCGTCTGCCCTGCCTCGGCGCTGCAACTGCACCCGCACGCGACGGTCGTCGTCGACGATGCCGCCGCGTCCAAGCTGAAGCTGGCGGACTACTTCCGGCACACGTACGCCAACAAGCCGGAGTGGCAGGGGATTTAGAGGGGGCCGTGCAGGCCGGGCATGCGTAGGGCGGACGCCCACGATGGGGGCCCGCCGTACGCTCGCCGGACATGCGCCGGTTCCAGAGGCCGGCTGCCTCGCCAATCCCGGAGACCGGCTGCCTCGCGCTTCCAGAGGCCGCTGCCTCGCCGCTTCTAGAGGCCGGTCGGCTCGTCCTCGATCGGCTCGTCCTGTGCGGTCAGGCCGGCCACCCACAGCGGCATCAGCCAGTGGGCCGCGAGGACGGCGGCCAGGACGGGTGCCGCGTAGAAGCGGAGGGCGTCTCCGTCGGCAGCGCCCGCCGCCAGCAGGCCGACCACGGCCGCGAGCAGCAGGCTCGTCATCGCGCGGTGGGCGCGGGCGAGCACCCGCCTGCGCTCGGCCGACTGCCGCTCGTCGAGGGCGCGTTCGCGCAGTTCGAGCAGGCCCCGGGTGGCGCCGTTGATCACACCTGTCGCCACCATCCAGGGCAGCATCAGCACCGCCGCGGCGATGACCGCCCACATCGGCTCCGCCGGCGCGAGGGAGAAGTACGCGGTCAGTGCCCCGATGGCCGCGGTGAGTGCGACATGCGCGGCGACCACCAGCCGGCGACGCGTGGTCGTGGCGTACAGCGGGCGCCCTCGGGGGTCGTTCATCAACCGCAGCATGCTCCGGTCGTAGCGCGTCAGCCGCGTTGTGGTCATGACTGTTTCCTCCCGTAGACCTCGTCCGTGAGCGGCCGGAACGGTTCGAGGGAGAACAGCGCCTCGACCGGCAGTCCGAAGAACTTCGAGATCTTCAGTGCCAGGTCGAGGCTCGGGTTGTACTGCCCCCGCTCGATGTAGCCGATGGTCTGGTAGTGGGCTCCCACTGCCTCGGCCAGGCTCTGGCGCGACACCTTGCGCTCGGCACGCACCATCGCCAACCTGTTGTGCACCTGCTCGCTCATGTATAAGAAGTACTACATTCAGGAGTGGAGCTGCAACCACAGGGCATCGAGCGGGTCGCGGAGAGGTTTCAGCCTCGAGGGCCTCAGGCCCCGGCGATGACCTCCGCCGCCGCCCGCCCGCACACGCGGGCCGCGCCGTACGTGGCGATGTGCAGGGCGCCGCGGGCCTTGGCCTGGGGGACGCCCATTTCGACGACGACCGTGTCCGGGCGGGATCGCAGCAGGGTGTCGAGGGCCGTTGCCATCCAGGGGTGGCGGTGTTCGTCGCGGACGACGGCGACCAAGCGGCGGCCGGCCGCTGCCTGCAGCGCCTCCTCCCCCGCCTCCTCCCCCGCGTAGCCGCCGGTCTCGGTGCCGGGGAGCAGCCGGGCCAGTTCGGCGGCGACACCCCAGGGGGTCTCGTCGCCGACGGCGATGTTCGCGACGGGGGTGAAGGCGGCGACGTACGGTGCCTCGGTGAGCGGGGTGAAGCCCTCCGCGCCGGTCACCTTCAGTGCGCGCCGGGCGGCGACGAGGCCCACATCCGGACGCGCCTCGCCCTCGGCGCCGGGGACGGTCGTCGTCCAGTGGGCCAGCTCGCGGACCCGTTCCGCCGCCTCCGCCAGTCGTTCCTCGGGGAGTTCGCCGGCGCGGACCGCCGCGACCAGGGCGTCGCGCAGACGTCGTACCGTCTCATCGTCGGCGAGACCGCCACCCACGCAGATCGCGTCGGCGCCGGCCGCGATGGCCAGGACGCTGCCGCGCTCGATGCCGTAGGTGGCGGCGATGGCCTGCATCTCCATGCCGTCGGTGACGATCAGGCCGGTGTAGCCGAGTTCGCCGCGCAGCAGGTCGGTCAGGACGGGGCGGGACAGGGTTGCCGGGTGGTCGGGGTCCAGGGCCGGAACCAGGATGTGCGCGCTCATCATCGCCCTCGTGCCGGCGGCGATCGCCGCCCGGAACGGGGCGAGTTCCCGGTCGGCCAGCACCGCGGCCGCCGCGTCGATGCGGGGCATCGAGTGGTGGGAGTCGACCGCCGTGTCGCCGTGGCCCGGGAAGTGCTTGGTGCAGGCCGCTACGCCGGCCGACTGCAGGCCGGTGACGTAGGCGGCGGTGTGCCGGGCGACCAGGGCGGTGTCGGCGCCGAAGGAACGTACGCCGATGACCGGGTTCGAGGGGTTGGAGTTCACGTCGGCCGACGGGGCCCAGTTGAGGTTCACTCCGCAGGCTGCCAGGCGGCGGCCCATCTCGAAGGCCACCTCCCTCGTCAGCTCCACGTCGTCCACCGCGCCCAGGGCGTGGTTGCCGGGGAAGCTGGATCCGGTCCGCACCTCCAGCCGCGTCACATCACCCCCCTCCTCGTCGATCGCGACCAGTACGTCGTCGCGCTCGACGCGCAACTGGGCCGTCAGCGCGGCCAGTTGCTCGGGCGAGGCGATGTTGCGGCCGAACAGGCCGACGGAGGCGAGGCCCTCACCGAGGCGGCGCAGCAGCCAGTCGGGGGCGGTGGTGCCGGTGAAGCCGGGCTGGAGGACGGTCAGGGCATCACGTGTCAGAGTGTCGGTGCCGCTGGCGAATGTCGTCATCGGGTGGCGTTATCCCTTCACGGCGCCGGCCGTCAGGCCGCTGACAGCCTTGCGCTGCAGGAAGACGAAGAGGATCAGGATCGGGATGGCGAAGAGGGAGGACGCCGCCATCGTCGCGCCCCAGTCGTTGCCGAAGGCGGTCTGGAAGCTGGACAGCCACAGTGGCAGGGTCTGCGCCTCCGCCTCCTTGTTCAGCACCAGGACCAGGGGGAATTCATTCCATGCGGTGATGAAGCCGAACAGGGACGTGGACATCAGCCCCGGGGCGAGGAGCGGCAGGATGACCTTGCGGAACGCCTGGGCGCGGCTGCAGCCGTCGACCATCGCGGCCTCCTCCAGCTCCCGGGGCACCGCGGCGACGAAGCCGCGCAGCGTCAGGATGGTGAAGGGCAGGATCATCATCATGTAGAAGACCGTCAGCGGCAGAAGGCTGTTCAGCATCGACGCGTCCCGCACGATCATGTACATCGCGATGATCATGACCTCCCAGGGGGCCATCTGGGCCATCATGAAGCCGATGACGAACCCGCGCCGCCCCTTGAACCGCATCCGGGCGAGTGCGAAGGAGCCGGCCAGCGCGATGATCAGGGAGAGGCCGACCGCGCAGAGCGTGACGATCAGCGAGTTGGTGACGTACGTCCAGAAGTGGTCGACGCCGGTCGCCCGCTTGAAGTGCGCGAAGGTGATGTCGGTCGGGAACCACACCGGGTTCTCCGAGATGATGTCGCCGGTCGGCTTGAAGGCCGTGGAGAACATCCAGTACACGGGGAAGACGAAGCCGATGAACAGGACGACGGCCGTGACGTTGGGCCACAGGCGGCCGAAGAGCGAGCGCTTCACAGCTCGTCCTCCTCTTGCTTGAGCACGATCCTGAGGTAGTACGCGGTCAGGCCGAGCAGGATCAGGATGGTCAGGACGGCGATCGCCGCGCCCATGCCGTAGTGCTGGTTGCCGACGCCCTCGATGTAGGCGTAGACCGGCAGGATCTCGGTCAGCCGGTCGGGGCCGCCGCCGTTGATGGTGAAGACCTGCACGAACGCCTTGAAGACCCAGATGATCTCCAGGAAGGTCGTGGCGTAGAGGAAGGGGCGCAGGAACGGCAGCGTCACCGTGGTGAAGCTCTTCCATGCGCCCGCGCCGTCCAGCGCCGCGGCCTCGTAGAGCTCGCCCGGGATGGTGGTCGTGGCCGCGTAGAGGTTGATCGCGACGAACGGGATCGACATCCAGACGATCAGCAAGGTGACCACGAAGAACGTCGACATCTGGCTGCTGGTCCAGCTGTAGTCGGCCATGGAGTGCCAACCCAGCTTGTCCAGCACCCAGTTGACGACGCCGAAGCGCTGCGCGAACAGCCACTGGTAGACGGTGCTCGCGGCGACCACGGGCATCGCCCAGGCCAGCACCAGACCGACCAGCAGCGTGACCCGCATCCGCCTGCCGAGGCGGGCGAGCAGCAGGCCGACCAGGGCGCCGATGACCATGATCAGGGCGACGTTGACCGCCGTGAACAGGATCGAGCGCAGGGTGACGCGCCAGAAGTCCTCGCCGGTGAGGACCTCCTTGTAGTTGTCGATGCCGTTCCACTCGGTGACGTGCTGGATCAGCTGCGCCATGTTGAGGTTCTGGAACGACAGCAGGATGTCCTTGACCAGCGGCCAGCCGAGCAGCAGCACGGTGGCCGCGCAGGCCGGCAGCAGCAGGAGGTACGGGGTGAGCGCGCCGAGGCGGGACGCGGCTCGGGGTGGCGGCCCGGCGGAACCGCTCTCGGCTTTCCCGACTGCGTCCACCGGACCGGAAGGCGGCCGTTCGGTCTGCACGGTCATGCTCGCGATCTCTCTTCTCGGCCTGCGTGTCTCGGCCTGCGTAACTCGGCCTGCGTGTCTCGACCTGCGTACGCGGGCCCGCGTACGGTCGCCGGGGTGGGGGGCGTCACGCGCAACCCCCACCCCGGCGCGACCCGTTGCCCTTACTGCTTCTGCGCCAGACGCTTGTTGAACTCGTCCTCGACCTGCTTGGCCGCCTCGGCCGGCGACTTACCGTTCAGCACGGCGGTCATGTACGTCTTGACCGGGTTGGGCGCGTTCTCCACGGCCGCCCACTCCGGGATCAGCGGCGTGGTGCCACCGCCCGCGGCGGCGGGCGCGGCGGCCTCGGCGACGGCGTTGCCCTTCAGGTTGGTCTGGAGGGACTCCTTGTTCGGGATGACACCGTTCTGCTTGGCGAGCTCGCCCTCGTACTGGTCGGACAGCGCGATCTTCAGGAACTCCTTGGCGAGCTCCTGCTTCTTGCTGCCCGCGGCGACGGCGAGGTTGGAGCCGCCGAGGAAGACACCCTCGGGCTTGTCGGCCGTGGCACCCGGGATGGTGAAGTAGCCGATGTCCTGCTCGATCTTCTTGTTGGCCGCGATCGCCGTACCGGCCTCCCAGCCCATGCCGATGAAGGCGCCGACGTTGCCCTTGGCGAAGACCTCGGCCTGCTGCGGGGTCGCCTCGTCCTTGTCCTTGGGGGCCTTGGACAGGGCCTGGAACTTCTTGTACGTCTCCATGGCGGCGGCGACCTTCGGGTCGTCGAGGTTGGAGACGTACTTGTCGCCGTCCTTCTTCACCAGCTCGGCGCCCTCACCGATGGTCAGGCCGACGAAGTGGTACCAGTTCTGGCCCGGCAGGTAGATGGGCTCGGCGTCGGTCTTCTCGCCGATCTGCTTGAGGTCGGCGTAGAACTCGTCGCGGGTCTTGGGGGTGTCCTTGATGCCGGCGTCGGCCCAGACCTTCTTGTTGTAGAGGACGACACGGTTGGCGAAGTACCACGGGGCGGCGTACTGCTTGCCGTCGTAGATGGAGGACTCGTTGAGGGACTCGGCCCAGTCGGTGCCGATCTCGGTCTTGAGGTCGGCGAGGTCGGCGAGGCCGCCGGTCTTGGCGTAGGCCGGGGTCTGGGTGTTGCCGATCTCGAAGACGTCCGGCGGGTTCTCCTCGGACAGGGCGGTGGTCAGCTTCTGCTGGATGCCGTTCCACTGCTGGATCTCGAACTTGACCTTGGCCTTGGTCTTCTTCTCGAAGGCGGCCTGGACGTCCTTCTGCCACTGATCCGGGGACGAACCGTCCATCACCCACACCGTGAGCGTCTCGCCGGCGTAGCCGTCGGCCCCTGCCTTGTCCCCGCCGTCGCCGTTGTCGCCCCCGCACGCCGCCAGGGAGATCATCATGCCCGCGACACCGATCGCGGATATCAGCTTGCGCTTCACGCCACCCTCCTCAGGGATGCCACAAACCCCCCTGCCTCCCCGCACGAGCGTTGGGCCGGGACCTGGACCAATGGTGTAGACCAGTACGGGGAGCTTGGACCAGACCAGAAAGCGTGTCAAGGGGCACGGAAAGGGGCCTGACCAGCCGTTATGCGACCTACATATGAAGGAACCTTTAAGTAAGAAGCCAGCGAAAACACCGCCACCGGAGTACTCTCGTCCGCTAGACCAGTTGGCACTGTGGACTAGACCAAAAGAGGCGGCGACGGGTATATAGAAGGGATCACGATGTGACCCGCATCCGGAGCCGGGAAGGCGAAGCATGAGCACCGACGTCAGCAGTGCGGAGAACGAGAACGGCGCCACCGTCCGTACCGCCCGCGTGCCCAAGTACTACCGCCTGAAGAAGCACCTTCTGGACATGACGGAGACCCAGGCGCCCGGCACCCCGGTACCGCCCGAGCGCACGCTGGCCGCCGAGTTCGACACCTCCCGCACGACCGTGCGCCAGGCGCTGCAGGAGCTGGTCGTCGAGGGGCGCCTGGAGCGCATCCAGGGCAAGGGCACGTTCGTCGCCAAGCCGAAGGTCTCGCAGGCCCTGCAACTCACCTCGTACACCGAGGACATGCGTGCCCAGGGCCTGGAGCCGACCTCCCAGCTGCTGGACATCGGCTACATCACCGCCGACGACCGCCTCGCCGACCTGCTCGACATCACGGCCGGCGGCCGGGTGCTGCGCATCGAGCGGCTGCGCATGGCGAACGGCGAGCCGATGGCCATCGAGACGACCCACCTGAGCGCCAAGCGCTTCCCGGCCCTGCGCAGGTCCCTGGTCAAGTACACCTCCCTCTACACCGCGCTCGCCGAGGTCTACGACGTCCATCTCGCCGAGGCCGAGGAGACGATCGAGACCTCGCTGGCCACCCCGCGCGAGGCCGGCCTGCTCGGCACGGACGTGGGCCTGCCGATGCTGATGCTGTCCCGGCACTCGCTGGACCGGGATGGACAGCCGGTGGAGTGGGTGCGGTCCGTTTATCGCGGGGACCGCTACAAGTTCGTGGCGAGACTCAAGCGGCCTCAGGACTGAGCCCGCCGGGGAAGATGAAGGGACAACAACTCCCGCACGCGGTGTAGCGCGTCTCCCCAAGCTGCTCTACGTTCCTCCCGTCGCCGCATGGACAGGAGGGAAGCTGACCGATGAGTCGGCATACGACCGCTATGTCGCCCACGTACGGCATGCGCGCCCGGACGCGGAAGTGCCTCCCGGCGTGAGTTCGAGCGGATGCGGACGGACCGTCAGGAAGCAGATCCACGCCGGGGGTTCCGCTGCTGCTGAGCGCATGGTTGACGTGCACACCAATCCTCCACATCCGATATGCGGACAGGGTCTTCCGCTGTCGTTGCACCGTCACCTACATTGCCCGGGCGTTTCTCAGGTGATCAGTGAGGGGACGGAGCCGTCAGATGTCAGATGCCCCAGAAGTGAACAGAGAGCCGGTGGTGACGCCCATACGGGTCGTCATCGGGCTCTGCCTCGCCGCGCCCTTCGTGGCGATGCTGTGGGTCGGTTCGTACGCCAAGACCGATCCGGCGTTCGCCGGCATTCCGTTCTTCTACTGGTACCAGATGTTCTGGGTCCTGCTCTCCACGCTGCTGACGATGGTCGCGTACAAGCTGTGGCAGCGTGACCAGCGCGGCCGCGCCTCCCGGAAGGGCGGTGCGTCGGAATGAACGACGGCGTGAACGGCGTCGCACTCGGCGTCTTCATCTTCTTCTTCCTGGCCGTCACGGTCATGGGATTCCTGGCCGCGCGCTGGCGCAAGGCCGAGAACGAGCACAGCCTCGACGAATGGGGGCTGGGCGGCCGGTCGTTCGGCACCTGGGTCACCTGGTTCCTGCTCGGCGGCGACCTGTACACGGCGTACACCTTCGTCGCCGTACCCGCGGCGATCTACGCGGCGGGCGCGGCCGGCTTCTTCGCCGTGCCGTACACGATCCTCGTCTACCCCTTGATCTTCACGTTCCTGCCCCGCCTGTGGTCGGTCTCCCACAAGCACGGCTACGTGACGACCTCGGACTTCGTGCGCGGCCGCTTCGGCTCGAAGAGCCTGTCGCTGGCGGTGGCCGTCACCGGCATCCTGGCGACGATGCCGTACATCGCGCTCCAGCTCGTCGGCATCCAGGCCGTGCTGGACGTGATGGGCGTCGGCGGCGGCGAGAACACGAACTGGTTCATCAAGGACCTGCCGCTGCTCATCGCCTTCGGTGTGCTGGCCGCGTACACCTACTCCTCGGGGCTGCGCGCGCCCGCGCTGATCGCGTTCGTGAAGGACACGCTGATCTACATCGTCATCGCGGTGGCGATCATCTACATCCCGATCAAGCTCGGCGGCTTCGACGAGATCTTCGCCAAGGCGGGCGAGGCGTACAGCCAGACCAACCCGGCCACAGGCGCGCCGCGCGGTTCGCTGGTCCCGGCCGAGGCGGGGCAGTGGACGTACGCCACGCTCGCGCTGGGCTCCGCGCTCGCACTGTTCATGTACCCGCACTCGATCACCGCGACGCTGTCCTCGCGCAGCCGTGAGGTGATCCGCCGCAACACCACGATCCTGCCGCTGTACTCCCTGATGCTGGGCCTGCTGGCGCTGCTGGGCTTCATGGCGATCGCGGCCGGCATCAAGGTGCAGAACGGCCAGCTGGCCATCCCCCAGCTGTTCGAGACCATGTTCCCGTCCTGGTTCGCGGGCGTGGCCTTCGCGGCGATCGGCATCGGCGCGCTGGTGCCGGCGGCGATCATGTCGATCGCGGCCGCGAATCTCTTCACCCGCAACATCTACAAGGACTTCATCAAGCCGGACGCGACGCCGGCCCAGGAGACCAAGGTCTCCAAGATCGTGTCCCTGCTGGTGAAGGTGGGCGCGCTGGCCTTCGTCCTGACCATGGACAAGACGGTCGCCATCAACTTCCAGCTCCTGGGCGGCATCTGGATCCTGCAGACCTTCCCGGCCCTGGTCGGCGGCCTGTTCACGCGCTGGTTCCACCGCTGGGCCCTGCTGGCCGGCTGGGCGGTCGGCATGATCTACGGCACGGTCGCCGCGTACGGCGTCGCCTCCCCGACCCAGAAGCACTTCGGCGGCTCGGCGAAGGAGATCCCGGGCATCGGTGAGATCGGCTACATCGGCCTCACGGCGTTCGTGCTCAACGTGGTGGTCACGGTCGTCCTGACCTTCGTCCTGAAGGCCGCGAAAGCCCCGGAGGGCATCGACGAGACGAAGCCGGAGGACTACACGGCGGACGCCGGTGACGCGGGCGTCCAGGTCGAGCTGCCGCCCGCGACGGCGGGGACGAGCCACTGACGCAGGGGGCACCTGCCCGATGGCCGGGCGTACCGCACTAGTTGCGCGTACGCCCGGCCATCTGCTGCCAGAAGCCGTCGAGTTCCCGCACGCGCATGCTGACCCAGCGCGGCGTCTTCCTGCGCAGGCCCCGGGGCAGATGCCGGCGTACCCGGCCCGGCAGCAGGGCCTGCTGCTGACGGCAGAACGGCTCCCGGATCTCCCCGCGCGGCACACAGCCCCGGGGCGGGTAGGGGCAGAGCTGGAACTTGCAGTCGGGCGGACAGGTCGTTCCCGGTGTGGGCGGGTCCGCCATGCCGGCCCGCAGGTCGGGCCGCAGCGGGCGGCGGTCGCTGCGGATGCACGGCGGGAGTGACGTCCCCGGCTGTTCCGCGCGGATCATCCGCTCCTCGACCTCGTCCGGATGCCCGTCCCGTTCGATGAGGTTCAGCATCACCAGTACGTCGGCGACCAGGCGCTGGGCGCGCGCGTCGAGGGTGCTCCAGCCGACCGAGGGCGGGATCCACAGGCTGTGCTTGCGGTACGCCCCGGGGTTGCCGGTGCGCGCGCCGATGTTGTCGGCGACGCCCTTCTCGTCGATCCAGAGGAACCGCTCGGGTTGCCCGGTCTCCAGCGTGAGGGCCACCAGGTCCCCCGCCTCGGCGACGAACGGATGCAGGGGCCGCCGGGGCGAGGCCCCGTTCGCCTCGGGATGCCCGGGCGCCCGGTTCACCGTGCCGGCCATCGACAGCCAGCGCTCCACCGTCTGTACGGCGCTCGCCCCGCCCAGCGCCCGGGGCGGCTCGCGCCCGCCGTCGTGCCCGTCCTTCCCCGGCATCGCGTGCGCCTCCCGCTCATGGACGCCGACACTGTCCGGAAGCCTCCACAGGCACAGCGCCTGGAGCAGCATGACCTGCGCGTACCAGCACCGGGACTGCTGGAGCACGGTCTCCGCCTGCCGGATCAGGTCGGCGCGGCCGCCCTGATAGGCGCGGGGATGCCGGATCCGACGGTTGGCCGCGTACTTGAAGCCCTGGGCCAGCGCTGCCTCCAGGGCGAGCGGCAGATCGGGGGCGCCGCCGGTGGCCTTCGGGTCCAGGTGACGCAGCCACCTGGTGAGGCGTTCGCGGGCCTCGTCACGGTGCGCCTCGTCGACGGAGCCCAGCAGCATGGGGATCATCCAGGCGCGCATCACGAACTCCCGGAACAGAACGACCCGCTTCCTGCGGTACTCCTGGTTGAGCGTGCGCCGGTCCTGCTGGAGCCGCCCGATGCGCTCGGTCCTGGCCCGTGAGGGCGCGCCCGCGGCCCGCGCCCGCGCCATGCGCTCGGCCCCCTGCTCGTACTCACCGCGTTTCCAGGCCTTCAGCTCGCCGAGCCGGTCGTTGTACTCCTGCACGGGGTCGGTGTTCAGCCCGATCCGCCCGCGGATCACGGCGAACGCGGGGTTGCCGCCGGTGCCGAACTCCTGGGCGACGGCCAGGCGTATCGAGTAGGAGGGTTCCTTCACACCGATCTGGACGAGCTGTTCGTAGAGCGGGGTGGTGTCGATCCGGTCGGAGACGCTCCGCAGGGCGGCTCCGAGTTGTCGGAGCAACCTCAGCTTGGCGTCGTCGAGGCTGCGCCGGTCACCCTTGAAACCGGCCCACGTCCTGCGCACGTCGCCCAGGATGTCGCCCAGCAGCCGCGGAACGTCCTCCACGCTCTCGATCTCCACGGCGGCCGCGTAGAGGTCGAGCGCCTTCGGATCGTCCGTGCGGCGTTCAGCGGCCCTGCAGAGCCGGTGGGCCAGGGTGTGCCCCCGCACCCGTGAGCGGCGGAGCCGTTCCTCGACCTCCTTCGTCACCTCGGCCCGTACACCTTCCCGGCGGGCCCGGACCGTCGCCGCACGGCGGCGCGACAACAGCACCAGGGCCATGAGCAGTTCACGGCTGGGCCCGGGCGGCTGGAGCACATGCTCGACGAGCTCGCCGGCGCCCCGCTCGCCCAGCTGCCGCAGCACGCGATAGCCGAAGTAGGCCTGGATGATGCTGTGCGGGAAACGGACCTTGCGCTCGAAGCCCTCCACCAGTCCGAGCCTGTCCGCATTGCGTGCGATCCGGGCGAGGGCGGCGCGGCACTGGTCCATGTTGCCGCCGCGCAACCGCTTCCTCTCGTCCGGGCCGATCCGCCGGCACAGCACGTCCCAGATCTGCTGCCGGTGCCACTCGGAGAAGACGTTCCCGCGCCTGCCGTACCGGTCGAAGGCGCGTCCGCCGGCCCACAGGTGCTCGGCGCGGGCCTGCGCGCGTCGCATCGGACCGGGGTGGACGTCCGAGTCGAGCAGCTCTCCGAGGCCGACCTCCAGCTTGTCCTGGAGCAGTCCCAGACAGGCCAGGGCGGAGACCACTTCGAGGGCGTCGCGGCGTTCCTGCCGGCTCAGCGCGACGTCCCGGCGCAGCCTGCCCTGGCACAGCGCCTCGTCCCAGGTCTCCAGCAGCCACAGCCGCAGCATGCCGCGGTCGCGGCTGCGGGTGTTCATGTGCTGCGGGTCGTTGTCGGGCCGGTCGTGCTCCAGGGCGCCGTGGCGGTGCAGTTCGCGGGCGATCTGGAGGTAGACCGGCGACTCGGTCACCTCCGCCGTCTCCACGATCCAGTCCACGCGGCGTTCGTCCGTCTCCGGGACGCGTGCCTGGACGAACCGCAGGGCCTCCTCCTCGCTGAGCGGTTCCAGCTCCACGATCGCGGCCGGGGTGCTCTCCAGCGGGCTGTGCGGACGGGAGGCGATGACGAGGGGCAGCTTCTCCTCGTGGGCGCGCTCGATGGCCCGCCGGATGATGTTGTCCCGGTGCTGTTCGAGGCCGTCGCCGAGGAGAGCCTCCTCCAGTCCGTCGGCGATGACGACCGGTTTGTCGTCGGCCAGGAGTTGCTGCCAGACCCGCTCGGTCTTGCCGCGCGCGAGGATGCCCCGGGGTGCCTCTTCGGTGAAGCGCTGCTTGGCCATGCGTTCGAAGTTCAGGTCGGTGCCGCCGTTCGCGTCCCGCAGCCGGATCGGCACGGGTACGGCGTTCTGCTCCGCCAGCAGTTCCGTGAGGCGTACCAGGACGGCGGTCTTGCCCACACCGACGCCGCCGACCAGCAGATAGGGCCGGCGGGTGGCGCGCTCCCGCAGCCGTTCGGCGATGACCTGGGCGATCTCCTCGCGGCCCACGATCTCGGCGGTGTCCGGGCCTGCGGTGAGCACCAGTCGGTGGGGGTCGTCCCGTGCCTTGGCGAGATAGCGCCGCTTGGTCCAGCGGTACCACCAGAACAGAAAGAGTGTGGCGGCGATCGACGCGGCGAGCACCGGGCCGACGAAGCGCATGACCGTCTCGAATCCGGGGTTGCCCTGCCGCCACCGCTCGAAGCCGGTCGTGTTGCTCGAGATCAGGATGTACAGGCCCTCCACCACCCAGGCGAACAGGGCGAGCGCGGCCACCGTCCAGATGGCCCGGGTGACGTTGGTGTAGGTGAACCACCGGCGCCATTTCCTGGGGCGGGTGGTGCCGCCGCGGGCCTCCAGGCGGATCATCAGCCGGTGCCAGTGGCCCACGAACCCCTGCCTGACCCAGGTGCCCGCCCGTCTCGGAGCCAGCGTCGCCATCGGCGCGTCGCGCGGCCGCTTCTTGCCGGGCGGGCGACGCACGACCCTCGTCATCGTTCGTCTCCTTCCGAGAAGGACTCTCGAAACGGAGCGACCGCGGGGCGCCGACACCTATCTCCATGGAAGCACTCCCGGAACTCCCCGCAACCCGGCGGCCCCATGGCCGGCATGCGCGCCCCGGCGAGGGTCGAGATCCGGATACTCGCCGACATCACTCTCCTCACCTACAAGTTGACGCTCTGAAACCAGCACGACACAACATCTGGGGGTGGCGTGGCGGGTGAGCACAAGATGTATGCTCATGCTCGCTGTCGCCGCAGGGGAATCCGGTGCGAATCCGGAACTGTCCCGCAACGGTGTACTTGTGCATGTCTGTTCCCAGGACCGGCGTGCGCAGGAGTCAGTCCGAGGACCTGCCGACAGCGCGCCCGGCCACCCGGCCGGTGCGCCCGACGTCCGGGCCTCGTGGAATGGGCCGGTGGACGCGACGCCGTGTGCGCTCGTGTGCTGCCCCCTGCCCTCGCCGAGGCCCCCGTGCCGAGCGAGGGAGAGCCCCCACGTGACCATCGCGCCAGCAGACCCGGCCTCAGCCGTTCCTACCGTCCCCACGGACGAGGACGCTCCGGGAACCGCCTTGCTGCGGACCCTGACCGAGCTGACCGCCGACCTCGCCGACGCCGACCCCGGCCGGGTCGCCGCCGCCGCGCTGCGCGGCCGGTCCGCGTTCGCGGACGAGGCGGAGCTGCGCGAGCTGGCCACCGAGGCGGCGGCCGGCCTGATCTCCGAGGACCCCGCCTACAGCAGGCTCGCCGCCCGGCTGCTGACCCTCTCCATCGCCGCCGAGGCCGCCTCGCAGGGCGTGACGTCCTTCACCGGATCGGTCGCGGTCGGACACCGTGAGGGCCTCATCGCCGACCGGACCGCCGAGTTCGTGCGGCTGCACGCGGCCCGCCTCGACGCCCTGGTCGACACCGACGCCGACGACCGCTTCGGCTACTTCGGCCTGCGCACCCTGCACAGCCGGTACCTCCTGCGGCACCCCATCACCCGCAAGGTCGTCGAGACGCCCCAGCACTTCATGCTGCGCGTCGCCGCCGGTCTCGCCGAGGACGACACCGCCCGGTCGGTGGACGAAGTCTCCGCGCTCTACGGGCTCATGAGCCGCCTCGACTACCTCCCGTCCTCCCCCACCCTCTTCAACTCCGGCACCCGGCACCCCCAGATGTCGTCCTGCTACCTCCTCGACTCCCCCAAGGACGAGCTGGACTCCATCTACGACCGCTACCACCAGGTCGCCCGCCTCTCCAAGCACGCCGGCGGCATCGGGCTGTCGTACTCCCGTATCCGCTCCCGGGGTTCGCTGATCCGCGGCACCAACGGTCACTCCAACGGCATCGTCCCGTTCCTGAAGACCCTCGACGCCTCGGTCGCCGCGGTGAACCAGGGCGGCCGGCGCAAGGGCGCGGCCGCGGTGTACCTGGAGACCTGGCACTCCGACATCGAGGAGTTCCTGGAGCTGCGCGACAACACCGGTGAGGACGCCCGCCGTACGCACAACCTGAACCTCGCGCACTGGGTCCCGGACGAGTTCATGCGCCGGGTCAACGCCGACCAGCCGTGGTCGCTGTTCTCGCCGTCGGACGTGCCGGATCTCGTGGACCTGTGGGGCGACGAGTTCGACGCCGCGTACCGCAAGGCCGAGGCGGCCGGGCTCGCGAAGAAGACCATTCCCGCCCGTGACCTGTACGGCCGCATGATGCGCACCCTCGCGCAGACCGGCAACGGCTGGATGACCTTCAAGGACGCCGCCAACCGCACCGCCAACCAGACGGCCCTGCCGGGCCATGTCGTCCACTCCTCCAACCTCTGCACGGAGATCCTGGAGGTCACGGACGACGGGGAGACGGCGGTCTGCAACCTGGGGTCGGTCAACCTCGGCGCCTTCGTGAACACGATGACCGGCGACATCGACTGGGAGCGGCTCGACGCCACCGTCCGCACGGCCGTCACGTTCCTCGACCGGGTCGTCGACATCAACTTCTACCCGACCGAGCAGGCGGGCCGGTCGAACGCCAAGTGGCGGCCGGTCGGACTCGGCGCCATGGGCCTGCAGGACGTCTTCTTCAAACTGCGCCTGCCCTTCGACTCGGCCGAGGCGAAAGCCCTGTCGACCCGGATCGCCGAGCGCATCATGCTCGCCTCCTACGAGGCCTCCGCCGACCTCGCCGAGCGCAACGGACCGTTGCCGGCCTGGGAGAAGACCCGTACCGCCCGGGGTGTCCTGCACCCCGACCACTACGGTGTCGAGCTGACCTGGCCGGAGCGCTGGGCTGCCCTGCGCAGCCGTATCGCCACCACCGGCATGCGCAACTCCCTCCTCCTCGCCATCGCGCCCACCGCGACCATCGCGTCGATCGCCGGTGTCTACGAGTGCATCGAGCCGCAGGTCTCCAACCTGTTCAAGCGCGAGACGCTCTCCGGAGAGTTCCTCCAGGTCAACTCCTACCTGGTCAACGAGCTCAAGGAGCTCGGCGTCTGGGACGCCCGCACCCGTGAGGCGCTGCGCGAGGCGAACGGCTCGGTGCAGGAGTTCGCCTGGATCCCCGAGGACGTACGGCGGCTCTACCGCACGGCGTGGGAGATCCCGCAGCGCGGCCTGATCGACATGGCGGCGGCGCGGACCCCGTTCCTCGACCAGGCGCAGTCCCTGAACCTGTTCCTGGAGACGCCGACCATCGGAAAGCTCTCCTCGATGTACGCGTACGCCTGGAAGTCGGGCCTGAAGACGACGTACTACCTGCGCTCGCGCCCGGCGACCCGCATCGCCCGCGCCGCCCAGGGCCAGGCGCCCCAGCCCGAGAAGACCATCCCCGTCCAGCAGGTCGCCGAGCCCGACGCCGTCGCCTGCTCCCTGGAAAACCCCGAGTCCTGCGAGGCCTGCCAGTAATGACCACCCGTAACAGCAACCTGCTCGACCCGGGCTTCGAACTGACCCTGCGCCCCATGCGCTACCCGGACTTCTACGAGCGCTACCGGGACGCGATCAAGAACACCTGGACCGTCGAGGAGGTCGACCTCCACTCGGACGTCGCCGACCTGGCGAAGCTGTCCGAGGGTGAGCAGCACATGATCGGCCGGCTGGTCGCGTTCTTCGCGACGGGCGACTCGATCGTCGCGAACAACCTGGTGCTGACGCTCTACAAGCACATCAACTCCCCCGAGGCGCGGCTGTATCTGAGTCGGCAGCTCTTCGAGGAGGCCGTGCACGTCCAGTTCTACCTGACGCTGCTCGACACCTATCTCCCCGACCCGGAGGACCGGGCGGCGGCCTTCGACGCCGTCGAGAACATCCCGTCCATCCGCGAGAAGGCCGAGTTCTGCTTCAAGTGGATCAACGAGGTCGAGAAGCTGGACAGCCTGCAGACCAAGGCGGACCGGCGCCGCTTCCTGCTCAACCTGATCTGCTTCGCCGCGTGCATCGAGGGCCTGTTCTTCTACGGCGCCTTCGCGTACGTCTACTGGTTCCGCAGCCGGGGTCTGCTGCACGGCCTCGCCACCGGCACCAACTGGGTGTTCCGCGACGAGACGATGCACATGAGCTTCGCCTTCGACGTGGTCGACACCGTCCGCAAGGAGGAGCCGGAGCTGTTCGACGACCAGCTCGAGCAGGAGGTCACCGACATGCTGAGGGAGGCCGTCGAGGCCGAGCTGCAGTTCGCGCGCGACCTGTGTGGTGACGGCCTCCCGGGGATGAACACCGACTCGATGCGGCAGTACCTGGAGTGTGTCGCCGATCAGCGTCTGACGCGTCTCGGCTTCGCTCCGGTGTACGGCTCCGAGAACCCCTTCTCCTTCATGGAGCTGCAGGGTGTTCAGGAGTTGACCAACTTCTTCGAGCGGCGGCCCTCGGCGTACCAGGTGGCGGTGGAGGGCACCGTCGACCTGGACGAGGACTTCTGAGCCTCGGTCCTGTCGCGTTCCTGGGCCTCCCTGATCTGACGGTCGATGCGCCGGTCGCGCATCGCGCCGATCAGTGACGGGAGGGCCAGGAGGACGAACATCCCGAGGACGACGATCATGGCGAGCAGTGTCTGTGTCTGTTCTGCAGTCATGACACCACTGTCGCTCCGTACACTCCTTACGAACAGTGGCAGGACTGCCGTGGAACCTCGATTTACTGCCAGCATCGAGGCACACTGGCAGCATGCTGAAAAACGTCGCCGCCGTCCTGCTCGACGGTGTGCATCTCTTTGAAATGGGCGTCGTCTGCGAGGTGTTCGGCATCGATCGCAGCGACGAGGGGCTGCCGACCTACGATTTCGCGGTCGTCTCGGCGGAGGGGCCGACGCTGGGCACCCACGTCGGCGGACTCACCGTCTCCACGCCGTACGGTCTGGAGCGGCTGGAGGAGGCCGACCTGATCGCGGTACCGGCCGGCAGCGAGTACGTCACCCGTGACTATCCGCCCGCATTGCTGGACGCCCTGGTCAGAGCCGTCGACCGGGGCGCCCGGGTGCTCAGCGTGTGCTCCGGTGTCTTCGTGCTGGGTGCCGCGGGACTGCTCGACGGGCGGCGGTGCAGTGCGCACTGGAAGCACGCCGGGGAGCTGTCGCTACGGCATCCGGGGGCGATCGTCGAATCCGACGTGCTGTATGTCGACGAGGGGCCGGTAGTCACCAGCGCCGGCACCGCCGCCGGCATCGACGCCTGTCTGCACATCGTGCGCCAGGAACAGGGGCCCGAGGTCGCCAACAAGATCGCCCGGCGCATGGTGGTGCCGCCGCACCGGGACGGCGGGCAGGCCCAGTACATCGAGCGCCCGCTGCCCCGCTCCCACTGCGACACGGTCGGCGAGGTGCTGGCCTGGATGGAACGGCACCTCGACGAGGACGTCACCGTCGAGCAGCTCGCCGAGCGTGCGCTGATGTCCCCGCGCACCTTCGCCCGCCGCTTCCAGCAGGAGACCGGTACGACCCCCTACCGCTGGATCCTGCGCCAACGTGTGCTGCTGGCGCAGGAGTTGCTGGAGGCCACGGACGAGACGGTGGACGCGATCGCGAGTCGAACAGGGTTCGGAACTGCGGCCGCGCTGCGCCACCAGTTCGTACGCGCCCTGGGGACGACCCCGAACGCCTACCGAAGGACGTTCCAGGGGCCGAACGCCGCCTGAACCGTCCCCGGCGGCACTAGTCCCTCGGCACCGGCCTCAGCAGCAGCTTGTGCGGGCGGAGCGTGATGCCCACACGGGTCGCGTCGTTCGAACCGGACACCTGCTCGAAGCGGTACTTCGTGGCCAGCGCCGCCGTGATCAGCGTCAGCTGCGCCATCGAGAAGTGGTCGCTCGGGCACTTGCGGTTACCCACGCTGAACGGGCTCATGGCGTACTTCGGCACGTCCTTGACGCGGTCCGGAAGCCAGCGGTCCGGGTCGAACTCGAGGTTGTCCGCATACGACTTCGCGTCGCGCTGTATCGCGTAGGGGCTGTAGATGATGTCGGCCCCGGCCGGAATGCGATAGCCACCAAGTGACGTGTCGGTCACCGCCCGTCGCGTCAGAATCCAGACCGCGGGGCGCAAACGCATCGCCTCCACGACGACATTGTTCGTGTGCCTGAGGCTGCGGACGTCCTCGAATGCCACGGGCCGCCCGCCGGTCACGGATTCAACCTCCGCGCACACCTTGTCGGCGTGTTCCGGATGTTCCGCGAGCACATGCAGGAGCCACATGATCGTGGAGGCCACGGTTTCGCTGCCGGGCGTGACAATCGCGACGACCTGGTCGTGGATCTCCTGTTCCCCGATGGGCTCGCCATTCTCGTCCTTCGCCTCCAGCAATGCCGTCAGCAAATCGTCCGGCTTTTGACCGGATGCCCGGCGCTCGGCGACGATCTCGTCGACCAGGAGATGCAAATCGGCCAGGGCACGGTTGAATTCGCGGTTGGGCGGGAGAGGCAGCTTGTACAGCGGCCCGAGCGGGATCACCATCCGCCGGTACATGCCCCGGAAGACCGTGGCGAGGGCGTTGCACAGCCGCTCGGCCCGCTCGTCCATGTAGTCGCCGCGCAGCAGACAGCGGGCGGCGATGCGCACCGCGATCCGGAACGACTCGGAGGTGCAGTCAATGGTCTCGCCGGGCTTCCAGCGCTCGGCCAGCCCGTGCGCCTCCTCCTCCATGATCGGCCCGTACGCCGGTATCGCGTCGAGCCGGAAGGCAGGCTGGATGGTGCGCCGCTGACGCCGGTGCCGGGGGCCGTTCGCCGTGGCCACGCCCTCCTTGCCGAGCAGGCCTTCCAGGGACTCCCACAGCGGCCCGTCGATCTTGAAGTCGGCGCTCAGCGCCAACGCGCCGGTGAGCTCCGGCGTCGTGACGGCGTACACCGTCTTCGGGCCGAGCCTGAGGCGTACGACGTCGCCGTGCCTGCGGAGCGCGGCCATGAAGGCCAGCGGATCTCGGGCCAGCTTCCAGCCGTGGCCGAGAAGCGGAACTCCGCCGCCCGCAAGGGGCGGTTCACGCAGTTCCGAAGCCGCACGGGGCTGGGCTTCGGGACGGACGGACTCGACGGTCATTTCTCACCTGCCGCTTCGTTGTTGACGTACGGGGGCGTGGACCGGTCGTCCCAGCTGTCGACCATGTACCGGCCGGACTCGTGGTGGAACCAGTAGACCGAGCTGAACCAGTTGCGCATATTGCAGACGCAGGCACGCACGGCGGCGCTGACTTCCTTTCCCGACACCGTGCCGTCGGCCAGGGAGTCCGCGAATTCCAGAGCCTCATGTTCGGCCACCCGGAATTCGGATATGGACTCCTCGACCCGACGCCTGACTTCCGTCACCGCTTCTTCCAGGGTCAGCCCGTCGTGTTTGACGAGGCTGATTCCGAGGTTGTGAACCTCGTCGCCCGCGATTTCCTTGGGAAGCGAGCAGAGGTCGTTGTACCAGGCGGCAAATTCTTGGCTGAGTAATGCCGCCCGCCGATATGCCGGGTGTTTCCGTACGGCATCCGGCAGTTCCAGTCCCGCAGCCGGCTCCAGCAGATCGGTCCAGATCCAGTGCGCGAAGGTGAGCCGGCGCAGAGCAAGATATTCCTCGACCGAGGGGATAATCCCTTCGGTGCGATTGCGGAATTCCCGGTCGTACGCCTCGATCACCGTGTGGAAGTGCCGGGCGAACCGGGTGTTCCAGGTGCCGGGCAGGAACGAGTACAGCCGCACCATGCTGTCCGCGAACCCCGCGACCAGCGGGTCCTCGTGGTGCAGATGGTCCTCGGGTGAGTCGAGAGCCGCGTGCAGGCGGAACCGCAGCCGTCGCCAGGCCGCCGGGCGGCGGTGGACGATGTCGCGGTCGTGCCGGTCGTCCCAGACGAAGAACCACGCGCTGTAGTCGGCTATCGCCTGGAGTACGTCCTCGGGGGCGCCAATG
Source organism: Streptomyces sp. NPDC055013 (assembly GCF_053608645.1). NCBI lineage: Bacteria > Bacillati > Actinomycetota > Actinomycetes > Kitasatosporales > Streptomycetaceae > Streptomyces > Streptomyces sp. NPDC055013. The sequence goes on from NZ_JBSGVW010000039.1 coordinate 41,314, forward strand.
TAGTACCCCGCCATGAGGTCGGTGTAGCACAGTCCGTCGGCATATTCCTCGACCTTGTCGGCCGGCATCAGCCGCTTTTCCAGCAGCCAGGTGCGGGTCTTCTCCTGGAGCCTGGGCCAATACGGATGGAGCTGCCTGGGAAACGCTGATTCGATCACCGGAAGAGAGAGTGCTGGTGGAACCGGGACCGCCGTCGGTGTCGATGTGGTGCTGTGTGAGAAAGCATGCACGAACAAACCCCTCTCAGCCGCCAGTTGTGTAGTTGTGCACGCCCCCTCCCGCTGTACCGGGCGTGCGCCGTTGCGTATCCCCGCACTTCCATTCAGCACCACAACTGACCGATCTGGGAACGGATTTGCTTCATTCACTACCCCAGGGTGCCGAGAATCTCCCCCTATGTGACTGAATTTGGATCACTGCTCACATGTATGGGATCGAACGTGCGACGGACATGCGAACGGCGCCTGGTCAGGAAGGTGAACCTGAACAGGCGCCGTGCACAAGGGACTTGCGGGGCCCACGGGGAGGCCTCAGTCGTTCGCGACCACGGGGTAGCGGGGCTCGTTCTCGGCCATCTGCCGGAGTGCGTCCTTGCGCTCCCGCTTGGAGAGACGGTCGATGTAGAGGTAGCCGTACAGGTGGTCGGTCTCGTGCTGCAAACACCGAGCGAAGTAGCCGGTGCCGCGCACCTTGATCGGGTTGCCCTTCTCGTCCTGCCCGGTGACCTCGGCGTAGTCGGGCCGGGCGAGCGGCGCGTACGCGGTCGGCACCGACAGGCAGCCCTCGTTGCTGTCGTCCAGGCGGCGCTGGTCGGCGGGCAGCTCGACGAGCTTCGGGTTGCACACCACACCGACGTGCCGCTTGCCCTCGTCGTCCATGCAGTCGTAGACGAAGACCTTCGAGTCGACGCCGATCTGGTTGGCGGCGAGCCCGACACCCTCGGCGGTGCGCTGCGAGGCGAACATGTCCGCGACCAGCTGGTCCAGCTCGGCGCCGAACTCGGTGACGTCCTTGCACTCCTTGTGGAGCACCGGGTTCCCCACGACGGTGATCGGCCGCGACGTGCCGCGCTCATGCCAGGCGTTCTCGCGCTCCTCCGTGTCCTCGGTGTCGACGACGAAACCCTCGTCATCCACGGGGAGCACGCCCGCGTGCTGCTGCTCGGTGTCCTGCTGGGCCATGACCGACGTATGCCTTCCTGCACAAAAGAAAAGGGTGAATCCCGATACAGGGTACGGTGAGCGCCCCTTCAGGGGCGCGGGACTGTGTCGAAATGCGGCTCCGCCGCGTGGGCGCGATCAACCACACACGGCCCCGCAGTCTGCGAACCGCCTGATCCCTACGGCGTCTAGCAGACCTCTTCCAAGTCCCGCCAATCCCTGGAATCAGGGCTGTCGGCAACCCACCCGTCCAGCAACCCCCGCACCAAGGCGGCCGGGGCGGCCACGCCACACTCCCGCTCCGGCACCCACAGCTGCCCGTCGGTCCGGTGCCCCAGGGGACCGGGGTGACCCGGCTCGCTGTGATCGTGAGGGTCGAGATGCTCCCCGTCGCCCTCGTCCGACGGCATCCGCGACTCGGAGCACATCCGGCACAGCAGCCGCACCGAGGAGGACCAGTCCTCCGCGGCGAACCCGGCGTCCCCGGCGAGCTGCTCCAGCGCGTCCCGGTCGGCCTCGGTGGCGGCCTCCAGGAGGACCACCCAGGTGGGGACCGGCGAGGGCGCCCACAGCTCGATCTCGTCGAAGACGGGGTAGGCGTGCCCGGCGGACGTGGTCCGCTCGCCGTGCGGCACCCCGTCGTGCAGCACGACCTCGCCCCAGCGCCGCCCCGAGGACGGCAGCGGGATCGACAGCACCTCGATCCGGGCGGGGTCCAGCCGCCGCCCCCACACGACCTCGGCCTCCCCCTCCGGGGACAGCCGTACGGCCGCACTGCCCAGGTCCATCCCGACCGGCTCGCCGGAGTCGGTCGCACCGCCGGGCACCCGCAGCCCGTAGGCCTGCCAGGCCCGCCGGGCCAGCGGCCAGTCCTGCAGGGCGGTGGCCGCGATGCCGACGTTCCACCAGTCGGGCGCCCCGGTCTCCCGGTCGAGCAGCGCCACGGCCCGCAGCCCGGCCGCCCGGGCCTGCTCCCAGTCGTGCCGGAACTTGTGCAGCAGCGCGAGGTTGAACCAGGACTCCGAAAGCCAGGGCTCCAGATCGGCGGCACGTGTCAACAGCGCGCCCGCATCCTCGTACCGGCCGTCGCCGATGAGCGTGAACGCCCGGTCGGTGGCCTGCCGCCAGGAGGCGGAGGGCCGGTGCCGTCCCTTGCCGAAGATCCTCACGATTCCCGCCTGCCAGTTCCGTGGAGTGGGCTGGCTAGTGCTCGCCCCCGGACACACTCTCATTCGCATCCAACCACGTACGGCTGGAAGGGCGCTCATTACCCATGGGTTACCCAGCCACAGGGGGTGTCAGACAGTCTCCCGCCCGTCACCCACCACCACCCTGCCTGAGGCGCTTCGCGCCGCCCCCTGAATTCGAAGCACCCGTGCGAGCGACCCCACCACCTCCGGCGCATAGTCACCGGCGGTGCCCAGCCGCAGTTCCTCCAGCGCCTTCAGCGGCCCGCCGGGCCCCGCGTCCCGCGCCTTCTCCTCATAGGCGTTCACCGCCCGCACGATCCGCGCGGCGACCGGTTGCTCCGGGCAGGGGTCGGCGAGCCGCTCCACCACCATCGCCACCTGCGGGTTCACCCCCGTCTGCCGTACGACGGCCCCGCCGAGCAGCGCGATCCGCCGCTGTTCCTCGGCGGGCAGCCCCGCGGTGGCCCCGGCCGGCACCGGGTCGACCAGGCTGAGCTGCCCGATGTCGTGCATGAGGGCGGCGTACTCCAGCACGGTGAGCTCTGCCTCGGACATGCCCAGGTCCCGCCCCACCTCGCGGCTGAGCGCGGCGACGCGCCGGGCATGTCCGGCCGGTGTGTACCCGGCGATCTCCGTGGCCCGGGCGAGGGAGGCGATGGTCTGCCGGTAGGTGGCCCGGACGGCGGTGTACCGGCGCAGGGACAGCTGGGTGAGCAGCAGCGGGAGCGAGAAGACGGGCAGCGCCCACAGTCCGGCGACGGCGACCGCCAGCGCCATCACGGCGCCCGTCGCGCAGACGGCCGACCCGATTCCGAGGGTCGCCCGCAGCTCGTCCCGCAGCAGCGGCCCGAACGGCCACCGGGTGCGGGAGCGTGCCAGCGCGGCGGCGAGCAGGGCGTCGCACAGGAAGGTGAGGGTGAGGATCGCGAGCAGGACAAGGGCGTAGGCGGTGCCCCAGCCGTGGAACGTGCCCTGGTTGTACAGGGGTTGGAAGCAGACGGCGGCGAAGCCGACGGTGAGCACGCGCCGGGCCAGGTGGTCGAGCACGGGCCGGCCGCGCGCGATGTGCGGCACGCTGCCGAGGAGAGAGGCGGCCAGGACGACGCTGAGGACCTGCGCGACGCCGTGCTCGGACGGCTCACCGCCGTTCGCCCCCAGCAGGGCGTACGACAGCGCGGCGGCGGCCCCGAGCGGCGCGGCCTCCCTGTGCTCCGCCGCCGTCCACCGGGTGAGCTCACCCAGGGTGACGAGAACCCCGAAGGCGAGCGCCGTACCGCGTTCGTCGAGGCCGCTCCACAGGGTGGTGAGCAGGCACACGGTGGCGAGGAGGGCGGCGCAGGCGTGGACGAGACGGAGCAGGAGGGGTGGTCTCGGGGCGCTCATCGGTGGGCCCCCGGCGCACTGGCGACCGGCGGGCGGGGAGGGCGCCCGGAGCCTTCGTCTGCGGTCACGGCGGGATGCCATCCGTGCTGGTCCACGGCCCTGACGAAGGCGGTGACCATACGGGGGTCGAACTGCGTGCCCGCGCACTTCTCCAGCTCGCGCAGGGCGACGGGCACCGGCCGGGCCCGCGAGTACGACCGGTTGGACGTCATCGCGTCGAAGGCGTCCGCGACCGCCACCACCCGTGCCGGCTCCGGGATCTGGCTGCCCATCAGCCCGTAGGGGTACCCGCTCCCGTCCAGCCGCTCGTGGTGATGCAGTACGGCGGCCCGGGCCTCGCCGAGGAAGGAGATCCCGCGGACCATCTCGTGTCCGTACTCCGGATGCAGTTCGATGACCCGCCGCTCCTCGGGCGTGAGCGGCCCGTCCTTGCGCAGCAGCCGCGTGGGCACCCCGAGCTTCCCGACGTCGTGCAGGATCCCGGCGAAGCGGAGTACCTCGACGCGCTCGTCGGCCATGCCCAGCTCGCGCGCGATCATCATCGAGGCCTGCCCGACGCGCTCGCTGTGGCCACGGGTGTAGCCGTCCTTGATGTCGACGGCCTGGACGAGCGCCCGGATGGTCGCCTGATGGGCCGCGCGTTCCCGGTGGTACTGGGCGAACATCCACCACGACACACACATCGGCAGCAGCACGAGCAACGCGGCGACGGGGCCGTACGGACTGCGCCACAGCACGGCCATCATCAGCCCGGCAAGACCGTGCACGGCGATCGGCGCGAGCGACCGCAGGAACAGCCCGCGCCAGGCCCGTCGTGCGGGCACCCGGTCGGCGAGTGTCCGGATCCCGCCGTCGAGCGCCGTCAGGACCAGGCAGAACGCCAGCACCGCGGCTCCGGCGGGCGCGAGCGCGTACGGGAAGTCGGACGCCTGTACGGCTTCGTGTTCGCCGAGCGCCCAGTGCACCCGGGCGGCCACCCACACCGCGATCACGAGCTGCGCCGCCCGCCACACCCGTCGCAGCAGGTCCGGTCGGCCGGCGACCGGGGCGATCAGTGCCCCCGGCACCGCGACCAGGGCGGCGGCGGACGGTGGCAGCAGGAAGGCCCCGGCGAGGAGCACGGGATAGAACGACCCGGACAGCCGCGCGCCGCCGGCGTAGAGCACGGCGAGCAGGGCCGGCGCCCACCAGGGGGTACGCGTCGACGGCAGCGTGTGCAGGCAGAACAGGGCGCCGAGGGCGACACAGACCACGTAGCCACGTACCCGTGTGGGTGTCGCCTCCATAACGCCCCTCCCCGGCAACGCGCTTCAAGCACGGGACCCTAGGGCGGGCGGGGGATGTCCGCAGTCCATGACGGCGGGATTAGCACGTTCGAGTGACGGCCGTGCGTTCAGGATTCCTGCGGCGTCGCCGTCACGTCGTGGTCGGGCACGGCCTGGCCCGAGCGGATCAGGTCGATCCGGCCCATGACCTTGGCGCGCAGGTCGGTCGGCACGTCGTCATGCCCGCAGCACCGCTTGACGAGCTTCTTCACGGCCTCTTCGAGACCGTACTTCTCGAGGCACGGCGAGCACTCCCGGAAGTGCTGCTTGAACTTGTCGCGATCGACGTCCGGCATCTCACTGTCGAGGAACTCGTAGAGATGATCGAGTACCTCACTGCAGTCCGTCTCGTGCGGCTCTCCGCAGCTCATGAGCCCGAGCCTTTCGCTTCGTTCGACTCTCCGGCGCCGGCCGGGACGAGCCCGCGCTCACGGGCGTAGTCCTCGAGCATGCCGCGCAGTTGACGGCGGCCCCGGTGCAGCCGGGACATCACCGTACCGATGGGTGTCCCCATGATGTCCGCGATCTCCTTGTACGCAAAGCCCTCTACGTCGGCGAGGTACACGGCGATGCGGAATTCCTCGGGGATCGCCTGGAGCGCTTCCTTCACGTCCGAGTCGGGCAGGTGGTCGAGCGCCTGCGACTCCGCGGAGCGCAAGCCCGTCGACATGTGCGACTCGGCGCGGGCGAGCTGCCAGTCCTCGATCTCCTCGGCCGCTGAGCGCTGGGGTTCACGCTGCTTCTTGCGGTACGAGTTGATGAAGGTGTTGGTGAGGATCCGGTACAGCCACGCCTTGAGGTTGGTGCCCTCACGGAACTGGTGGAAGGACGCGTACGCCTTGGCGTACGTCTCCTGCACCAGGTCCTCGGCGTCGGCAGGGTTGCGCGTCATGCGCAGCGCGGCCGAGTACATCTGGTCGAGGAACTCCAGCGCGTCCCGCTCGAAGCGCGCGCTGCGCTCGGCGGTCGACTCCGCGGACGTGTCCCCGCTCATGCCCTGGCCCTCGGGCTGCTCCGCCTGGCCGTTGTCGGTCCCTGCGTCGGTACCGGGAACCGGACCCACCTCCTCAAGATTCCGGGCAGGGCCGAATCCGGACCCACCTGAATCGGAGGATAGACGACCTGCCGTACCTGCCGCCCCTCGAATAGGAGCGGTCCTGGCCGCATGCAGCACCGTCCACTCCAGGTCAGCGCGGCTGCCGGTGGTCGGGCAGAAGGTCGAACCCATGCGGCGGACTTCCTCTCCTACGACGTGAGCGCTGCTGGTTCAGCACCGCTGTCCGCCACAACAGAGCCCGGGGCCCCGACATTCCCGAGTCTTTACCCGAGTGACCCGGCCCACTTCACGACCGCGTCCGTGACGATCGCCACGGCCTCGTCCTGATCGAGGGGCGCGCGCTTGGGCACGGCGAACCCGTGATCGCCGTACGGCACCTCGACCAGCTCGAAGTCGCCGTCGGGGAACTCATCCGGTTTTCCGAACGGATCGTTCCCGCCCTGGACCACCAGGGTGGGCACTCCTGCCCCGAGCAGCTCGTCGGCGCGGGACTTCTCGGGCTTGCCCGGCGGGTGGAGGGGGAAGCTCAGCGCGAGTACGGCGTGGGCGCCCAGCTCCGTGGCGGTACGGCAGGCGACGCGTGCGCCGGCGCTGCGCCCGCCGGAGACCACGGGCAGCCCGGGCGCGGCGGGCGCGGGCCACAGGCCCCGCCAGCCGACGTCCAGGGTCTTGGGCGCGGGCGCCACCTTCTTGCCGGCGACCCGCCAGGGCTGCTCCACGAGGGCGACGGTCACGCCGTGTGCCGGGAGGACCTGGGCGAGCGCCCGCAGGTCCCGCGCCCCGATGCCGCCGCCGGCCCCGTGGCTCACGGCCAGCACCAGCCGGGCCTTCTTCGCCGGGTGCCAGGTGATGCGGGCGTCCCCGGCGTCCGTACCCATGATCTCGGTCGTCACGTCAGACTCGGTCGTCACATCAGAAGAGTGTGCCCTCTTCGGGCCCCGCCAGCTCCTTCAGCAGCTCCGGGCCGTTGTTGCGGACGTTGCTGACCAGCGTGGAGACGGGGTAGGCGCGCATCAGCCCGGCGGGCGGCGGGTCGAGCAGTGTCCGCAGCTCCTCCGGGTCCTTGCGGGCCGGGTCGAGCCAGGCGTCCCAGCGGTCCGGCGTGAGCATCAGCGGCATCCGGGGGTGGATGTCGGCCAGCGCGGACGGCCCCTCCGCGGGGGCCACCGCCAGCGGCGTCGTCTCCGCCTCCGTCGTGATCACGGAACAGGTCACCCACCAGGCCTGCGGGTGCTCGTCCGGCAGCGTCCGGTCCCGCCAGAACTCGTACAGCCCGGCCATCGCGAACACCGAGCCGTCGGCGGGCAGCACGAAGTACGGCTGCTTGCGCGCCCGTTTCCGCTTCCCCTCGACCTCCAGGTCCCGCTCCTGCGTGCCGGTGACCCACTCGTAGTAGCCGTCGGCGGGAATGATGCAGCGCCGGGAGCTGAAGGCCCGCCGGTACGACGGCTTCTCGTGCACCGTCTCCGCACGGGCGTTGATCATCTTGAAGGCGCTCTCGGGGGTCTTGGACCAGCTGGGCACCAAGCCCCACTTGAGCTTGCGCAGCTGCCGAACCGGCCGGGGGTCGTCCGCGTCTTTCAAGGGACGGTCGAGGACGACGTGAACTTCTTTGGTCGGAGCCACGTTGTAATCCGCATCGAGGGTCTCCTCGGGCTCCCACTTCTCGACCTCAAAGATTCCTGCGAGATCCTCGGGCCCACGACTAGCCGCATACCGTCCGCACATACGTGCCACACTGCCAGGCCCACCCGCCGCCCGACCACCACCCCTCAACGACGGCGCTACGCGCCGGCCCCTTCGACTCGCCCAAAGGGAGCCACCGCCTTACATGGACAGCACCGCATCCGCCTCGCTCGCCTCCCTCTGGGACGAGGTCTCCGGTACTCAGCCCGACCCCGACCTGTGGGTGGTGATCGCCGCGCTGGTCGTCGCGCTGGCGGTCGTGGTCCCGCACCCGCTGTGGCGTCTGTCACGCAACGCCATCACCATCGCCCACGAGGGCGGCCACGGCCTGATCGCGCTGCTGACCGGCCGGACGCTGACCGGCATACGCCTGCACTCCGACACCAGCGGCCTCACCGTCAGTCGCGGCAAACCGCACGGCATCGGCATGATCCTCACCGCGGCCGCGGGCTACACGGCTCCCCCGCTGCTGGGCCTCGGCGGCGCCGCCCTGCTGGGCGCGGGCCGGATCACGCTCCTGCTGTGGCTGGCGACGGCCCTGCTGGTGGCGATGCTGGTGATGATCCGGAACGCGTACGGGGCGCTGACGGTGTTCGTGACCGGCGGCACCTTCGTCCTGGTGTCCTGGCTGACCGGACCTCAGGTACAGGCGGCGTTCGCGTACGTGGTGGTGTGGTTCCTGCTGGTCGGCGGGGTACGCCCGGCGTTCGAGCTGCAGGCGAAGAGGTCCCGGGGCGGGGCGGGGGACTCGGACGCGGACCAGCTGTCGCGCCTGACGCATGTGCCGGCGTGGTTGTGGTTCTTCCTGTTCCACGCGGTGTCGTTGTGCTCGCTGATAGGTGGCGGTCGCTGGCTGCTCGGAGTGTGACGGCCGGCCTCGAGGGGCGCGGGGCTGTCCCGCTGTGCGCTCCGCCGCGCGGGCGCGACCAGCCCCAACGGCTCCGCACCCGAACAACGGCCTGCACCACCCCCTCCTTATAAAGTGAACCCATGGCCCAAAACCCCGCCGCCCACGCCGCCCTATGGCCCGCCCCGCACGCGAGCGGAGCCGTCGACGCGACGGTCCACGTGCCGGGGTCCAAGTCGGTCACCAACCGCGCCCTCGTCCTCGCCGCCCTGGCGAGCGAGCCCGGCTGGCTGCGCCGCCCCCTGCGTTCCCGCGACACCCTGCTGATGGCCGGCGCGCTGCGGGCGATGGGCGTCGGTATCGAGGAGGGCGTGGGCCCCGAGGGCACCGGCGAGGCCTGGCGGGTGCTTCCCGCGGGCCTGCGGGGCCCTGCCACGGTCGACGTCGGCAACGCCGGCACGGTGATGCGCTTCCTGCCGCCGGTCGCCGCGCTGGCCGACGGCCCCATCCGCTTCGACGGCGACCCCAGGTCCTACGAGCGTCCCCTGCACGGAGTGATCGACGCCCTGCGCGTCCTCGGTGCCCGGATCGACGACGACGGGCGCGGCGCGCTGCCGCTCACGGTCCATGGCGGGGGTGCGCTGGAGGGCGGCCCGGTGGAGGTCGACGCCTCGTCGTCGTCCCAGTTCGTCTCGGCCCTGCTGCTGTCCGGCCCGCGCTTCAACCAGGGCGTGGAGGTCCGGCACACCGGCTCCTCGCTCCCCTCCATGCCGCACATCCGCATGACCGTCGACATGCTGCGCGCGGTCGGCGCCCAGGTCGACACCCCGGAGTCGGGCGGCGAGCCGAACGTCTGGCGGGTCACCCCGGGCGCCCTGCTCGGCCGTGACCTGACCATCGAGCCGGATCTGTCCAACGCCCAGCCGTTCCTGGCGGCGGCGCTGGTGACCGGCGGCAAGGTCCTCGTCCCGGACTGGCCGACCCGGACCACCCAGCCCGGTGACCGGCTGCGCGAGATCTTCACCGAGATGGGCGGTACCTGCGAACTCAACGAGTACGGGCTCGTGTTCACCGGTTCGGGTGCCCTCCACGGCATCGACGTGGACCTGAGCGAGGTCGGCGAGCTCACCCCGGGCATCGCCGCGGTCGCGGCCCTCGCGGACTCCCCGTCCACACTGCGCGGCGTCGCGCACCTGCGGCTGCACGAGACCGACCGCCTGGCCGCGCTGACCAAGGAGATCAACGAACTCGGCGGCGACGTCACCGAGACCGCCGACGGTCTGCACATCCGCCCCCGTCGCCTGCACGGCGGGGTCTTCCACACCTACGAGGACCACCGCATGGCGACGGCCGGCGCGATCATCGGCCTCGCGGTCGAGGGCGTACGGATCGAGAACGTGGCGACGACGGCGAAGACCCTCCCGGACTTCCCGGAACTGTGGACCGGGATGCTCGGGGCTTAGGGACACCGCCATGCGCCGCTACGGCAAGCACACCGACGAGGACGACATCCGCACCCGTCCCGGCCGTCGGAACACCCGGCCCCGTACGAACATCCGCCCCAAGCACGAGGACGCCGCCGAGGGCATGGTCCTCACCGTCGACCGGGGCCGTCTGACCGTCCTCGTGGACGACCGGATCGTGATGGCCATGAAGGCCCGCGAACTGGGCCGCAAGGCCGCGGTCGTCGGTGACCGGGTGGCACTGGTCGGCGATCTGACCGGCAAGAAGGACACCCTCGCGCGGATCGTACGGATCGAGGGGCGGACGTCGGTGCTGCGACGGACGGCCGACGATGACGATCCCTTCGAGCGTGTGGTCGTGGCCAACGCCGACCAACTCGCCATCGTCACCGCCCTCGCCGACCCCGAGCCGCGGCCGCGGCTGATCGACCGCTGTCTGGTGGCGGCGTTCGACGGCGGCCTGGAACCGTTGCTGGTGATGACGAAGTCGGACCTGGCCCCACCGGCCAAACTCCTTGAGCTGTACGGCGACCTGGACATCCCGTACGTCGTCACCAGCCGCGACGAGCTGGAGAACGGCGGCGCGGCGGACCGCGTACGGGAGCAACTGGGCGGCAGGGTCACGGCGTTCGTCGGACACTCCGGTGTCGGCAAGACGACGCTGGTGAACGCGCTGGTGCCGGAGGAACGGCGACGCTCCACAGGTCATGTGAACGCGGTGACGGGCCGGGGCCGGCACACGACGACGTCCGCGCTGGCGCTGCCGCTGGCGGAGGTGGACGGCTGGGTGATCGACACCCCCGGCGTCCGCTCCTTCGGCCTGGCTCATGTCGACCCGTCCCGGGTGATCCACGCGTTCCCCGACCTGGAACCGGGAACCGAGGGCTGCCCGCGTGCGTGCAGTCATGATGAACCGGATTGTGCGCTGGACGACTGGGTGGCGGAGGGGAACGCCGATCCGGCACGGCTGTACTCGCTGCGGCGGCTGCTGGCGACGCGCGAACCCACGGAAGGTGACTGAGCGGCCGACGGAGGAAGGCGACTGACCTCCGCGTTGTTTGTCTCCCTGTAGGGCTGGTAAGGGCATAATCGCACCGAGCCGGAACCAAGCCTGACCAAAGCCTGATAAACCGGACGAAGCGGTCACAAAACGCGGGGATACGGGAGGACAGCACATGGCGTGGCTGCTGGTCATCGTGGCGGGGCTGCTCGAAACCGGGTTCGCCGTCTGCCTGAAGCTGTCGCACGGCTTCAGCCGCCTGTGGCCGACGGTCGCGTTCTGCGTCTTCGCCCTCGGCAGTTTCGGACTGCTGACGCTGGCACTGAGGAAGCTGGACGTGGGACCGGCGTACGCGGTGTGGACGGGGATCGGGGCGGCGGGTACGGCGATCTACGGGATGATCTTCCTCGGTGACATCGTGTCGACGCTGAAGATCGTGTCGATCAGCCTGGTCATCGTGGGGGTCGTCGGTCTGCAGCTGTCCGGCTCGGCGCACTGAGCCCGGTTCCTGCTGCGGTCAGCTCGCCAACTGCCGGTGCAGCGCGCTGCGTACGAGGTCGGTGACGCCGCCCTCGCCGGGTGGCGCGGCGACGCAGGACAGGGCCAGCCTGACGGCGAGTTCGCAGGAGCGGGCGAGGTCGGCCGTGTCGGACTTGTTGACGCCGGGGCCGGTGAGGACCGCCACGGCACGGTCGCGCACCATGCCCACGAAGTCGCCGGGTGACGGAAGCGGTCCGTCGGCCCGCCGCTGGGCCGGCACGGCGGAGGAGGACGGGACCGCGGACAGGGTCGGCGAGGGCAGCCGCTCGCTCCAGCAGCCGGTGAGCATGGCGCGGACGAGGGCGTTGCCGCGGGCTATTCCGGCGGTCCACTCCGCGGTGGCGGTGAGCCGCTCGCGGGCGTCGCCGGGGGTGGCGAGGGCGCGTTCGACGCCGGCGAGGTACCCGTCGGCCTCTCGCCTCACCAGTGCGCGGGCCAGGCCTTCCTTGCTCCCGAACTCGTTGTACAGCGTCTGCCGGGACACGCCGGCCGCGGAGGCCACGTCCACCATCCGCACGGCAGACCACGGCCTGCGCGCCAGCGCCGTGTAAGCGGCGTCCAGCAGGGATTCCCGCGCTGCAGGCATCATCGCCTCCCTGGGAGGAGCGGCTCTGCGCCCAGATTTGACGCGCACGGCGGCACTGTCAAGGGTTCGCGAGGGCACGCGGGGGCGCCATTCGGTCGGGGTGCGCGGGCTCTCGGCCCGGCGACTTGATCCACCGGGCCCTGTAGCCCCAGCCCGACCACGACAGATAGCGTTCGTTCCATGCCGGACTACCTCGACGATCTCCGCCTCGCCCACGTCCTCGCGGACGCCGCCGACGCCGCGACCATGGACCGCTTCAAGGCACTCGACCTCAAGGTCGAGACCAAGCCGGACATGACCCCGGTGAGCGAGGCCGACAAGGCCGCCGAGGACCTCATCCGCGGACAGCTCCAGCGCGCCCGCCCGAGAGACGCGGTCCTCGGAGAGGAGTACGGCGTCGAGGGCACCGGCCCCCGCCGCTGGGTGATCGACCCGATCGACGGCACCAAGAACTACGTACGCGGCGTCCCGGTCTGGGCCACCCTGATCTCCCTGACGGAGGCCTCGGAGGGCGGCTACCAGCCGGTCGTGGGCCTCGTCTCCGCCCCCGCCCTCGGCCGCCGCTGGTGGGCCGCCAAGGGACACGGCGCGTTCACGGGCCGCAGCCTGTCCTCCGCGTCCCGCCTGCGCGTCTCCCGCGTCTCGAAACTGACGGACGCCTCGTTCGCGTACTCCTCACTCAGCGGCTGGGAGGAGCAGGGGCGCCTCGACGGCTTCCTCGACCTCACGCGCGAGGTGTGGCGCACGCGCGCGTACGGCGACTTCTGGCCGTACATGATGGTCGCCGAGGGCTCGGTGGACCTGTGCGCCGAACCCGAACTGTCCCTGTGGGACATGGCCGCCACCGCGATCGTCGTGACCGAGGCAGGCGGCACCTTCACCGGCCTCGACGGCCGCCCCGGCCCCCACAGCGGCAACGCGGCCGCCTCGAACGGCCTGCTGCACGACGAGCTTCTGGGGTATCTCAACGCCCGCTACTGAGCGCCCCCTTGTTGACCCCCTCTTTACCTGTCACTCTGAGAGTCCCCCCACTTGTGAATTTGTGAAGCAATGAACAAACGGTGCGGGGGCACTTCAGGAGGTGGCTCCATCCATGCTCGTACGTGACGCCATGAGCACCGTGGTCCTCACCATCGGCCCCACCCACACCCTTCGCCAGGCTGCCGCGCTGATGTCCGCTCGCCGGATCGGCGCGGCCGTGGTCCACGACCCCGATGCCGGCGGTATCGGCATCCTCACCGAACGTGACATCCTCAACTCCGTCGGCCTCGGACAGAACCCGGACGCCGAGCGCGCCCACGACCACACCACCAACAACGTCGTGTTCGCGGCCCCGTCATGGACCCTGGAGGAGGCGGCCCGCGCCATGGCGCACGGCGGCTTCCGGCATCTGATCGTCCTGGACCACGAGGAACCCGTGGGCATCGTCTCGGTCCGCGACATCATCCGCTGCTGGGCACCCGCACGGCAGCACGTGCCCGCCTAGAACGCCGGATGGGCCGGACCCCCGAAGGGGCCCGGCCCACCGGCCACGGCAAGCGGTCCAGTGCTGGTTGTCGTTTCAGCCGCGCAGGGCCTGGACCGCGGCCTCCAGCCGCTTGCCGAAGTCCTCGTCGGCCTGACGGAAGTTGCCGATCGCCCGCTCGGCGATGTCCTCGCGCGAGACCTGCGCGAGGGCACCCGCCAGGTTGGCGATCAGGCGCTCCCTCTCGTCCTCCGACATCAGGCGGTAGAGGTTGCCCGCCTGCACGAAGTCGTCGTCCTCGGCATGCACGGGCGCCTCGTGGTTGCCCGTGCCGGCCGTGAAGCCGGCGAACGGCTGCCACAGCGGACGGCCGGTCTGCGCCGGGCCGCCGAAGCTGTTCGGCTCATAGTTCTTCGCACCGCCGTGGCGGCCGTCGTACAGGAAGCCGTCGCGGGAGTTGGTACGCGCCTCGGTGGCGTGCGGGCGGTTCACCGGCAGGTGGTCGGCGTTGATGCCGACGCGGTAGCGGTGGGCGTCGCCATACGCGAAGAGGCGGCCCTGGAGCATCTTGTCCGGGGACGGACCGATGCCCGGCACGAAGTGGGCGGGGCTGAAGATCGACTGCTCGACCTCGGCGAAGACGTTCTGCGGGTTGCGGTTGAGCTCCAGCCTGCCGATCTCGATCGGCGGGTAGTCCTCGTGCGGCCACACCTTGGTGAGGTCGAACGGGTTGAAGCGGTACGTCGCCGCGTCCGCCGCCGGCATGATCTGCACCTGCACGGTCCAGCTCGGGAACTCACCGCGCTCGATGGCCTGGCGCAGGTCACGCTGATGGGAGTCGGGATCCTCACCGGCGAGCCCGTTCGCCTCGGCCTGGGTGAGGTTCCTGATCCCCTGGTCGGTCTTGAAGTGGTACTTGACCCAGAAGACCTCGCCGGCCTCGTTGTTCCACTGATAGGTGTGCGAACCGTAGCCGTTCATGTGGCGGTACGACGCCGGGATGCCGCGGTCACCGAACAGCCAGGTCACCTGGTGCGTCGATTCGGGCGACAGACTCCAGAAGTCCCAGACGTTGTCCGCCTCCTGGCTTCCCGTGTACGGGTCGCGCTTCTGGGTGTGGATGAAGTCCGGGAACTTGATGGCGTCCTTGATGAAGAACACCGGGGTGTTGTTGCCGACGAGGTCGTAGTTGCCCTCCTCGGTGTAGAACTTCAGCGCCCAGCCGCGCGGGTCGCGCACGGCGTCCGCCGCGCCGAGGCTGCCGGCCACCGTCGAGAAGCGCAGGAACGTCTCCGTCCGCTTGCCGACCTCGGAAAGGAACGCGGCGCGCGTGTACGGGGTGAGATCGGCGGTCACCGTGAAGGTGCCGTAGGCGCCGGCGCCGCGGGCGTGCACCACCCGCTCCGGGATGCGCTCCCGGTTGAAGTGGGCGAGCTTCTCCAGCAGGAGCTGGTCCTGGACGAGGACCGGGCCGCCTGCGCCCGCGGTCTCGCTGTTCTGGTTGTCGGCAACCGGAGCACCGGCCTCCGTCGTGAGCGGTCCCTGGGTCACGTGCGCCTCCTGCGTTGGTACGAGCGACTCCGGCCGCTCCTGTCCCGTGAGCCAAAGTCGATCTCGATCCTATCTTGGACTTTGTCCAAGTCAAGCCAAGCTCCAAAGTCACATCCATTCGGAAGCTGGTCCTCCTGCTGTTAAGGTGTTCTGCATGAGTGACCTTCTGGAACGGCTGCGCGGCCGCGGATGGCGGATGACCGCGCAGCGGCGTGTCGTGGCCGAGGTGCTCGCCGGCGATCACGTCCACCTGACGGCCGACGAGGTGCACGCCCGGGCCGTCGCCAAGCTGCCCGAGATCTCCCGGGCGACCGTCTACAACACGCTGGGCGAGCTGGTCACCCTCGGCGAGGTGCTCGAGGTCTCCACCGACAAGCGCGCGAAGCGGTACGACCCGAACGCCCACCGGCCCCACCACCACCTGGTCTGCGCCCAGTGCGGCTCCATCCGGGACGTCCACCCGACGGGCAACCCGATGGCCGACCTCCCCGACTCCGAGCGCTTCGGCTTCACGGTCTCGGACGTCGAGGTGACGTACCGCGGCCTCTGCCCGAACTGCACCAAGGCCTAGCGGTCACCCCCTGAGCCCCGGCACCGGTGAGTGCCGGGGCTTTGCGCTGCCCGCTCACACACGCTTTCCGAAGCGGACGGGGTTTCTGAATCTGACGGGTTTCCGAATCTGACGGGTCGTCATATGGTCAACGGCATCCCCCATGCATCACCCACACGTCCGTTCCGCACTCCGCGAGGAGACCGAAGTGGGAGAGCCGTATCCGCAGCATCCGTCGAATCCACCGAGCACCGCACTCAAGGCCCGTGACCTCACCCGCGCCTTCGGCCGAACCCCCCACACGGTCGACGCTCTCGGCCCCCTCGATCTGACCGTCGCCCCCGGCGAGTTCGTCTGTGTCGTCGGCCCCTCCGGCTGCGGCAAGTCGACGCTGCTGCGCATCGCCGCCGGCCTGCTCCGCCCGAGCACGGGCACCCTGGAGATCCGTACGTCCAGCAGCCGCCCGGCCGCCATGATCTTCCAGGACTACGGCATCTACGACTGGAAGACCGTCCGCGCGAACGTCCGCTTCGGCCTGGACATCCAACGTGTCCCGCGCCGCGAGGCGAACGCCCGTGCCGACGACTGGCTGGCCCGCATGGGCCTGTCGGACTTCGCGGCCGCCTACCCGGCCACCCTCTCCGGCGGCATGCGCCAGCGCGTGGCGATCGCGCGGGCGCTGGCCGTGGAGCCCGAACTGCTGCTGATGGACGAGCCGTTCGCGGCGCTCGACGCCCAGCTCCGCACGATCCTCCAGGACGAACTCCTGGACATCACCCAGTCGCTGCGGACCACCACGCTCTTCATCACCCACAGCCTGGAGGAGGCGATCGTCCTCGGCGACCGGGTACTGGTCATGTCCGCCCGCCCGGGTCGGATCATCGCCGAACACCGCCCGCCGTTCGCGCGCCCGCGCACCGGCGACATCCGCGCCGCCCCCGAGTTCACCGCGCTGAAGAGCGAGTTGTGGGACCTGCTGCGCAAGGAGGCGGTGCCGGCATGACGACACTCGCGAAGCCGCCCGCCGAGTCGGTCCTGGTCCGCCGCCCCGGCCCACAGGAACTGCACCCCGCCCGCACCCACCGCCGCAGGCGCGCCCTGGAGCTGTCGCTGGCGCTCACCGTCCCTCTCTTCCTCCTCCTGCTGTGGCAACTGGCCGCGTCCCAGGCCTGGATCGACGACCGCGTCTACCCGGCCCCCTCCACGATCCTCGCCGACGGCTGGGACCGGGCGGCGGCCGGCGACCTGTGGCCGGACGTGTGGGCGACGCTGAAACGCGTCCTGGCGGGATACGCGGTGGGCACGGCGGCGGGCTACGCCCTGGGCCTGCTGATGGGTTCCCTGTCTCTGATACGAGCGGCCCTGGAACCACTCCTGGACGCCCTGTACGTCGTACCGAAGCTGGCCCTGCTCCCCATCTTCCTGAACATGTTCGGCCTGGGCGAGGGCCCGCAGGTGGCTCTGGTCGCGGCCACGGTGTTCTTCTTCGTCTGGATCTCCACCATGTCCGCCGTCATGTCCATCCCCACCGGCCACCGCGACGCGGGCCAGGTCTTCGGCGCCTCGCCGTGGCAGATGTTCCGCCATGTCCTGCTGCCCGCCTCCCTCCCCGCCGTCCTGGTGGGCGCGCGTATCGCGGCGGGCGTGGCGGTCCTGGTCATCGTCGCGTCGGAGCAGATCGCCGCGACGAACGGCCTGGGCCATCTGATCTTCGATTCACGCGCCCTGTTCCAGAACGACGTGATGTTCGTAGGCATCGTCTGCGTCGCGATCCTCGGGGTTCTCTTCTCCGAACTGATCCGCTTCGCCGGCCGCCTGCTCACCCCCTGGGCACCGAGGGACCGCGGAAGGGGCCAGTCATGAAGCGGAGGACCACGCACGCATACGGCGCCGTCATCGCCGCCGCGGCACTGCTCGCGTCGGCGGCCTGCTCGTCCCCGTACGAGTCGGACTCCTCCTCGAACGAGGGCGCCGGACAACGCACCATCCGCCCGGTGGAGGGCTGCGGGGAGAAATCCTGGACGGACCCGAAGGACCTCTCCCCGACCCGAACCCCGGCCCGCTGCCTCCCGGGCGCCCCTCTCCCACAGCCCGTCCCCGAGCCCCGCAAACTCACGATCGCGACCGGGACGCTGAGCGCCGAGTACGTCGCTCCTCTGCAAGTCGCTCTCGACAAGGGCGAGTTCAAGAAGGAGGGCCTGGACGTCACGCTGAAGGTCCTGCCGACCCCGGACGCGCTCCCGCTGCTGGCCAAGGGGGACATCGACGCCCTCTGGGCGGCCCCGGAGGCGGCAGTCATGAACGGCGTCAAGGGCGGCTTCGACATCAAGTGGGTCGCCGGGAACTTCTCGCCCGACCCGAAGTCGAAGAGCGGCCTGTGGGTGCGCCTGAAGAAGGGCGAGAGCGCGAGCCGCGTCGCCATGGCCGGCCGCAAGCTGGGCACCATGATCGGCAAGGGCTCGGTCATCGCGTACCCCATGGAGAAGGCCCTGGAACAGCACGGCGGCGGCCTCGCCGACATCCAGTACCAGCAACTGGGCTCGGCCGACGTCCTCACGGCCCTGCAGAACGGCGGCGTCGACTCGGCCTGGCTCCTGGACCCGGTCTGGCGCAAGGTGGACGGCGAGCGGGGCTACGCCTTCCTGGGCGGTCAGCCACCGGGCGAACCACTGGGCGGCATGCTGTACGGCCGCACACTGCTGCAGGACGACGTGGACGCGGGAGTGGCCCTGATCCGTGCCTACATCCGCACGGTGAACACCTACTTCGCGTCGGACTACAAGCAGGATGCGACCTTCGTCACCTACCTCGCCAAAATCCTGAAGTCGGACGAGTCCATCCTGCGATCCACCCCACCACTGCGCATGGACTGGGAAATCCGCGCCGATACGACGGCCCGCCTGCAGTCGGCGTACAAGGCACAGGAGGTGGCGGAGGGAGACGCCCTCCCGGAGTCCCGGACGGTGAACCGGGCCCTGTACGAGGAGGCGGTGGGCCGCGCACCCTGATACACCCCGGAATACACCTAGGGCCGGGACCCTTTCGGATCCCGGCCCTAGGCCTTCAGTAGCGGGGACAGGATTTGAACCTGCGACCTCTGGGTTATGAGCCCAGCGAGCTACCGAGCTGCTCCACCCCGCGTCGGTGAACTGAACATTACGTCAAGCATGCGGACAGAGGCAAATCGCTTGTCGAGGGGCCGGCCCCAGGGGTCTGGGTCCCTTTCCATACCGGCCCGGCATCCCAGCCCGTCCGGCGTTTGAGGACGAGGCCGTTCAGGCCGACAGCGGGGTCTTCGGGCGGCAGCCCCCAGGTACGGGACGGGTAGGGGCGGCGGGGGCGAAACTCCCCGAGGACAACCCCAACGCCGGACACCCGAAAACGACCCCGCTCCAACGATCCGCCCAAGCTCAGCGCAGCGTCACGCCGAGAGCTCCTCCCGCAGAGCGTCCCGCAACCGGCCCGCCCGCTCCGCAACCTCCCGCGGCCCAAGCGTCACGGCCCGGTCAGCCCACCGCTTCCCCTCCGCCAGCTCGCCACGACGCGCGTAGACCAGAGCGAGCCGCAAAGCCGACCGCCCGTGCCCGGCGTCGGCCGCCCGCGTCCACCACACGGCCGCCTCCGGCTCGCTGCCCTCCCGGGCCAGCAGCAGCCCGAGATTGAACGCGCCGTTGCGAGACCCGGCCTCCGCGGCAGCCCGGTACCACCGGGCCGCCTCCACGACATCGCCCCGGGCCGCGGCGAGCATGCCCACCCGCACCTGGGCGCGCCGATGCCCCTGAGAGGCCGCCCGCTCGTACCACTCCTCGCATTCGGTCTTCTCGTGCGCCGGCTCCCCCAGCTCATGCGCAGGCTCCGGCGGGCGCCGCGCATCCAGCACGGTCGCCAGCCGGTACGCGGCCTCCGCACTGCCGCCCCCGGCCGCACAGCGCAGATGCCGCTCCGCGGCGAGCTCGTCCCCGTCCCGCAGCCGCGCGATGCCGACCTGCAGCGCCGCCTCCGTGTGACCGGCCGCCGCGGCACGCTCGTACCACCGCAGCGCGGCCCGCTCCTCGCCCCGCCCGGCGTGCAGGATCCCCAGGTTGAACGCGGCGTCCACGCTCCCGGCCTCCGCGGCCTTGGAGAACCACGGCTCGGCGCCCAGCGCGTCCCCGCCCTGCAGCAGCAGGATCGCCAGCGCGTTGGCCGCCTCGCGGTGCCCGGCGTACGCCGCACGCCGGTACCACTGCTCGGCCTGCGCGGTACGCCCCTGCTCGGCGCAGAGCAGCCCGAGGTTGTACGCGCCGTTCACGTCGCCGGCGTCCATCGCGGCCCGGTACCACCGCTCGGCGGTCTGCGTCTGGCCACGCTCGGCGTGCAGCGCGCCCAGCGCGTTCGCCGCGTTGCCGTCGCCGTCCTGGGCGGCCCGCAGCCACCACACGGCGGCGCTCTCGGTGTCCCCCGCGTCCCGCAGCAGGAACCCGAGCGCGCAGGCTGCCCGCGCCTCCCCGTCCTTGGCGGACGTCAGATACCAGCGCCCGGCCTCCTTGAGCTCCCCGCGCTTCTCGAGGATCGCCCCGAGGTGCAGCGCGGCCCGGCGGTGACCGCGCGCGGCGGCCTGCCGGTACCACTGCTCGGCCTCCGCCGGCAGTGACTCGTCCGGCGCGACACCGTTGTCGAGTTCGTCCTCCCCCGCCCGCACCGCCTGCCGGTCGAGCGCGCGCGCCAGTCGGTACGCCGCCTCCCGGTGCCCGCGCTCCGCCGCGGCCCGCATCCACTGCTCGGCCGCCCCGTCGCCGCGGTGCTCCAGCAGATCGGCGAGTGCGTAGGCGCCCAGCGCGTGTCCCTGCTCGGCGGACTGCCGCAGCCAGTACTCGGATGCGGGCTCGTCGCCCCGCTCGCGGTGATGCCGTCCCAGCGCGTGCGCGGCGGCGGCCGACCCGGCGACGGCGGCGATCCGCCACCACCCGGCGGCCTCGTCGGCGTATCCGCGCTGATGAAGAAGAACTCCCAGATTGTTGGCTGCGGCCCGGTCCCCGGCTGCGGTGGCGGCACGCAGATGAGCCTCGGCGCCGTCAAGGTCACCGCGGCGCAGCAGCATGGCCCCGAGGACGCTCATCGCCTCGACATCCCCGCCCTCGGCGGCGAGCCGCTGCCGCGCCTCCTCGGCGGCGTCCCCGGTCTCGTCCTGGTCCGTCGGCCGGTCGAGCGCGAACTCGCCGTCCGACTGTGTGAGGTCACTCACCTGCTGCGAGAGGCCGCCCATCGGCTGCGAGGCACCGTCCGTGGACCGCACAAAATCGCCCGTCGGCTGCACAAAGTCGGCAGGCTGCACAAACCGCCCTGTCTCCAACAGAGTTGCCTTGTCCCCCATAACGTCCATCGTCGCACCACCTGCAACCTGGGTACACCTGGTATACCGCAGCCAGTGAGGTCACTTCAGCGTTTTGTCGACATGCCCACAGAGAGACAAGTCAAACACAGTTCCCCCAACTCCCCGAGGCGGCGCGACCGTCCAGCCTTGCGGCACATGCGTTCGCACACGACGAAGGCCCGGATCCTCAAGAGGATCCGGGCCTTCGCTGTCGTACGAAATATTCGCCGACTTCAGTAGCGGGGACAGGATTTGAACCTGCGACCTCTGGGTTATGAGCCCAGCGAGCTACCGAGCTGCTCCACCCCGCGCCGTTGTTCTGCAACTGTATCACGGCGCGGGGTGGGCTATTCGATCAGCCGTCGTCCCTAAGTGCCGCTGGGACTGCTGCTCGGCTTCGGACTGGAACTCGGACTCGCACCGCCGCCTCCGCCGCCACCGCCGGAGCCGCCGGTCTTGTCGGCCTGCGCCTGTGCCTCCTCGGCCCGCTTCAGCGCATCCTCGAGATCCTTCTGCGCCGTGCCGTAGGCCTCCCAGTCGTTCTTCTTGAGAGCTTCCTGGCCGGCCTCGAAGGCATCCTGGGCGTCGTTCAGCGCCTCTTGGACCGTCGGGTTGGTGGACGTCGGCGGAGGCGTCGTGCCGCCGCCCTCGTCCTCACCCTCGT
The DNA here is from genome assembly GCF_053608645.1 of Streptomyces sp. NPDC055013. Taxonomy (NCBI): domain Bacteria; kingdom Bacillati; phylum Actinomycetota; class Actinomycetes; order Kitasatosporales; family Streptomycetaceae; genus Streptomyces; species Streptomyces sp. NPDC055013. Next base: position 63,134 of record NZ_JBSGVW010000039.1, read on the forward strand.
CCGGTGGCTGGGTGGTCGGGCCCTCCGCTCCGAAGACCTTGTTGAGGGCTTCACCGAGCGTGTCCTCGAAGGCGGTGGTGCCGCCGTAGGACACCAACACCTTCCGCAGCAGCGGGTACTTGAGTCCGCCACCACGCACATAGACCGGCTCCACGTAGAGCAGTCCACCGTCGAGCGGGACCGCCAGCAGGTTGCCGTACTCGACCTCCGAGTCGCCGCCTCTCAGCAGCCTGATCGTCTCGGCGATGTTCTGCTCGGAGTTGAACTGACTCTGGACCTGACTGGGCCCGTTGACCGTGGTGTTGGTCGGCAGTTTCAGAATTCTGATCTTGCCGTAGTCACTGGTGCCCGCCTCTGCGTCGACCGCCATGAAGGCGCTGAGGTTGTCCCGGCCGTTCGGCGTCAACGTCGTCGTCAGCGAGAACGCCTGTGCCTTCTGGTCCGGCATCTTCATGCTCAGGTAGTACGGCGGCACCGCGCTGCCCGACTTGTTGGTCGGGTCGTCCGGCACCTGCCAGACCTCGCTGCCGCTGAGGAACGTCGTGGCGTCCTTCACGTGGTAGCGGGTGAGCAGCTCGCGCTGGACCTTGAACAGGTCCTGCGGGTAGCGCAGATGGTCCATCAGCGACTTCGAGATCTCGCTCTTCGGCTTCACCGTGTCCGGGAACGCCTTCATCCAGGTCTTGAGGACCGGGTCCTTGGTGTCCCACTGGAAGAGCTTGACCTCGCCGGTGTAGGCGTCGACCGTCGCCTTCACCGAGTTGCGGATGTAGTTGACCTGGTTCTGCTGGGCCACCACCGCCCGCTGGTTGTTGCTCGCCGTCAGCGAGTCGGCCGTCGTGTCACCGAGCGTCGTACGCGAGGAGTACGGGTAGCCGTTCGTCGTCGTGTACGCGTCGACGATCCACTGGATACGGCCGTCGACGACCGCCGGATAGGCGTCACCGTCGATGGTCAGCCACGGGGCGACCGCCTCGACGCGCTCCTTGGGCGTGCGGTTGTACAGGATGCGCGAACCGTCGCCGATCGCACCGGAGTACAGGATCTGCGGCTCTCCGAACGCCACCGCGTACGCGGCCCGGTTGACCGGGTTGGAGAGACTGACCCCGCTGTCGGCCTTGTAGCTGTAGGTCTTCTCACCGCTGTCGTCGGAGTAGTCGATCTCCTTCTGGGGACCGCCGACGATCGAGTACATCGTGGTCTTCTCGCCGTAGTAGACCCGCTGCTCGTACGTCCCGAGGTCTCCCTTGGACGGCAGGTCGGACTCGGTGAAGTCCGGTCGGCCCTGGGAGTCGGCGGCGGTGCCCTCGGCGGCGACCACACCGTATCCGTGGGTGTAACGGAAGTGGTCGTTGATCCAGTTGCGCTTCGGGATGCCGTTGAGGTTGATCTCGCGCAGACCGATGACCGTGTCCTGGTCCTTGCCGTCCTTGGCGTACCGGTCGACGTCCAGGTTGGTCGGGAACGCGTAGTAGTTCCTGATCTGCTGGAGCTGCTGGAACGTGGGCGACACGATGTTCGGGTCCAGGATGCGGATGCTCGCCGTGGCGTCCACGTCGTCGCGCAGCTTGGTCTTGTCCTCGGTCTTGCTCGTGCCCGGGTACTCGGTGACCTTGGTGCCGTCGATGCCGTACGCGTCGCGCGTCGCCTTGAGGTTCTTCTCGACGTACGGCGCTTCCTTGGCCTGCTCGTTGGGCTGGACCTGGAACTTCTGGACTATCGCCGGGTACAGGCCGCCGATGAGGATCGCCGAGAGCACCATCAGGCCGAAGCCGATGACGGGCAACTGCCACGTGCGCCGCCACAGCGTGGCGAAGAACAGCAGCGCGCAGATGACGGCGATGCAGAACAGGATCGTCTTGGCCGGCAGATAGGCGTTGGCGTCGACGTACCGGAGGCCGGTCCAGTTGTCGGTCGCCTTGAAGTCACTGGACTTCACCGCGAGCCCGTACCGGTCGAGCCAGTACGCGACGGCCTTCAGGGCGACGAAGATGCCGATGAGGACCGACAGATGGCCGGTGGCCGCGGCCGTGGCACGCGCGCCCGGGCTGGTGATGCGCAGCCCGCCGTACAGGTAGTGGGTGAGCGCGGCGGCGATCACGGAGAGGATCGCGGCGGCGAAGCCGAAGCCGAGCAGGAACCGGTACCAGGGCAGGTCGAAGGCGTAGAAGCCGACGTCGAGGTGGAACTGCGGGTCCTTCTCGCCGAAGGGCACGCCATTGACCCACATCAGCCAGGTCCGCCACTGGCTGGAGGCGGAGGCGCCGGCGATCAGGCCGACCAGCGCGGTGATCGCCAGCAGCAGCCACTTCTTGTAGGGCGCGATGCCCATGCGGTAGCGGTCGAGGCTCTGCTGCTCCATCGACATGGCGCTCAGCGGCGGACGCAGCCGGTGCGCCAGCCAGATGTTGAACCCGACCGCGAGGGCCATCAACAGACCGAAGACGAAGAAGAGTCCGATCTTCGTCCACAGCGTGGTCGTGAACACCGAGGAGTAGTTCACCGACCGGTACCAGAGCCAGTCCGTCCAGAAGCCCGCGAACATGGTGAAGGCCATGCCGAGGACGGCGAGGACGCCCAGTGTCATGAGCAGCGTCCGGACACGCCGGGACGGGCGGCCCACTCTGATCCGTGGCCCGGTCGGGCCTCCGCCGCGGTCCGGCATCTGGAAAGCCAAGGTTCGCACCCCGAGGTTCGCTGTTGATCCGTCAGGCCCGCGTCTTCGTGGACCCGCCGTGGCCCCCCGTGATCGTGGGCCCACACCTATGCAACTTACTCACCCTTTACTCAGTTCCCGATTCCGGCCGGGAACGAGGCAGGATTGTGACCATGTCCAACACTCCCATGGCGGCGAGCCCGCTGACCCGGGCCGTTCTCGAGATCGACGAGTACGCCTCCGGCCTCGGCTGGGACCAGCCCGCCCGCCTCTTCGCCCTCGTAGACACCGCACGGCTGCGGGCCCAGGAACCCGGCCTCGCCGCCCAGCTCGGCCTGGGGGACGAGCAGGAGTCCTCCGGCCTGACCCCGATCGAGCAGGACGAAATTGAAACGGGCAAGGCGCTCGATGAGTTCCTTGCCACGATCGCCTGGCCCGACGCGGTGGCCGGCTGCGCGCTCACGGTCGAGCGTCTCATGTTGCCCCCGTCCGCCGAGACGCAGGTCCCGCAGGGCCTGAGCGAGGCCAAGCTCGCGAAGTGGGTGGCGGACCACCCCGAGCGCCAGGAGGTCCGCATGACGGTCGCGGTGCTGCGCGACGGCGCCCGCGAATCGGCCCTGCGCCTGCGCGAGAAGGACACCCCGACGGAGGTCCTCACCGGCCCGGACCTGATTCCGGGACTCGCGGAGGCCCTGGCGGCCACGTTCGCGGACTGAGGTCCTCCGGTACGGCGGACGGGGGTCCGGTACGGCAGTGGGGGCGCCCCCGGAAGGGAAGGGCGCCCCCACTGCCGTACTCGAGGTTCGTCGCTCAGTCCCTGGTCGTGCACTTCGGCAGGTCGGCCGTGTCGCCGGAGCGGATGTCCTTCAGGGCGCCGAGGGCATCGTCGATGGTGCCGACCTTGACCAGGGTGAGCCCGCTCGGGACGTCACGGGCGGCCGTCGCGCAGTTGTCGGCCGGGGTGAGGAAGTACTGGGCGCCCTTGTCGCGCGCGCCGACGGTCTTCATCTCGATGCCGCCGATGGGGCCGACCTTGCCGGCGTCGTCGATGGTGCCGGTGCCGGCGACGAACTTGCCGCCGGTCAGGCTGCCCGGGGTGAGCTTGTCGTAGAGCCCGAGCGCGAACATCAGACCGGCGCTGGGGCCGCCGACGTCGGCGAGCTTGATGTCGATGGTGAACGGGAAGGTGTGGTCGGTCCCGGCGGAAATCCCTACGACAGCGCGCTTCTCGCCGCTGTCGTCGGACTCGGCGGTCCGGATCGTGATCTTCTCGGTCTTCGTCGGCGTCCGGCGCTCCTTCTCGGCGGCGGCCTGCTCCTTGGCCGGCACGATCGTGAAGACGACGTCCTGGCCCGGCTTGTGCTTGGTCACCAGCTCGGCGACGTCGGCGGGCTCCTTCACCGTCGTACCGTCGACGGACTTGATGACGTCACCGGCGTGCAGCTTGCCCTCGGCAGGCGTCGCCTTGACCACGGTCGAGACGATCACCCAGCTCTGCACCGGGATGTCCAGTGCCTCCAGGGCGGCGACCTTGGCGCTCTCCTGGGACTGGCTGAACTCCTCGGCGTTCTCCTGGGTGGACTGCTCCTCGGTCTTGCCGTCCGGGTAGAGGGTGTCGTGCGGCACGACCTTGTTGTCATGCGCCAGCCACCCGTAGACGGCCTCCACGAGGTTCATCCTGTAGTCGGCGCTGGTGACCCGGACGGTGGTCATGTTGAGGTGGCCGGTCGTCGGGTAGGTCTTGCGACCGTTGACCTGCAGCACCGGCTCGCCGTCATGATCGCCGAGGGTGTTCACCGTCGGCCCGGGCGACATCTCCGCGTACGGCACGGGGATGAAGACTCCCGCGCACAGGAGCGCGATCAGCATCAGGGTTGAGGCGAGCATCGTCGCGGTGCGGCGTGGCATGCCAAGACAGTACGTGACACGCCTGTCAGTGCCCCGTCAGGGCCGTAAACCCGCCCCCGCGATCACGTGCGCGAGGAGGCCTTCTTCTCCATGGCCTCGCGGAACCGGGCATACCCGTCGAGCTCCGGCCCGTCGCCCCGTGCCTTGCGGGTCCGGTTGGCCCAACTGCCCCACAGGCCGGCGCCGACCGCAGCCGCGAGCGGAATCAACAACCAGGCGAGTGCCGCCATGCCGTCCTCCCATCCCCAATGAGCGACCGCAACTGACTGATCAGCAGATTAACCGCTGGCACTGACAACGCTCACGTCAGGGGTGCGGTTACGCAACCGGAGTGAGGTGGACGGGTTCCGACGGACCGTCCGGGGACGGTTCAGCAGGCGCCGACCCATTCCTCGGTGCCGTCGGAGAACTTCTGGTGCTTCCAGATCGGCACCTCGTGCTTGAGGTCGTCGATCAGCTTCCGGCACGCCTCGAAGGCCTCTCCGCGATGCGGACAGGACACGGCGACGACGACGGCGAGGTCCCCGACCCTGAGGTCTCCGACCCGGTGCACGGCCGCGAGCGCCCGCACCGGATACTCGGCGACGACCTTCTCGGCGACGCGCCGCATCTCGGCCTCGGCGCTCGGGTGGCAGGAGTACCCGAGCTCGTCGACGTCGGCACCCCCGTCGTGGTTGCGCACGGTCCCGGCGAAGAGCGCGAGGCCGCCGGCGGCGTCGTCCCCCACTAGCCGGAAGACCTCGTCCACGGAGAGCGGCGTATCGCGGACGGCGAGCAGCTTGATGGGGTCCTGCGCGGCCTGCTCACCGGGGTGATCATGGGTGGGTGCCATGCCCCCATCGTGCCCCAGGTCACCGGCACCGGGGAATTGCCGATTCGCCCGGCACACGCGCGTGCAGGTTTGGAGGGTCGTACGGACCTCAGATCCGCCGCCGGGCCTTCCGAGCCCTGCGCACCACCGCCGCCGCGCCCAGCAGGGCCACCGTCGCTCCCGCGGCGCCCGCCGCCGTGGCGTCCTTGCGCCCGAGCCGTCGCCCGGCGACCGTGTGCCTGCCGGAGACCTCTTCCAGCAGCTCCGCGAGCACTTCCTCGTTGGTCCACTGCGGCCGCCACCCGGCGTCATGGAGCCGGCTCCCGCTCACGACCCAGGGATACATCGTGTACGCCAGGTCTCCGGCCGGGGAGGGCGTCAGTCCGATCCGGTGCAGCCGGGCCGCCGCGCCCAGCGCGACCGCCGACGGCAGCTCCATACGGCGGATCCCGCTGAGCTCCTCGACCTCTTCCTGCTCCAGCCAGCCGTCACAGCCGACGGCGAGTTCCCCGTCGACCTTCTCCAGGACGGCGTACTCAAGAGCGCTGCACAGGTCCTCGACATGGCAGAACTGCCAGGCAGGCCGGGACCCGGCGACGACGAGCAGCCGCGGGGACTCGAAGTACCTGGTCAACGCGGTGTCCGTACCGCCCACGAGTACCGCGGGCCGGACCACGGTCACATTGAGTCCGGGGTGGGCCCGGGGTGCCCTTCGCGCGAGGCGCTCGATCTCCAGCAGATCCCCGACCCCGGTGGCCTCCGCCGTCGCCCGCAGCTCGGCGTCCTCGGACAGCGGCAGCTCGTTCTCCGGCAGCGCCCCGTAGACCATCGCGGAGGTGCACAGCACGACCCGGTGGATCCCGGCCGCCGCCGCGGCCGTCAGAACGGTCTGCGTCCCCCGAACGTTGTATGCCGTCCGGGCGGCGGAATCCGTCTCCAGATCAAGGTCGAGCGCCAGGTGTACGACCACGTCGGCGCCCCGCAGCTTGTCCGCGATGGCCGGGTCCCGCACGTCCAGGATGTGCCACTGCGCCGCCGCGCACTCGCCGCGCCGCTCGTCGATCGCGATGACTTGCTTGACCTCGTCCGACGCGACCAGCCGCTCGGTGAGCAGGGCACCGATGCCGGACGCGGCACCGGTCACCGCGACGACGGGGCCGCGCACGCCGCGCGCGGGAGGGGTTGACTGGTTTCGCGCTGCGCGAACCTGCGGATCAGGGGAACTCACCGGGCGTCTCCAGCGGTTGTCTTCAGTACGGACGCGAGTGACGCGTACGAACCAGGTGGCATCCATCCTGCCGCAGGCCAAGAGTCGGCGAAGCACCGAGGCCCGAACGGCTCGCGGTGTCTACGCTGGGTGGTGTTATCGGGCAGTCGCGCCGCCGGTGCCAAACCGGTGGCCTTACCAGCCGAGGAATCCCGTGAGTGACACCCCATTCGGATTCGGCCTTCCGCCGGAGGAGCCGGACGACGGCGACGAGGGCAAGAAGAAGGACCAGCAGAGCGGTGGTGGTCAGGGCCCGGCCAACCCGTTCGGTTTCGGCGGGCTGCCCGGAGCCGGCGGCTTCGGTGGCACCGGTGCCGACAATCCGTTCGCTGCCATGTTCGGTTCCCTGAACCCCACCGACCTGGGCGCCGCGTTCCAGCAGCTGGGTCAGATGCTCTCCTACGAGGGCGGCCCGGTGAACTGGGACATGGCCAAGCAGATCGCCCGCCAGACGGTCTCCCAGGGCACCGCGGACGGCACGAAGGACGCGAGCGTCGGCCCCGCCGAGCGCAACGCGGTTCAGGAAGCCGTCCGCCTGGCCGACCTGTGGCTCGACGACGCGACGGCGCTGCCGTCCGGCGCGGGCTCCGCGGTGGCGTGGTCCCGCGCGGAGTGGGTCGAGGCGACCCTGCCCGCGTGGCAGGAGCTCGTCGACCCGGTGGCCGAGCGCGTCGGCACCGCCATGGGTGACGTCCTGCCGGAGGAGATGCAGGCCATGGCCGGCCCGCTGATCGGCATGATGCGCTCGATGGGCGGCGCCATGTTCGGCACGCAGATCGGGCAGGCCGTAGGCGTGCTCGCGGGCGAGGTCGTCGGCTCCACCGACATCGGTCTGCCGCTCGGCCCCGTGGGCAAGGCCGCCCTGCTGCCGATCAACATCGAGACGTTCGGCAAGGACCTGGGCGTACCGAAGGAGGAGGTGCGGCTGTACATCGCCCTGCGCGAGGCGGCCCACCAGCGCCTCTTCGCGCACGTGCCATGGCTGCGCTCGCACCTGTTCGGCGCGGTCGACGGCTACGCGCGCGGGATCAAGGTCGACACGGCCAAGCTGGAGGACGTGGTCGGCCAGTTCGACCCGCAGAATCCGGAGCAGCTGCAGGACGCCCTCCAGCAGGGCATGTTCCAGCCGGAGGACACTCCGGAGCAGAAGGCGGCTCTGGCCCGTCTGGAGACCGCTCTGGCGCTCGTCGAGGGCTGGGTCGACGCGGTGGTCCACGCGGCCGCGAAGCCTCGCCTGTCGTCCGCTGACGCCCTGCGTGAGACGCTGCGGCGCCGGCGTGCCTCGGGCGGCCCGGCGGAGCAGACGTTCGCCACTCTGATCGGCCTGGAACTGCGCCCGCGCCGTCTGCGCGACGCCTCCCGCCTGTGGGCCTCGCTCACGGACGCGCGCGGTGTCGACGGCCGTGACGCCGTGTGGGCCCACCCGGACATGCTGCCGACGGCCTCCGACCTGGACGACCCGGACGGCTTCGTGCACCGCGAGCAGATCGACTTCTCCGAGCTGGACAAGATGCTCGGCGAGGCGGCGCACGGCTCGACCGGGAAGCCGGACCTGAAGAAGGACGACGACACCAAGGGCGACGCCCGCGGTGACTCCAAGGACGACGACACCGAGTGAGCCTGTACGACGACGCGGTCCTCGTGCTGAAGGGCTACGAGGACCAGCCGGACCTGCGCCAGACCTATCTGGAGCATCTGGAGGCCCATCCGGACGGAATGTGGAAGGCCTGCGTGGAGGGGCACATCACTGCGAGCGCGCTGGTGATCGACCCCTCGCGCGGGCGCGTGCTGCTGACCCTGCACAAGAAGTTGCGCATGTGGCTGCAGATGGGCGGCCACTGCGAGCCGGCCGACGACACGCTGGCCGCGGCCGCCCTGCGCGAGGCGAACGAGGAGTCGGGCATCGCGGGGCTGACCCTGCTGCCCGGCGGTCCCGTCCGACTGGACCGGCACACCACCCCGTGCGCCTGGCACCTCGACGTCCAGTACGCGGCGCTGGCTCCGACCGGAGCCATGGAGGCGATCAGCGACGAGTCCCTCGACCTGCGGTGGTTCGCCTACGACGAGGTGGCGGACGTGGCGGACGAGTCGGTCGTACGACTGCTGGAAGCGACGCGCGCGAGGCTCGCCGCCTGAGTCGGCTCCGAACCATGCGTAAGGGGTGACCGCCCATGGCGGTCACCCCTTACGTCTGCTTTCCGGACGGTCAGCTCCAGACGTTGCCCTGGTTCTGACCTCGCGCTCCCTGCTGGCCCATGCCGTACTGCGCGGCGAGGCCGGAGCCGATCTGGGCGTTCTGCGGCGGCAGCAGCTCGCTGGGCTGGACGATCGCGTAACCGCTGCCCATGAAGCTGAGCTCCCAGCCCTCACCGGTGTTGCCGCGGCGCCGCCACACCCCGGAGGAGTGCGTCTGGGACTGCATCTGGACGCGCAGCCCGGTCGACCACGCGACGATCGCGTCGGCGTCGCAGTTGACGTACTTGTCGGGCGTCACCTGCATCATCAGCGGCATGCCCGAGGTCATCAGCGCGACCTTGCCACGGCCGGTGATGTTGAGCTGGTACTTCCCCGAGCCGGAGATGCCGTAGAGGCTGTCGACGGCGATGACCTCGTGGTGCAGCGAGGAGTCCATCGCCAGCACGTAGCTGCTGTCGACGGTCAGGCCGTCCTGGTCCACGTCCACCATGTGCACGTGCTGCTTGAGGTTGGCGAGGTAGACCGTGCCCTGCCCGTGGCAGCGCATGAGGTCGAGGCCCTCACCGGTGTGTGCACGGGCGCGTCCCTGCTGGTTGTTCTGGAACTCGGCGTCGAACTCGACCAGGCCCTGGTAGGCGACCATGGTCCCCTTGCGGGCGAGGATGTCGTCGTGGCCCTCCAGGGCGACGCGGAGCATCTGCTTGTTCTGCAGGCTCCAGCGTTCCTGGGTCTGCTGGTCGTTGTAGGCGAAAAGCGGACTCTGCATGGCGTTTCTGGCTCCCCCTCAGCCCCGGACCCGGAGACGGTCGGTGCTGTCCTCGCTGGGCTGGACGACGACGATGCCCTGGCCGGAGAAGGCCATCTGGTAGGCCTCACCGCTGCCCCGGCCGATGAGCGACTGCGCCTTGAAGCTGCGCTTGCCCTTCACCTTGAGGTTCGGGGACCAGGCGACGAGCGCGTCCGGGTCGACGTACGTCTCGTCCTCGCCGCCACCGCAGTCGACGACGATCGGCTTGCCCCGGGAGGTCAGCGCGACCCAGCCCTGCCCGGAGATCTTGGTGTTCCACAGGCCCTGTCCGGCGAACTTGGCCAGGCCCTTCACCCGCTCGACGCCCCACGTGAGATGCGCGTCGAAGGCGAGCAGGTTGGTGGCGTTGACGGAGATGCCGTCGCCGTTGAGGTTGATGATGACGACGTTGGCGCCGTAGTCGGCGAGGTAGAGCAGTCCGTCGCCGGAGCACTTCATCAGGGGTGCGCCCTCGCCGGTCATCCAGTCCTTGGCGATCTGGCGCACGGCCGGCGGGTTGGGCTCGTACTGGACGAAGCCTTCGTAGGCGACCATCGATCCCACGCGCGCGAGGAGGTCGTTCCCGGTCTGCATGGCGATCTTCGCCATGTGGTTGCCGTGGTTCTCCATGCGGGCGGTGACGGGTGCGGGAGCGAAGCCCGCGAGTGGCTGGTTCATGACGGGCTCCCTCAGATCTCGTACGGCTGGACGACGATGAAGTTGCCGGGAGCGGCCCGGAACTGGAGGTTGACGCTCTCTCCGGTGTCGCCGGGGTAGGCGTTGCGGCGCATCCGTACCTGGCTGGAGACGATCACCTGGGCCGCGGACGACCAGGCGACCACGGCGTTGGCGTCGGCGAACGTCGTGGGCGTGACCGGCAGCACCACGGGCGTGCCGTGCGTCTTGACGACGATCGTGCCGGTGCCCGTGAACTGCATCGTGAACAGCGCGCCGCCGGGGATGCCGTGACCCTCGACACGGCGGACCTCGTACTGGAGGCTCTCGTCGAAAGCGAGGACGTTCTCGGCGGAGACGCAGATGCCGTCGCCCTGGAGCTCGATCGGGTGCAGCATCGTTGAGTTCTCGGCGAGGAACACCTGCCCCTGGCCGGTACAGCGCATCAGCTGCATCTCCTGGCCGGTCGCGTTGCCCACGATCCGGCCGGAGAAGCCGGCGCCCTTGTAGCTGAAGTCGACCTTGCCCTGGTAGAGCACCATGCTGCCCTGCCGGGCCAGCACGGGCTGCCCGCCGATGCCGAGGTCGACCCGGACCATCTTCTTGTTCTGCTGCGTCCAGCGCTGACCGGTGGGCGTCTCCTTGAACTGCTGGAGCGCCGCGGCCACACCGGGGCCCTGGGGTGCGCTCTGAGGTGCACCCTGCGGGGCTCCATAAGGCGCCTGTTGGCCCGGGACCTGCCCGTAGGGGGGCTGCTGGCCATAGCCAGGAGGCGGGGTCGCCTGACCGTAGCCGGGTGGCGGAGTCGGCTGGCCGTAACCAGGAGGCGGGGCCGGTGCCTGCGGGGCCTGGGGCTGGGCGTACCCGGGCGGCGGCGGGGCGCTCGGGGCGGGAGCCTGGCCGTACGGCGGCTGCTGCCCGGGCTGGCCGTAGGGCGCGGGAGCCGGGGCGGGGGGCGGCGGGGCGCCGCCGGGCGGCGTGATCGGCGCGACGATCGTGGGCTGGGCATGCACCGAGGGCGCCGGGGCCGGAGGCGGCGGCGTGGACCCCTGCGGAGGTGCGAAGCCCTGCGCGGCGGGCTGCGGTGCGGGCGCAGCCGGGGCCGGAGCGGGCGCGGGGGCCGGTGCAGGTGCGGGGGCGCCGAAGGCGGGCGGCGCGGTGGCCTGAGCGGGGGGCGCGAAGCCGGGTGCCGCACCGGCCTGCGGCTGCTGGGCCTGCTGCGGGGGTTCCGGCGTCTCCTCCTCGGCGACCTCGCCGCCGAAGTTCCTCAGCAGCGCATCGAGGCCGCCGTCGAAGCCCTGTCCGACGGCGGCGAACCGCCAGACATCCTTGAGATAGAAGTCGCCCAGCATCACAGCGCGTTCGGTGGAGAACTCCGCGCCGCTGAAGGCGTATCGGGCGACCTCCTCGCCGCCGGCGACGATGCGGATGTACCCGGGGCTGACCTGCGACATCTGTCCGGCGCCGTCGATCGTCGCCGTGAAGGACAGCTTCTGGATCTGCGGGGGGATCTTGTCGAGCGTGACGCGGAAGGACTCCGTGTCGCCCGCCTGGGTGCCGAGGAGCTGGATGGACTCCTCAGGTGACTTCGGCTGATTGAAGAAGACGAAGTAGCGGTCGTCCGAGAGCTGTTCGTCGGCGTCGAGACCGAAGCAGCTGATGTCGAACGACAGCCCCGGAGCGGCGATCTGTACCCCTACGTACAGATCCGTGCCCGCGGTGAGGTCACTGATCCTGGCCTTGTGGCCGCGTTGGAATTCCCTGGCCATGCGTAACGACCGTCCCCCATCCCGAATGTGATTGCGTCGCGCCAGGCTAACGGCAAACTCGGACATCGAGCCAAGCCGGTACAGACCCGGTACACAACCCTCGCCCAAGCGAACCGGAAGCGCCGCCTCCGGGGGTCCTCAGGGAGCACTCATTCGCCGCGCGCGCCGGGCAGATGCGGCAACCGTTCGGCTGCGACCACGCCTTCCAGGTAGCCCTTCGCCCGCTCGGTGCGGGGATACCCCTCCAGCAACCGCCAGAAGCGGGGCCCGTGTCCGGGCACCAGGAGATGCGCGAGTTCATGGAGGAGGACGTAGTCGACGACGTACTCGGGCATGCCCTGCAGACGGTGCGAGAGCCGGATGCTGCCCTCGGCCGGGGTGCACGAGCCCCAGCGCGTGTTCTGGTTGGTGACCCAGCGGACCGAGTTGGGCCGCGCGCGGCCCTCGAAGTACTGCGCCGACAGCCGCTCCGCCCGCTCCGCCAGTTCGGCGTCACCGAGGACCCGCTTGCTCTCCTGGGCTGCCAGCTTGTCGAGCATGACGTTCACCCAGCGCTGCTCCTCGGCCTCGGACATCCGGGCGGGGATGAGCACGACGGTGCGATCGCCCTCGCGGTACGCCGAGACCGTCCGGCGGCGCCGGGCGCTTCTGCGGACCTCGATCGCGCTCGCCCCCGAGCCGCTCGACGGCGGGCTCGTCGTACTGCGCTGTGGCGTTCCGGCGCGGTGCAGTGGGTCGGCGGACACGCCCCGACGTTACCCGCTGCGCATGCGGGAAGTCCCGACTCCGGGACGGTTCCGTGCCGATCCCCCACCGTGCGTTTGATTTGTACGACGAATATCCACCGCCTGTGGACAACTTTCGGCACCGGGTGCCCCGTCGGGGCATGCTGGCTGTCACCGGCGGGGCTGCGACCGAGCTCCACCGGCACACGGGGACGTTCCACGACGGCTACGGGGGCCTGTTCATGCAAGCGACGATTTCGACTGTTTCGGGAGATTCCACAGCTCCGTCGACCACATCGACCACGCCGACTTCAACGGCTCCATCGGCTCCATCGGCTCCGGCTCCGCTGGCGCCACTGCTGAAGCCCGCGCTCAGGCGTGGCTGGCGGGATCTCAACACGGTGCAGTTCGGGATGACTCCGGCGCACGCTCTGACGCTGGGTCCGATGGACACGGCGACGGGCAGCTTCCTCGATCTGCTCAACGGCACTCGCGGGCTGGAGCTGCTGCGCGAAGAGGGCCGCCGCATGGACCTGCCGGACGGTCATGTCGACGGGCTGGTGCGACGGCTGGCACGGGCGGGGCTCCTCGACGACGCGAAGGGAGGCGGGCCGGCCGGCGACGCCCTGCGGCGCAAGAAGGATGCCCTGGACCGGCTGCGCCCCGACCTGGCTTCCCTGTCCCTGACCACGTCCGAGCCGGGCGAGGCGATCGGCCGCCTGGCCGCACGCCGCTCACTGCGCGTACAGGTGAGGGGTGCCGGCCGGGTCGGCGCCATGGTGGCCTCGCTGCTGGCGGGCGCGGGGGTGGGCGAGATCGACGTGCGCGACGTCGGCCGGGTCGAGCCGTGGGACGTCGCGCCGGGCGGGCTGCCCGCGGAGGCGGTCGGCGACCGCAGGGACGAGGCCGCCCGGCGGGCCGCACGCCGCTGCGCACCGGACCGGCCACCACGCCGGAGCTCCCAGTCACCTCACGGGCAGGACGGCGCCGGCCACTCCCTGGTGATCATCGCGCCCCGGGACGACGTAGCAGTGCACGCACCCTCCCCGTCCGCAGCCGAACCCCTCATCGCTTCCGGTACGCCCCATCTGTACGCCGGCGTGGTGGAGGGCACCGGCGTGGTCGGCCCGCTGGTCATGCCCGGCGAGACGGCCTGCGCCGGCTGTCTCCACGAGGGGCGCGCCGACCGGGACCCGACCTGGCCCCGCCTGGTCGCGCAGTGGCGCTCAGGCACGAGCCGGACACGCGACGTACGCCCTTGCGATCTCACGCTGGCCACCACGGTCGCCGGACTGGCTGCCGCACACGCCCTAGCCTTTCTGGATGGACGGATTCCGTCGAGCGCCGGTGCACGCTGGGAGGTGTCCCTACCCGGTCTGAGCTGGCACGCACGGCCGGTGTGGGCGCACCACGCATGCCCGTGCGGCGCCACGGAGAAAGGTGAGGGAGAACACCCCTCCGAGGACGAGCAGTAGCGCGAGACAATGGCGGAGCAACGGCCGCCGAAGGAGTCACGCCGTGCGGCGGACTCGGAGTGGTCGGCTGGTACCTGGAGGGCGCATGTCTGATCTTCCCCGCAAGGCGGTCACCCGTACCGCCAAGCTCGCCGCGCTCCCGCTCGGCTTCGCCGGACGGGCGACCTGGGGACTGGGCAAGCGGATCGTCGGCGAGTCCGCGGAGATCGTCGGCCGTGAGCTGCAGCAGCGCACCGCCGAGCAGATGTTCAAGGTGCTCGGCGAGCTCAAGGGCGGCGCGATGAAGTTCGGACAAGCCCTGTCCGTCTTCGAGTCGGCCCTGCCCGAGGAGATCGCCGGGCCCTACCGCGCCGCGCTCACCAAGCTGCAGGAAGCCGCGCCCCCGATGCCGACACGCACCGTGCACTCGGTGCTGGCGGAGCGGCTCGGCGAGGACTGGCAGGAGCTGTTCCTGGAGTTCGAGGACAAGCCCGCGGCTGCGGCCTCGATCGGCCAGGTGCACCGAGGTGTGTGGCACGACGGCCGCGAGGTGGCCGTCAAGGTGCAGTACCCGGGTGCCGGTGAGGCCCTGCTGTCCGATCTGAACCAACTGAGCCGTTTCGCCCGACTCTTGGGCCCGCTGATTCCGGGCATGGACATCAAGCCCCTGATCGCGGAGCTGAAGGACCGGGTCTCCGAGGAACTGGACTACGGCTTGGAGGCGCAGGCCCAGCAGGCCCACGCCGAGGAGTTCGCCGACGATCCGGATGTCGTCGTCCCTGCGGTGGTCCACCAGTGCGAGCAGGTCCTGGTCACGGAGTGGATCGACGGGATCCCGCTCTCAGAGGTGATCTCCGACGGCACCGAGGAGCAACGCAACCGCGCCGGCCAGCTCCTGGCCCGGTTCCTCTTCTCCGGCCCGGCCCGCACCGGGCTCCTGCACGCCGACCCGCACCCGGGGAACTTCCGCCTCCTGCCGGGCGGCCCGGAGGGTGCGGACGACTGGCGGCTGGGTGTCCTGGACTTCGGCACGGTCGACCGGCTCCCGGGGGGTCTGCCGACCCCCATCGGCGACTCCCTGCGCATGACCCTGGACGGCGAGGCGGAGGCGGTCTACGAACTCCTCTGCGCCGAGGGCTTCGTCAAGGAGTCGATCGACCTCGACCCGAACGCCGTCCTCGACTACCTGCTGCCGATCATCGAACCGGCTCAGGTCGAGGAGTTCACCTTCACCCGCGGCTGGATGCGCAGTCAGGCCGGACGGGTGGCCGATCCCCGCTCGCCCGCCTACCAGCTGGCCAAGCAGCTCAACCTGCCCCCGGCGTATCTCCTCATCCACCGGGTGACATTGAGCACCATCGGCGTGCTGTGCCAGCTGGGAGCGACGGTGCGACTGCGCGAGGAGTTGGAGGACTGGCTGCCCGGGTTCGTGCCGGAGGAGCTGACGGACGAGGAGTCGGCGGCGGAGGCGTGAGCGGCCCTACCACCAGGCCGAGTCCAGCCGTCCCTCGATCGCTCTGAGGTTCTCCCGGGAGCAGGTGTCGCAGAAGTAGCGGCGGGCGCCGTTCTCCACGGAGCAGGTCCAGGTGGGTTGCGGGGCCTCGGCCCGGGTTCCGCAGCGGGCGCACACGAGGGGCTGGGGCTCCGTGGCGGAACCGCCGTTGTCACTGCCTCCGGGAAGACTCGTCACTCCGCGACGATATCGCCGCCACCGGCTGATCGGCGGTCACAACGCACTGCGGGGGCCGGTCCCGTTCGCACGGAACCGGCCCCCAGCGGGGATTACCGCCTCCCGGGTCGGGAGGCCACCGTCTGGCGGTGGAGTCGGTTACTGCATGACCGCCATGGCGAGCGCGCGGCGGGCACGCAGCGAGGCCCGTTCGGCCCGGCGCTGCATGCGGCGAGCGGTCGCCAGGCGCACGGCCCGGCGTTCCTGCTCGGCCACGTACCGGCGCTCGTGCATATGCGCACGGGCCAGGGCTTCTTGGATGAGTTGCATCTCTCGGTTCCTGTTCTGACGCGAGTCGTTCGCGCCACTGGTGGTGAATTCTTCAGGCGCGGAGCCTGCGAGCTCGTGGGTGGACGGCTTCATCGGGGCCTGCTTCTGGGGGTCGTGCGTGAAGGGACGGTCGATTGTTCCTGCGGTGTTCATGCCGTGACCGGGTTCTTGCGCGGGCGACCACGCGGCCGCTTCCGGGCGACGACAACACCCTGGACGAACAGCTCGCCACCCCAGACGCCCCAGGGCTCACGCCGCTCCTTGGCGCCGGCGAGGCAGGCCTCCATCAGCGGGCAGGTGCGGCAGAGGGACTTGGCGTACTCGACGTCCGCCGGCGACTCGGCGAAGAAGACCTCCGGGTCGTAGGAACGGCAGGGGACGGGCACGCCGAGGTTCTCGATGGCGTCGTCGAGCGCGGTGAGCGCAGTGAGCGGGATCAAGGTGGGGTCCTCCGTGAGGCCGGGCTTGGGGATCACGTCTGAAGGCGGTACGGACGGGGCGTGCGCTTCGAGTTGCACGGTTCGTCTTCCTCGTCTGGTCGTTCCGGCCCTGTTGGGCCGGGTGGCGGCTGGTACCGGGTCTTTCTTGTCCCGAGGCCCCTTCACTCCGTCATCCCTGGTGGGGGACAAACAGAAGGGCCGCGGATCCCGGATGGGGTTCCGCGGCCCTGAAGGCGCCGGCCTGATCAACGATCAGGCTGGATCACTCCAGGGTTCTGGCCCACGGAAGGCCCACATCAGGTGGTGGTGCTTCGTCTGCTTCCGGAATCCGGCACCGGTCGCCGTAGAGGCATAGGCCTTGGCCTGTGCCACTACTGCCGCTTCCAGTGCCTTGGTCGGTCGCTCATTGCCCTCACGGACAGGGAGACCCGCGAGAGACAGGGCGGACGCCGGACGGGCGGCACGGATGCCGGACAGACCGGTGCCCTGGTTCGAGACGCCGAGCATGCACAGGGAAGCGACGACCGAGCGATCGGTCATTTTCACGCTGCTGATGGAGCTGGTGTTGATGCTGATCACTGGACTCGCCTCCTCTCGGCGTCTAGGGGGACTGGGGTGAACCAGTCCGACGGGTATGCAAGTAGAACACGGAATTGGGGCCTCCGAGAAGGCCTCCGTTCCCGTGGCTAAGAACCTATGGGGATTGCTGGGGCATGCGCAAACTATTTTTTCGACGAGTTCGCGTCATCCCCCGTCGGAGCCCTCCCCAACCTCCTGGCCTGCACAGATGGCCAGCACATCGGCTCCGTAGCGCTCCAGCTTCCGCTTGAGGACGCCGGAGATGCGGGACAGCTCAACCGGACTGGCCGGCTCCGCCTCTGCGATGGCCACCAGGGTCCGGTCCGTGAAGACGCAGAAGTCCGGCTGCCCGCTGAGCCGGGCCTGGGCCGCACGCCACTCGCGGAGTCGTTCGTAGAGGGCCTCGTCCATGTCCGAGGGACAGCTCTCGCAGCGCATCAGCTTCATCTCGCCGGCGTCGGTGAGGGTGCGCCCGCAGACACGGCAGCGGGCCGGGGAACGCTGGGTGCGTCTCGGGGCGGCGTCCGGCTTGCTCGTGAAGCCGCGCTCGACGCCTCCGGAACCGACGGCGGCGGTGCGTCCTGCGGTGGCGACCGAGCCGGGGCGCAGTCCGTCGAGGAAGCGGCTGGGGCGGCGGCTCGGGCGGCCGCCGGGTGCGCGGGTGAGCGCCCAGGAGACATGGAGGTGCAGCCTGGCGCGGGTGACACCGACATAGAGGAGCCGGCGTTCCTCCTCGATCTGCTCGTCCGTCTTTGCGTAGGTGATCGGCATCATGCCCTCGGCGACGCCGACCAGGAAGACGACGTCCCACTCCAGGCCCTTGGCCGAGTGGAGGGAGGCGAGGGTGACGCCCTGAACGGTCGGGGCGTGCTGGGCGTTCGCCCGCTCGTCGAGCTCCGCGACGAGGTCGGCAAGGGTGGCGCCAGGTTTGGCGGCGGCGAAGTCGTGGGCGAGGTTCACCAAGGCGGCCAGCGACTCCCAGCGCTCTCTGACAGCTCCGGAGCCGGCCGGGGGCTCGGTCGTCCAGCCCTCGCCCGACAGCACGGCCCGTACCTGCGAGGGCAGGTCGACGGCGTCATCGAGGAGCGAGTCGTTGCCGCCGAAGCGGGCCGCGCCGCGCAGGGCGATGCCCGCCTTGCGCACCTCGGGGCGGTCGAAGAACCGCTCGGCACCTCGCAGCTGATAGGGGACGCCCGCGTCGGCGAGGGCCTGTTCGTAGGTCTCGGACTGGGAGTTCGTACGGAACAGGATGGCGATCTCGCCTGCCGCGACTCCCGAGTCCATGAGTTCGCGGATACGGCGGGCGGCGCCCTCGGCCTCGGCGGGCTCGTCGGTGTACTCCGTGTACCCGGGCTCGGGGCCGGGGTCGCGCTGGGAGACCAGCTCCAGGCGGTGGTCGGCGGCGCGGCCCCGGGCCTGGGCGAGCACACCGTTGGCGAGGTGGACGACCTGAGGGGTGGAGCGGTAGTCGCGGACCAGCTTGACGACGGTGGCGCCGGGATGACGGGTGCGGAAGTCGAGCAGATGGTCGGGAGTTGCTCCCGTGAACGAGTAGATCGTCTGGCTGGCATCACCGACGACGCACAGGTTGTCCCGGTCGCCGAGCCACAGTTCCAGCAGGCGCTGCTGGAGCGGGCTGACGTCCTGGTACTCGTCGACCACGAAGTGCTGGTACTGGGAGCGGACCTGGTCGGCGATGTCGTGCCGGTCCTGGAGGATGCCGACGGTGAGCAGCAGGACGTCCTCGAAGTCGATGACCGAGCGGTCCCGCTTGAGGTCCTCGTAGACGTTGTAGATCTGGGCGATCTCGGCCGGGTCGCGGGGGGCGTCGCGCCCCGCCTTGGCGATGGCGGGCGGATAGTCGGCGGGGACGGTCCGGGTGACCTTGGACCACTCGATCTCGGCGGTGACGTCCCGCAGCTCGTTGCGGTCGAGGCGGATGCGGCAGGCGGCGGCCGCGTCGGCGACGAGCTGGATCTTGCGGTCGACGAGACGCGGCATGGAGCCGCCGACCGCTTTCGGCCAGAAGTACTGGAGCTGGCGCAGGGCGGCCGAGTGGAACGTACGCGCCTGCACCCCGGCGGCGCCGAGCTGTCGCAGTCGGCCGCGCATCTCTCCGGCGGCCCGGTTGGTGAAGGTGACGGCGAGCACGCTGGAGGGCTGGAGGATGCCGGCACGCACCCCGTAGGCGATGCGGTGGGTGATCGCCCGGGTCTTGCCCGTGCCGGCGCCCGCGAGCACGCACACCGGCCCGTGCAGGGCGGTGGCCACCTCGCGCTGCTCGGGGTCGAGCCCTTCGAGCACCGCGTCGGCAGAGTCCGGTACCTGCGGGAAGAGGGTGGAGTGCGTTGCTGCTGTCACACGGCCATGCTGCCAGGTCGCCGGAGGCGGCTGTGCCGGTTGTCCACAGGCAGGCACCGTTAGTAGTACTGATGCGGCAGGCGTCACGTGCCCGGCCATACCCCGGGCGGGAATGGCGCCGCTGTCGCGTACGTTCCCTCATCGGACGACCTGTTTCCCCGAGCCATCAGAGGAGCGCGCGAGACATGCAGGGCACTGTGACGATGTACAGCACCACGTGGTGCGGCTACTGCCAGCGGCTGAAGAAGCAGCTGGAGCGTGAGGGCATCGCGTACACCGAGATCAACATCGAGCAGGACCCGGAGTCCGCGGCGTTCGTCGAGAAGGCGAATGGCGGGAATCAGACGGTACCCACGGTTCTGATTTCTGCCTCCGATGGTACCCAGTCCTCGGTCATGACGAACCCCTCTTTGGCTCAGGTGAAGCAGGCTCTCGCCGCCGCCTAGCCCCCAGCTCCACCCCGGAACCCCGTAGCAGCCCCCTCGGGCACTACGGGGTTTCTTCATGCCCTGATCCAGCAGTGACCCACGTCACAGCACCGAGGGGTAAGAAAGGTAGCCACGTCATTCCCTCTAAAGAAATAGGGGCATGAGTTGCTGATCATGGCGGAGCCTTTTCTTGATAAAATGGGAGTATCAATACAGAAAGGAGGCAAAATGCCCATCAAGCGCCAAACAAATTTAAAGAGCTTCCAGTTAAGGGAAGACGATAGGGCCAACATCTTGGCCCTATCGGAGAAGTACCAGACCTCCCACAGCGAGATTATCCGAATCGCCCTGCGTCACATGTTCAGGATTGAGGGTCTACCGGTAGCCGAGGAGCCACCGGAAACCCGTGACCTACCCAAGGCAAGCTAACCATCAACCGACTCACATCAAAGGGGTAACCACGTGGAAATTTTCACCATCGTCACAGCAGCCTTGATGCTGCTAGCCCTCTTCATCAAGGTCTCGGGCTACGTCCTAGCCCGCAGGTTCCCAGCACTCGCAGAGTTCTTCCGAAGCGACGACAACGAACTGACCAGGAAGCTTGAAAGGATTCACAATGCAGATTAACAACGACTGCCCCAAGTGCGGTAAGCCCGCAAGGGTCTTTGAACACCGCCCGTACTGCTCGGACGAGTGCAAGCCCAAGACCCCTAAGAAGGCAACTCCACAGGCTCAGGACAAGTTATGAGCCTAGACCTCACCGACTTATTCTGTGGTGGAGGAGGATCTTCTTACGGCGCATCTCTCGTACCGGGCGTGTCCGTCCGGATGGCTGCGAATCACTGGCCTGTTGCTATTGATGTACACCAGCTCAACCACAAGGAAGCTGATCACGACTGCGCGGATATCTCGCAGGTTGATCCCCGACGTTATCCCCGTACTGATCTCTTATGGGCTTCCCCATCGTGCACCAAGCACAGCGTGGCTCAGGGAAAGACCCGAGCCCTATCAGCTCAGGACATAGACGCCGAGCGCAGCAGAGCGACCATGTGGGACGTCCAGCGATTCACCGAGTACCACCAGTACAGGTTCGTGTTCGTTGAGAACGTCGTTGAGGTACGCCAGTGGTCCGGCTTCCGAGGCTGGAAGATCTCAATGGAAGACACGGGCTACTGCCTCCATGAGGTCTTCCTGAACGCTGCTTTCGCTGGTCAACTCGGGCCGGCTGCTGCTCAGTGGCGTGACCGCTGGTTCTGTCTCGCTCACCCCAAGGAAACACCGTGCCCGGACGTCGAGCGTTGGACGTGCCCAACGGCCTGGTGCGAACCGTGCGGCTCGACACGGGAGACCTACCAAGCGTGGAAGAACCCCGCGAAGCAAGCGGGCAAGTACCGCGCTCAGTACTTCTACAGGTGCCGACTCTGCGACTCGGTCACCGAGCCTCTGACACGACCAGCAAGCGAGATCATCGATTGGTCGGACGTCGGTACCCGCATCGGTGACCGCTCCCGCCCTCTGGCAGAGAAGACGCTCAACCGCATCAGGATCGGGCTTGAGCGCTACGGCTCCGCCCTGGTGCCCGTAGAGGGCCGAGACGGGAAGCAGCCGTTCAGCCTGGACCGTCCCATGAGGGCGTGCACCACGCGCAACGAAACCGGGCTCATGGTTCCGCCGTTCATCGCGGAGCTACGGGGAGGCAACTCGACTACCCGCCCGGTGTCTCAGCCGCTCGCAACGGTCACCGCGTCCGGTAACCACCATGGGCTTGTAATTCCCTACTACAGCAAGGGCGTTGCCTACCCGACCACCGAGCCTCTGAGGACCGTCACGACCGTTGACCGTGCGGCTCTCCTACAGGCTCAAGCCTCGGTTGAAGACTGCCTCTTCCGCATGTTGTCGCCCAAGGAGTACGCGGCAGCCATGGCGTTCCCCGAGGACTACCAGTGGCAGGAAGAGACCTTGTCCAAGCGTCTCCGCGTACGTCTCGCAGGAAACGCGGTTCCACCCAACATGGCACGAGATCTAGTGGCTTGTGCTGTCGAAACCATCAACTAACGAAGGGAAGCAATCATGTCTTCAAATGTTTCAATTACGAATTGGGTCCCAGTAGCGGTGAACGAGACCACGATGGAGATTCTCGTGTCTCTCCCCTTCGGGCAGTACACCGAAACCGCACTCAAGATCCGCAAGAAAGTAGACAACAAGAAGTTTGGAGTGCGACACGTCATGCCGAGCGAAATTGTTGGAGATCGTCGCGCTGAAGTCTCATGGATCGATGAGCGAACTGAGGAGTTCGCGCGAGCCTGGCCAACTCATTACCTACCAGAGGGTGTCTACGCCTGATGAACATCTGGGCCGAACCAGACTCGGAAGACTCCGAGTACTGGATTGATATGACGGGTGACGACTTGGCTCTGACTGAGTCGTCCACCTGGAGAGTTGAAATGTACGTAAGCGTAGAGGGCGAGAACGGATAACAACCATGCGAACCATCAAGAAGGTTGCGCCGTATGTGGTGGGGCTCCTGAGCCTGTTCCTCCTGAGCTACGGCGTCACGTCCTGGATAGT
Organism: Streptomyces sp. NPDC055013; assembly: GCF_053608645.1. NCBI lineage: Bacteria > Bacillati > Actinomycetota > Actinomycetes > Kitasatosporales > Streptomycetaceae > Streptomyces > Streptomyces sp. NPDC055013. The sequence goes on from NZ_JBSGVW010000039.1 coordinate 85,757, forward strand.
CCAGGACTCCCCCAAGCCGTCAACGGCTATCGAGTCGACCACACCAGGGCCGGAGTCGAGCCAGGAAGCCTCAGGAAAAGCCTCGGGGTCGGCTGAGTCGCCCACTCGCCGGCTCGCTCCCTCAGGTCAGGGAGTAGCAGCCAAGCCCGTAGAAGACCCCTCAGAACCTCAGGCGCACCCTTCTAGCGGTTCGGTCCAAGGCACCCCGGAGACTTCTGAGTCTCCGGCTCCTGGACAGAGCAGCAGCCCGGTTCCGGGAGCGACGTTCGAGCCGGAGCCTGGTCCGAGCACCGACACCGATGCTCCGGCCACTCCCCCAACACCCAAGCCAGAGAAGCCCGTTTACCAGTTCTTCGTAGCCGACGACTCAGAGCAGAACCGCACGTGGTGCGACACCCGCCCAAGCGGCTCGGTGAAGGTGATAATCGGAACGATGTATCGGAGCTTCTACAACGACAACAGCCCAGCCAACGCTTTCACTAGCTGGGGCCACTCCAAGGAAGACGAGACTTGCCCGTAAGGAGGCAGACACTATGCAAGTGGCTTTAGAAGACGTCCTCAACGAATACCGAGAGAACACCAAGTTCTTGACCGATGACCTCTTGATGCACAAGGCGGCTCTGAAGAATGCAGAGAAGCAGATTGCACAACTTCAGTCGGAACTCACTACCGTCCGAGCCGAGGGCGAGAGCCGCAAGGTTCAGCCCGAGGACTAGAAGACACAGAAAGACCGGAGCTTGTAGCTCCGGTCTTTTGCTTTGTCGGCTACGCCACGCGGCGAACCCAGATGTAGCTTCCGGCCTTGAGGACGGTTGCACCCGCGTTGCTGGTGTTCTGAGCCCAACGGAAGGTGAGCGTTCCAGCGGTACCGCTGGTGATCAGGGCTCCCTTCATGGTCGCCCCGGTAGAGGTGCTGAAGGTGTTGTCTGTACCGATGGCCTGGATACCGAAACCGTCGTTGTCGGTCCACACCATGGTTGCTCCGGCTGGTCCGCTGAAGTCACAGCGGAAGCCCCCTCCGCCGTTCGTCCATACCGCGTTGACCTCAACCATGTAGGTCGCGTTCGCGACGACCGAGACCGCTAGGTCATCGTCGTTCTGAACGGTCGCGTTGCTGGTGACCGACTCGTCACCAGGCTTGGCTACGAACAGGTCTCGCCCGATACCCGTGACCGAGAGGTTCCCGCCCACGCTCACGTTGCCCGTGGCCGAGATGACAGCAGCCCCGACCGTGCCCGTGAACGTTGGTGAAGCAAGGTTGGCCTTCAGATCCAAGGCAGTCTGTTGAGCTGTGCTCACTGGCTTGGCTGTGTCCGCCGTGTTGTCGACGTTGCCGAGCCCCACCATGGTCTTGGTGATGCCGGTAGTAGTCCCCGAGACCGAGAGGTTCCCGGTGATCGATGCCGAGCCCGCAACCGAGAGGTTCGAGCTACCCCCGGACACGGTGACGCTGCCTGCGAAGAGCGATGCTCCTGCTACCTCCAACGGCACGGTTGGGGTTGAAGTCCCAACACCTAAGCGGTTGTTGGCTTCGTCGTACGCGGACGTACCGAAGAGAATCTTGCCCTTGGTGCCGTGGCTGGTGGACTTCAGCGTCAATGAGCCGGCCGAGGACGCAGAGCCCTGGACCGTGGCCGACTGAGTGAAGCCACCCACTGTGAGGTTGGTCGACCCACCCGAGAGCGTCAGGCTTCCCGTCATGGTGTCGCCACCCTTGTCGACCTTGGTTGCTTCAGCTCCGGTCGCTCGTACCGTCTCGTTGTTGAGGGCGGTAGTCACCGCGTCTACGTACTGCTTCGGAGCAGCCTGAAGAGCCGTAGAGGGGTTGCCCGGTAGCACGATGGCTCCGGTCATCGTTCCTCCGGCCAGAGCCAGGAACGGCCCTCCGGACGGACCCCCGCCCATGTTGTCTACGTATTGCTTTGTTGCAGCGTGCAGAGCGTTGGTTGGGTCTGCGTGCAGGGTGAGCGCGCCGGTCATCGTGTCGCCAGAGACGTTCACGTAGCGGCTCGATAGGTCGACCACTCCCGTCATGCCGTCCACGGAGACGACAGCGAACGTCTCTGGAGCCGCACCACCAGGAGGAGTCACCCGCAGGTCTGCCACCCAGTACGGCCCACCCGACACCGGTACTCCGATGTAGAAGGCGTTCGATCCGAACTGGTTGAACCCTGGTCCCTCGGTGATGCGGTAGATGGTGTCTCCGTGATCGGACTCAATGTCCGCGTTGCCGTACAGAGACAGCGTCCAACTACCGTCCACGTTGGTACGCGTCGACTCCTTGGCGACTAGGGTGCGTCTTCAAACGGATCTTGCCCAGAGTAAGAATGACGCGAGACTGACCGCTGCTTCGTAGGAGGTGGCGGTCTTGTCGTACCTGGT
>NZ_JBSGVW010000040.1:0-87482 GCF_053608645.1 Streptomyces sp. NPDC055013
GAGGACGGACACCCCCCGGCACGGCCCCGACCCACAACGAAACAGCAGGCGCTACGCGAACCCCCACCACACAGCAACAGGCCGCCGCAGGCATCGCGGCACAGACAGGGGCCCGCCCCCCGGGAGCCGGGGGGCGGGCCCTTTATCTGCCTCGCGGTGGCACCGCCATGCAGCACCGCGAGGGGTCTGTCAGCCGAAGCGGCCGGAGATGTAGTCCTCCGTGGCCTGGACCGACGGGTTGGAGAAGATGCGCTCCGTGTCGTCGATCTCGATCAGCTTGCCGGGCTGGCCCACGGCGGAGAGGTTGAAGAAGGCCGTGCGGTCCGAGACACGCGCCGCCTGCTGCATGTTGTGCGTCACGATGACGATCGTGAAGCGCTCCTTCAGCTCACCGATCAGGTCCTCGATGGCGAGGGTGGAGATCGGGTCCAGGGCCGAGCAGGGCTCGTCCATGAGGAGCACGTTGGGCTCGACCGCGATCGCACGAGCGATGCACAGACGCTGCTGCTGACCACCGGAGAGGCCGGAACCCGGCTTGTTCAGGCGGTCCTTGACCTCGTTCCAGAGGTTCGCGCCCTTGAGGGACTTCTCCACGATGTCCTGCAGCTCGCTCTTCTTGAAGCTGCCGTTAAGCCGCAGGCCCGCCGCCACGTTGTCGAAGATCGACATCGTGGGGAACGGGTTCGGACGCTGGAACACCATGCCGACCTCACGGCGCACCGACACCGGGTCGATGCCGGCGCCGTACAGGTCTTCGTCGTCCAGGAGGACCTTGCCCTCCACACGGCCGCCCGACGTCACCTCGTGCATGCGGTTCAGCGTGCGCAGGAACGTCGACTTGCCGCAGCCGGAGGGGCCGATGAAGGCCGTCACCGAGCGGGGCTCGACCGTCATCGAGATGTCTTCGATTGCCTTGTGGGAGCCGTAGTAGGCGGTGAGCCCGCTTACGTCGATTCGCTTGGCCATGTCTACTTCACTTCCAGATTCGGATCAGTCGCCGTGGCCGCGTCAGCGACCGGTCTTCGGGGCCTTCCAGCGGGCGATCCCGCGGGCCAGCAGATTGAGGATCATCACGAACGCGATCAGCGTGAGCGATGCCGCCCAGGCACGGTCGTACGCCGCCGACGACCCGGCACTGTTCGCGTACTGCTGGTAGATGTACAGCGGCAGCGACGCCTGCGCACCCTCGAACGGGTTCGAGTTGATGAAGCTGTTGCCGAACACGAGCAGCAGCACCGGCGCGGTCTCTCCGGTGATACGGGCGACCGCGAGCATGATGCCGGTTGTGATGCCGCCGATGGAGGTCGGTACGACCACCTTCAGGATGGTGCGCCACTTGGGCACGCCCAGCGCCAGGGAGGCTTCGCGCAGCTCGTTCGGGACGAGCTTGAGCATCTCCTCCGTGGAGCGGACGACCACCGGCATCATCAGGATCGCGAGCGCCAGCGAACCGGCGAAGCCGAAGGGCTGCATGTCCATCATCAGCATGAGGCTGAGGATGAACAGACCCGCGACGATCGACGGGATACCCGTCATGACGTCGACGAAGAAGGTGATGGCCCGGGCGAGGTTGCCCCGCCCGTACTCCACGAGGTAGATCGCGGTGAGCACACCGACCGGCGCGGCGATCAGGGTGGCGAGGCCGACCTGCTCCAGGGTGCCGAGGATGGCGTGGTAGATGCCACCGCCCGGCTCGGAGTCGGCGACGACGCCCATGGAGTGGGTCAGGAAGTAGACGTCGAGGACCTTCACACCGCGCTGCACGGTCGCCCAGACCAGGGAGGCCAGCGGGATGACGGCGAGGATGAAGGCCACCCAGACCAGCGTCGTGGCGATGCGGTCCTTGGCCTGACGGCGGCCTTCGACGCGGGCGGCGATGACGTACGTACCGAGGATGAAGAGGAGGCTTGCGATCAGCCCCCACTGGATCCGGCTGTCGAGGCCGGCGCCCAGGCCGATGCCGACCGCGACGGCGATGGAGCCGCCGGCGATGGCGTACGGGGACCACTTGGGCAGACGGGCCCCGCGCAGGCTGCTGGGCTTGTCGGCGAGTGCGTGGCTCATGCGTTGGCCCCCGAGTACTCCTTGCGGCGGGCGATGATCGCGCGGGCCGCGCCGTTGACCAGCAGGGTGATGACGAAGAGGACCAGGCCGGAGGCGATCAGCGCGTCACGGCCGAACTCGGACGCCTCACCGAACTTGCTGGCGATGTTCTGGGCGAAGGTTCCACCGCCGGGGTTGAGCAGGCTGGCGTGGATGTCGAAGTCGGGGGAGAGCACGGTGGCCACGGCCATCGTCTCGCCGAGGGCGCGGCCGAGGCCGAGCATCGAGGCGGAGATGACGCCGGAGCGGCCGAAGGGGAGGACCGACATGCGGATGACCTCCCAGCGGGTGGCGCCGAGCGCCAGGGCCGCTTCCTCGTGCATCTGCGGGACCTGGCGGAAGACCTCGCGGCTCACGTTGGTGATGATCGGCAGGATCATGATCGCGAGCAGGATGCCGACCGTCAGCATCGAGCGGGGTGCGCCGCCCTCCCAGGAGAAGATCCCGGTCCAGCCGAGGTACCGGTCCAGCCAGCCGAAGAGGCCGTCCATGTTCGGTACGAGGATCAGGGCGCCCCACAGGCCGTACACGATGGACGGCACGGCGGCGAGCAGGTCGATCACGTACGCGATGGGGCCGCCGAGCTTGCGCGGTGCGTAGTGGGTGAGGAACAGGGCGATGCCGACGGCGATCGGGACGGCGATGACCATGGCGATGATCGAGGAGATGATCGTGCCGTAGACCAGGACCGCGATGCCGAACTTCGGCGGGATCACGCCGGTGTTCCACTCGAAGGCGGTGAGGAAGTTGGCGTCGTCCTTGCTGATCGCGAGGGTCGCGCGGTAGGTGAGGAAGACCGCGATGGCGGCCATGATCACCAGCAGGAAGATGCCGGAACCGCGGGAGAGCGCGAGAAAGACCCGGTCACCGGGCCGGGTGGCGCCACGGGTGGCGCGCTTCTGGTCGGCGGCCGCGGGCTGTGGAGTGGGGGGAGGTGCTTGAGTGTTCTGTGTCGCTATGTCCATCGGGTTCTCCGGTCTGCGGAGCCACGCGGGTCTGCGGTGGCTCGGAGGAGCCGTGGGTGGTGTACGGCTCCGGGCGGCGGTGCACCGGACGGTGCGGGCCGGTCCGGGTCTTTTCAGCTCCGGACCGGACCGCACTCAGGTCAGCTCAGGCCATCGATGGTGGTACGAACCTCGGAGATGATCTCCTCGGGCATCGGGGCGTAGTCGTTCTCCTCGAGGATCTTCTGGCCGTCCTCGGAAGCGATGTAGCGCAGGAACGCCTTGGTGCCGGGCAGGGTCTCGGACTTGTTGCCCTTGTCGCAGACGATCTCGTACGTCACCAGGGTGATCGGGTAGGCACCGTCGGTCTTGGTGGCGTAGTCCAGCTCCAGCGCCATGTCCTTGCCGGTGCCGACGCGCTTGGCGGCGGCGATCATCTTGGAGGCGTTGGCCGTGGTGGCCTCGACCGGGGCCGCGGCGCCCGTGTCGATCTGGACCGAGTTGATGCCGTCCTTGGCGTACGACAGCTCCATGTAGCTGATGGCGCCGGAGGTCTGCTTGACCTGCTGGGCGACACCGGAGGAGCCGGCGGCGGACTGGCCGCCCTTGGCCTGCCAGGCCTTACCGCCCTCGTACGGCCACTCGGACTTGGCGGTGGCGATCAGGTACTTGGTGAAGTTGTCCGTGGTGCCGGACTCGTCCGAGCGGTGGAACGCCTGGATCTTCAGGTCGGGAAGCTTCGCCTCGGGGTTCAGCTTCGCGATCGCCTCGTCGTTCCAGTTCTTGATCTTGTCGTTGAAGATCTTGGCGAGGGTCGGCGCGTCCAGGATCAGGTTCTCGACACCCGGGACGTTGTAACCGACCGCGATCGGGCCGCCGACCATCGGCAGGTCGATGCCCTGGCCGCCGGAGCAGATCTTCTTGGAGGCGGTGATCTCCTCCTCGTCCAGCGCGGAGTCGGAACCGGCGAAGGCGACCTGGCCCTGCGTGAACGCGGTGACGCCGGCGCCGGAGCCGCCGCCCTTGTAGTTGATCTGGACGCCCTTGCAGGCGGCGGTGAACTGCTTGACCCAGGCGTCGATCGCGTTCTTCTGCGCGGAGGAGCCGTCGGCGAGCAGCTGGCCCTGGGCGTCGTCACACTTGATGTTGCTGGCGCCGGCGCTGGCGCTCGAGTCGCCGCCGTTGGTGCCGGTGTCGTCGGAGCCGCACGCCGTGAGGGCCAGGGCGCCGGAGACGGCGAGAGCGCCGAGAGCGAGAGCCCGCCGGTTCTTGCGCTGAAGCTTCACTTGAAAGAGTTCCTTCCAGGAGCCGCCGTCCTGAATTCGGCGGCGTGCGAAGAATGGGTGATGCGGACCCGTCCCCCGGGCGCGGTCCGTCATCGTGCAAGGCCGAAATTAGGCAGAACAGGTGAAGGCGCCGAAGGGCGTAAATGAACGGGGGGTGAACCCCTGGGGACGGTGCGGTGAGGTCACGGAACGCTTACGTTGAGGACACGGGTGCATTCCGAGGCTTTGTGGGGGGTTGTTGCGGACTATGCCGGGCGCAGCGACTCCAGCAGGGCGTCCACGAGGGAGCGGTCTCTCGGCTGGGTGAGGCGGCTGCGGGCAGCCGTGGGCGAGAGCCACAGCATGCGGTCCACCTCTTCGTTCGGGGCGAACGTGCCGGGGCCCGCCTCGGCCGCCCAGTAGCGGACCTCCTTGGGGCGGTCGTTCGCCGTGTACCGCATCGTCGGCAGTTCGGCGCCCGGCCGGGCGGAGTGCCCCGTCTCCTCCGCGACCTCGCGCAGCGCACCGGCCAGGGGCGCCTCGTCGCGTTTCAGCTTTCCCTTGGGATGGGACCAGTCGTCGTATTTCGGCCGGTGGATGAGGCATATCTCCAGCTCACCGTCTACCGGCGAACGGCGCCACAGCACGCAGCCGGCCGCATGGACGGTGAGGTCGTTCGCGTGCGTCACGGGATGAAGCCTCCTTCGGGAGTTCCTGATGCGGGAGTTCCCGTCTCAGGCATGCCTAGGGCGTGCCCACCGTCTGTCGCTCCCAGGACTGCTGGAACGCGAAGCGTGCCGCCTCCACCTCGTGCCGCTGGTCGGCGTGCAGGACGCCGAGGGCGTACGCCGTCGCCGGGGCGATCCGCGGGGTGCGGGCCGCCTGGGCCGCGGCGGCCGCGGCCTCGGAGGCGTCGCGGTGCCGGTTGAGGGACTGACCGGTCGCCAGCAGCCGTACGTCCACCGGGCCGCTGTCGCCGTGCAGCACCTCGCGGGCGTAGCGGTGCAGGCGCAGCAGCAGGCGGACCTGGTGCCAGGGCGCGTCCTGCGGATGCGGGGCCGGGTCCGGGGACAGTCCGTGGATCAGGGCCTCGGCGTTGTAGGGGTGGCCCGCGGTCACCAGGGGCAGTGCCGTCACCGCGTCGGTGAGCCGCTCCTCGGCGGCGGCCGCGAGGGGGCGCAGGTCGGCGGTCGCCGCGGCCGGGGTGAGGGGGACCTCGCTGGCCAGTACGGCGATGTTGTCGGCCACGGCGTGAAAACGGCTGCTGCCCAGGGCCTGGAGTGCCGTGCTGTGCGCTCGTGTCCGGGCCAGGGTGAGCTGGCGGTCGAGCAGGGCGCCCGCCTTCGCCGCGCCGACGGTCAGATTGCCGCGCTCCGGGGTGGCCGCCGGGTGGGCCGGGGGACCGGCCTCAGCAGGTTCCCCTTTCCGAGGGCCGACTCCGGCAGTGCTGCCCGGGGACGCATCGGTGGAACCGCTCCCCGCGGCCCCGCCCGCGGACCTGCCCGCGCCGGGCACGCCGGCCACCCCCGTCTGCCCGGGCAGCACCGCCGCCCCCGACAACCGGTGCAGCGCCAGCAGCAGGCGCTCCAGACGGGCCGCGTACGCGTGCTCCATCGCCAGCGTGCCCGACAGCCAGGCCAGTTCGGGGCGGATGGCCTCGGACCAGTCGGTGTCCAGCAACGGGCGGAACGTGTGCAGGCTGGCGCTGATGCGGCGGGCCGAGCGGCGCAGGGCCCGGGCCGCGTCGACGGACTCCTCCGAGCCACCGCCCGCCGTGCCGCCGCCGGTCTCCCGGTGCATGCGCAGGGCTCGGAGGAACTCCGTGGCCTGGGCGCGCAGGTAGCCCGCGAGGGCGTCCCCGGTCACGGCCCCGGCCATGGGGTCCGTCGGATCAAGGTGTTGCTGTGCCACGCCGGCGCCTCCGGGCGTCTATGAGCATCTCCTGGACGTTGCGCAGGGGCTGGCCTTCCGCGTCCGTCGCGTGCCGGGTCCACTCGCCGTCCGGACCGAGGTGCCAGGACGCGGTGGTGTCGGACATACCGGTCTCCAGGAGCCGGTTGAGCGCGGCGCGGTGGGCCGGGTCGGTGACCCTGACCAGGGCCTCGATACGGCGGTCGAGGTTGCGGTGCATCATGTCGGCGCTGCCGATCCACACCTCGGGTTCGCCGCCGTTGCCGAAGGCGAAGACCCGGGAGTGCTCCAGGAAGCGGCCGAGGACCGAGCGGACGCGGATGTTCTCCGACAGTCCCGCGACGCCCGGGCGGATCGCGCAGATGCCGCGAACCCAGATGTCGACCGGCACGCCCGCCTGGGCGGCGGCGTAGCAGGCGTCGATGATCGCCTCGTCGACTATGGAGTTGACCTTGATGCGGACATAGGCGGGACGCCCGGCACGGTGGTGCTGGACTTCCTTGTTGATCCGCGAGATCAGACCGTCACGCAGGGACTTGGGGGCCACCAGCAGACGGCGGTACGTCTCCCGGCGGGAGTAGCCCGACAGACGGTTGAACAGGTCGGACAGATCGGCGCCGACCTGCGGGTCGGCGGTCAGCAGGCCGAGGTCCTCGTACAGCCGCGCCGTCTTCGGGTGGTAGTTGCCGGTGCCGACGTGGCTGTAGCGCCGTAGCGTCTCGCCCTCCTGGCGGACCACCAGGGACAGTTTGCAGTGGGTCTTCAGGCCGACGAGGCCGTAGACGACATGGCAGCCGGCCTCCTCCAGCTTGCGCGCCCACTTGATGTTGGCGTGCTCGTCGAAGCGGGCCTTGATCTCGACCAGCACCAGGACCTGCTTGCCGGCCTCGGCGGCGTCGATGAGCGCGTTGACTATGGGGGAGTCGCCGGACGTCCGGTACAGGGTCTGCTTGATCGCGAGGACGTCCGGGTCGTCGGCCGCCTGCTCCAGGAAGGCCTGCACGGACGTCGAGAAGGAGTCGTACGGGTGGTGCAGCAGCACGTCCCGGTTGCGCAGCGCGGCGAAGATGTCCGGCGCGGACGCCGACTCGACCTCGGCGAGATCGCGATGGGTGCCCGCGACGAACTTCGGGTACTTCAGTTCGGGCCGGTCGATCGAGGCGATGCGGAAGAGGCCCGTGAGGTCCAGGGGGCCGGTCAGCGGGTAGACCTCGGCCTCGCTGATCTTCAGCTCGCGCACCAGCAGGTCCAGGACCTCCTGGTTGATGTTCTCCTCGACCTCCAGGCGCACCGGCGGCCCGAAGCGGCGCCGCATGAGCTCCTTCTCCAGGGCCTGGAGGAGGTTCTCGGCGTCGTCCTCCTCGACCTCCAGGTCCTCGTTGCGGGTGACCCGGAAGGCGTGGTGCTCCAGGACCTCCATGCCCGGGAACAGCTCCTCCAGGTGCGCGCCGATGACGTCCTCGATCGGGACGAACCGGCCGGGGGAGGCCTCCAGGAAGCGGGAGAGCAGCGGCGGCACCTTCACGCGGGCGAAGTGCGGCGTGCCGGTGACGGGGTTGCGGACCCGTACGGCCAGGTTCAGGGACAGGCCCGAGATGTACGGGAAGGGGTGCGCCGGGTCGACCGCCAGCGGGGTCAGGACCGGGAAGATCTGGTGCCGGAACAGGGTGAAGAGGCGGGCCTGCTCCTTCTCCGTCAGCTCGCTCCAGCGGACCAGGTGGATGCTCTCCTCCGCGAGCGCGGGGGCGACGTCCTCGTGGTAGCAGGCGGCGTGCCGGGCCATCAGCTCGCGGGAGCGGGCCCAGATCATCTCCAGGACCTCGCGGGGCTGCAGGCCGGACGCGGACCGGGTGGCGACACCGGTGGCGATACGGCGCTTCAGACCGGCCACCCGGACCATGAAGAACTCGTCCAGGTTGCTGGCGAAGATCGCCAGGAAGTTCGCCCGTTCGAGGAGCGGGGTGTTCGGGTCCTCGGCGAGTTCGAGGACGCGCTCGTTGAACGCGAGCCAGCTGCGCTCCCGGTCCAGGAAGCGTCCCTGGGGCAACTGGACGCCGTCGATCTCGGTGACCTCGTACGCGTCGAGGTCGGCATCGATGTCGGGTTCCAGGTCGGAGACCACTGCCGAGGTGACCCCGTGCGGACGGTGCGCCGCAATGGAGCCCACGGAGGGCTGCGCGTGCTGGACCTTTGCCTGGGCGTTCGAGGACTGGCTCATATGCCCATTGTTCCGCGTGCCGAGGCTTATGGGCGCGTCGGAAAGCGCGGGCGGGAGCTTGGCGGGGAGGCGTCGGGCGGCCCCGTTCCTCGCGCTCCCTCCCGGGTGCGGCGAAGGCTCTGGCACGGCGGGGGTCATTGGCCGAGCGTCGCAAGCCCGTCTGAACCAATGGTTACGGAGACATGGCGTGCGGGATAGCGGGGGGCGGCTCGCGGACGTCTACGCGGTCAGTCATATGCCAAGACCCGCACGTCCCTCCCCCCGTGGAGGGACGTGCGGCCCGGCCGGCTCAGGGCATGCGGCGGCGCAGCAGCCGGAAGGCGGTGAGGGTCGCGACGGCGGCCACGGCGAGAAGGACGCCGGTCTCGACGTACTGGAGCGGCCAGTAGTGGGACTCCGGGTGGTAGGTCACCCGGGTGTGCCGGACACCGTCCGTGGTCGCGGTTTCCCAGGACGTCACGAGGGCCGAGCGGGGCATTTCGAGGGTGCCGGTCGCCGTGCGCGTGGCCGTGGGCCACAGGCTGTCGCGGGCGTGTTCCAGCACGCCGCAGAGGACGAGCGCGACCACGAGGCCCACCCCGGCGGCGGGCAGGGCCCGGCGCGTCAGCAGGCCGGCGAGCGCGCCGAGGGCGAGGCCGGCCAGGGGGTAGGCGACGGCGGTCGGACCGGTCCCGACGAACGCGTCCGCGTTGTACCAGTCGCCGACCAGGTTGGGGTTGCCGTCGCCGCGTGCCCAGTTGTTCAGCAGGACGAGCGTGCCGGTGCCGGTGGCCAGCAGCACGGCCGGGACGGTGAGCTGGGCGGCCAGCCAGCGGGTCGGGGTGACCGACTGGGTCCAGGCGAGCCGCGCGGTGCCGCTCTCCAGCTCGCGGCCGACGAGCGCGCCGCCGGCCCAGGCGGCGACGGGCAGGATCGCGTAGGTCAGGGCGGTGGCGATCAAGGCGATCCAGCCGGCGTAGACGTCGTCCACGGTGATCGCCTCGACGGAGGCACAGCTGGGGTAGCCGTCGTGGGCCGGCGTGGCGCACGGGACGTTGCCCTTGCGGGCCTCGTCGCCGATGACGTACATCCAGATCAGGACGGCCGTGGCGGCGAGCAGGGCCAGCGCCCAGAACACGAGCGCCGTGCGGTGCACCCGCAGGACGGTCCAGATGGGGCCCCGCGGCCCGCGCGGGGTGCGCCCGGCGGGGGCGGTCGTGGCGGTGAGCGCGGTCGTCATACGGCGGCTCCGGTACGCCGCTTCAGCAGCCGGAAGGCGATCCAGACCGCCAGCGCCGCGACGGCGAGGGCGATGCCCGTCTCCATCAGCTGCAGCGGCCAGAAGTGCGACGACGGGTGGAAGTCGCGGTAGAAGCCCACGATGTCGTGGTCCGCGAGGCACTTGGCGTCGTCGACGCAGATGGGGTCCGGGACGCGGGCGCCGGCGGAGGTGAGGGCGCCCTCGCCGACGACCATGCCGATGTACGGCGGGTACTCGTCCTTGTCGACGAGCGTCTCGACCGGCCACAGATGCGGGCGCAGCGCGGTGAGCGCGTACAGCAGGGTCATCAGGCCGATGACCGCCGTGCCGAGCGCGGGCAGGGCGCGGCGCTGGAGCACGCCCGCGAGGATGCCGACGGCGAGGCCGAGGAGGGCGTAGGCGGTGGCGAGGGTGCCGTTGGCCACGAAGCTGGTGCTGTCGTCCCACTGGCGCGAGCTCGTGGCGAGCAGCGCACCGTCGGCCGACCACAGCATGCGGTGCAGCAGCGTGAGCAGGAGTGTGCCGGAGACGAGCAGGGCGGCCGGGACGGCGGCCTTGGCGGCCAGCCAGCGGGCCGGCGAGACCGACTGCGTCCACGCCAACTGGGCGGTACCGCTCTCCAGTTCACGCCCGATGAGGGCGGCGCCCGCCCAGGCGGCGGTCAGGACCGGCGTGAGGGCGAGCAGCCCGGCGCCGACGGCGACGACCGTGCCGTACCGGGATACGGCGGGGGCCGTGACGTCGCAGCCCATTCCGTCCTGGGGCGAGGCGCAGCCCATCTTCCGGAACGCGGCCCAGGCGGCGTCCGCTCCCGGCCCGTACGCCCACAGCAGCGACCCGGCGGCCACGGCCACGAGCATCACCCAGAACCACAGCGCCGAGCGGTGCAGTCGCAGCATCGTCCAGACCAGGCCGCGCGGCCCCCGGGAGGGCATGGCGGTGGTGGACGTCTCGATGGTCACGGTGGTCATCCGGCGGCCTCCCGTACGTCGTCGAGGCGCAGAGCCGGGGCCTCGGGGGCGCGCAGGTGGGCCAGGACCAGTTCCTCCAGGGTTGGGGTGGTGGCCTGCCATGCGTCGCCGAGGGGGCCCTCGGGGCGTATGAGTGCGGTCAGTTGGCGCCCGGTGGAGCGGGACTCGACCACGGTGTGCGGGTCCAGGGGCGCGTCGGCGCGGCCCGTGACGAGCCGATGCGCGGCGAGCAGGTCGTCCAGCGGTCCGGCGAGGCGGACCCGGCCGGCGCCGAGCAGCAGGAGGTGGTCGCAGGCGCCCTCCAACTCGGCCACGACGTGCGAGGACATGACAACCGTGGTGCCGTGCTCGGCCGCGTCGGCCATGAGCGTGGCCATCAGCTGATGCCGGGCGAGCGGGTCGAGGTCGGCCATCGGCTCGTCCAGGAGCAGCAGTTCGGGGCGCTTGCCGAGGGCGAGGGCGAGTGCGACGCGGGTGCGCTGGCCGCCGGAGAGCGTGCGGATCTTCGCTGCCGGGTCGAGGTCGCCCTCGGCGACGATCCGCTCGGCGACCCGGTCGTCCCAACGGCCGGGGTTCAGCTCGCGGCCGAAGCGCAGGGTGTCGGCGATGGTGAGCTGGGGGTGCAGGGGCTTGTCCTGGGCGACGTACGCGATCCGCTCGCGGACCGCCGCCGGGGCCCGGCCGAGGACGCTGATCGTGCCGTCGGTGGGGGGCAGCAGACCGGCGGCGAGGGAGAGCAGGGTCGACTTGCCCGCGCCGTTCGGCCCGACGACGGCGCACACGGTCCCCGTGGGGAGGCGGAAGTCGCAGCCGTCCAGCGCCCGCTTGCGGCGCCGCCCGAACCTCCTGCCCAGTGCGGCCGCCTCGATGGCGGTCTCGGTCATGACTCGTCCCCCTTGAAGTGCGTGTCCAGTACGGAAGTGAAGAGAGCGTCCACGTCGTCGCGGTCCAGCCCGGCCTCGCGGGCCCGTACGGCCCACGCGTCCAGTTCGATGCGCAGAGGCGAGTCGGCCGGTGCGGTGTTCAGTCCGCGCCGTACGAACGTGCCGAGCCCCCGGCGTGCCTCGACCAGGCCTTCGCGTTCCAGTTCGCGGTAGGCCTTGAGGACGGTGTTGGGGTTGATGGCGGTTGCCTCGACGACCTCACGGGCCGTGGGCAGCTTGTCGCCCGGCTCCAACAGGCCCAGGCGCAGGGCCTGTTTGGTCTGCTGGACGATCTGCACATAGGTGGCGACGCCGGAGCGCCGGTCGATGCGGTACTCGACCATCCGTTCCACCACCCTTTCACTAATTGAGTAGTGAAAGGGTGGTGCAAGAAAGGGGCGGCGTCAAGATCGCCGCCCCTTACGCGCTGAATGTCAGGTCTCGGTCCGGTACATGAGGTCCGTCTCGTACGTGGTGAACCCGAGCCGTTCGTACACCGACACCGCCGCCTTGTTGTCGGCGTCGACGTAGAGCATCGCCGTGGGCAGCCCCTGCGCGGCCAGGTGGCGCAGCCCGATCGTCGTGAGGGCCTTGCCCAGGCCGCCGCCCTGCGCGCCCGGTCGCACGCCGAGGACGTACACCTCACCGAGCCCCTCCTCCGCGTGGACCTTCGTCCAGTGGAAGCCGATGAGCTCGCCGGCCCGTTCCGCCAGGAAGAACCCCGCCGGGTCGAACCACGGCTGGGCCTTGCGGTCGTCGAGGTCGCGCTGGGTGAGGGAGCCCTGCTCGGGGTGGTGGGCGAAGGCGGCGGCGTTCACCGCGAGCCAGGCCGCGTCGTCCCGGCCGGGCTCGAAGGTGCGGACCGTCACGCCCTCGGGGAGCACCGGGTCCGGCAGTGTCAGGTCCGTCAACGAGCGGCGCATCTGGCGCAGTTCGCGGAACAGCGTGAGGCCGAGGACCTGGGACAGGTGGCGGGCGGCGGCGTGGCCGCCGTGGGCCCACACCCGCAGCCGCTTGCCGGACGCGCCGAGGAGGGCCGAGCCCAGCGCGCGGCCGTGTCCGTGGCCGCGGTGCGAGGGGTGCACGACCAGTTCGGCGGCGGGGGCCTCCACCGGGTCGGTGTCCTCCAGCTGGGCGTAGCCGACGAGTTCGCCGCCGACCGTCAGCAGCAGATGCGACACGCCCTCGCGCTCCCCGCCACCCAGTTGCAGCCGTCCCTGCTCGGACACCGCCTGCTGCCCGTCGTTCCGGGCGGCCTCCGCGAGCAGTTCGAGCACGGCCTCGGTCTGCTCCGGGGAGAGCGCGAGACGGGTCTCGATGGAACGGGTCGGAAGCGGGTGTGCGGTGTCGTCGCTGGTCATGCGTACGAGGGTAAGGGGCGCCTCCGCCAAAGTCCCGGCACAGAAGCAACCAGCCTGTAACCCGGAACCCCCTGTCGCGCTACGCGCGTTGACTCTAGGCTGCCGCCCGACGGGGCCATGTCACCCACGACTCACGACTCACAGGGGGGCGGATGTCAGCCACATCCCACCAGCAGCACCGCAGACGCCGTACGTACGCACTGATCGCGACCGCCGCCGGTCTCGCCACCGTGGGTGCGCTCGCCGCGGCGCTGCCCGCGACGGCGTCGGCGGGCGAGCGCTCGGACAAGGGCGGCCACGGGCACCAGCACAGCCGTTACCAGGACGTCCAGCTGCTGTCCTTCAACGACCTGCACGGCAACCTGGAGCCGCCGGCCGGTTCCTCCGGCCGGGTCACCGAACTGCAGGCGGACGGCACGACGAAGACCATCGACGCGGGCGGCGTGGAGTACCTCGCCACGCATCTGCGCCAGGCGCGCGAGGGCGAGAAGTACTCCATCACCGCGGCCGGCGGCGACATGGTCGGCGCCTCCCCGCTGATCTCGGGCCTCTTCCACGACGAGCCCACCATCGAGGCGCTGAACAAGCTCGACCTGGACGTCACCTCGGTCGGCAACCACGAGTTCGACGAGGGCGCCAAGGAGCTGGCCCGCCTGCAGAAGGGCGGCTGTCACCCGACAGCCGGCTGCTACACGGACAAGAAGTTCAAGGGCGCCGACTTCCCCTACCTCGCCGCGAACGTCCTCGACGAGAAGACCGGCAAGCCGATCCTCAAGCCCTACTGGGTGTGGAAGAAGCGGGACGTCAAGGTCGGCTTCATCGGCGTGACCCTGGAGGACACGCCGGGCGTCGTCTCCGCCGAGGGCGTCAAGGGCCTGAAGTTCAAGGACGAGGTCGAGACGATCAACAAGTACGCCAAGGTGCTCCAGCGCCAGGGCGTGAAGTCGATCGTCGCGCTCATCCACGAGGGCGGTGCCCCGGCCTCCGCCTCGTACAACTACGACTGCGAGGCCCCGGGCGCGGGCGACGGCGTCTCCGGCCCGATCGTCGACATCGCCAAGAACATCACGCCGCAGGTCGACGCGCTGGTCACCGGCCACACGCACGCCGCGTACGTCTGCTCGATCGACGACCCGTCGGGCAAGCCCCGCATGGTCACGTCGGCCGCGTCCTTCGGCCGCCTCTACACGGACACCACGCTGACGTACGACCGCTACACCGGCGACATCGCCCGTACGGCCGTGAAGTCCGCGAACCGTGTGGTCACCCGGGATGTCCCCAAGGCGCCCGACATGACCCGGCTGATCAGCAAGTGGAACACCCTCGCGGCGCCCATCGGCAACCGCGCGATCGGCTACATCTCCGCCGACATCCCGAGCGCCGGCACCGAGTCCCCGCTCGGCGACCTGATCGCGGACGCGCAGCTGGCGTACGGCAAGGAGCTGGACCCGGAGACGGACCTGGCGCTGATGAACCCCGGCGGCATCCGGGCGCCGCTGACGTTCGCGGCCAAGGGCGCCGAGGGCGACGGTGTGGTGACCTACGCCGAGGGCTTCACGGTGCAGCCGTTCTCCAACACGGTGAACCTGCAGGACCTCACCGGCGCGCAGCTGATCCAGGTGCTCAAGGAGCAGGTGAGCGGGACGAACGCGGCCTCGCCGAAGGTGCTGCAGATCTCCTCGGGCCTGACGTACACGCTGGACCTGACGAAGTCGGGCGCGGATCGTGTGGTGAGCGACTCGATCAAGCTCAACGGCGAGGCGATCAACCCGACGGCCACCTACCGGGTCGCCACGAACAACTTCCTCGCGGGCGGCGGCGACGGCTTCCCCACGCTGGGCCAGGGCACGAACGACCTGGTCGGGACGGACGACCTGACGGTGCTGGAGAAGTACCTGACGGCCAACTCCTCGGCGACGAACCCGATCGCTCCGCCGGCTGCGAACCGGATCACGGTTGTGCAGTAGTGAAGTGAAGTAGCGTGAACTAGATCGCAAACCTCCGGTAGAGGTTGCGGGTGGGGGGCGTGCGCATGGTCGGATGGGCCGATGCGTTCCCCCCACCACATAACGGCGCATCCCCATCCAAACGCTCCCTATACGAACCCGTACGAGGAGCTCGGCAGACTGGACGGCGGTCCGCTGGAGGAGTTCCTCCACGACGACGTACCGGACGAGCCGGACGAAGCGGACGCGGCGGCGGCCCAGGACGATCCCTGGGCCGCGCCCAATCACCGCCGCAACGGCCGCCGCCGGCGCAGAGGCCGCTTCGCGGGACTTCCGTTCGCGATGAAGGCGGTCGTCGGCCTCGTCGTCCTCGCCGCCTTCCTCAGCCTCGCCGACCGCTGGGCCCTCCTCTACGCCGAGCGCAAAGCGGCGGACACCCTCAAGACCCACCTGGACCTCGCGGCCGCTCCCGAGGTGGAGATCGGCGGCTTCCCCTTCTTCACCCAACTCGCCGACGAGCGGCTGGACTCGGTGAAGGTGACGGTCCCCGACGTGGCCGCCGACCGGATCTCGCTCGCCCAGGTGACGGCGACGGCGTCAGACGTACGGCTCGACACCGACGGCCCGCTGTCGGTGCGCGGCGCCGACGTCCCCGAGCTGGAGGGCGACGTCCTGCTCTCCTTCGCGGACCTCAACCGTGAACTCGGCGCGTCCCAGGTCACCTTCACCGGCGAGGGGCACGACCGCATCCGGGCCCGCGGCACCCTGCCGGTCGCCGGACACGACCTCAACCTGCGCGCCGAGGCCCGCATCCTGCGCAACGGCGACCGCGGCATCGCCACCCACATCGGCGGCATGCGCCTGGACATCGGCGACCTGGCCACGTACCGCCCGGGTGCTCGCACCTCGGAGGGCCTGCACCTGAGCCGTGCGTCGGCGGCCCGCCTGGCCCACGAGACCCGCAAGGCGAAGGCGCTGCTGTCCGTCCCGGCCGTCGTGCGGCGCCTGGGCGTGCCCGACTCGGTCGTCCGCGAGGCCCTGCGCCACGAGTCCAAGCTCACCGAGCTGACCGGCACGCCGAAGTTCATCCGCCAGGCCATGCGCCTGAACCTGATCGACCTGGCCCTCGACCACCCCCAGCTCCTCAAACTCCTCGGCTTCGACCCGGCCCTCCTCGACGCCCTCCCCCGCCTGACCCGCCCGGTCCTCGCCGACCGGCTCTCCCTGGGCTTCCGCCTCCCGGAGCCGCCGAGCGGGGACGTACGGCTGCGGGATGTGCGGGTGGAGGAGGACGGGATCAGGGTGCGGTTGCAAGGCGCCGGGCTGGCGGTGGGGCGCCGGTAATCAATTCTGTGTGAGTTCGCGATTAGTTCCGGGAATTCCCTGAAAAACCTCTCAGGCTCAATTAATAGAGGTCTCAGCGGAATTGGCGATTTCGTGGTTCGAGGTCCCGTAATGTTTTCCGTGTCGAAAGCGATCGATGCGATCGGCGCAATCGATGCAATCGATTCAGAAACAAAGGAGAACATGATGAGCTTCCACAAGATCGCCCCCGTCAAGAAGACCCGCAAGCCCGCCGCCCCGGCCCCGGCGCACAAGAAGAAGCCGGTGGCGAAGAAGGCCGCTCCGAAGCGGCGTCCGGTCGCACACAAGGGCTGAGGACACGACACGGGAGGCGGGGTCACCGAAGCGATCGGGCTTCGGGGGCCCCGCCTCCGTCATGTCCTATGCCCGTCATGTCGGGTGCTGGGAAAGGGACTTGAGCATGAGGGAATCGCGTACGGCCTTCCGGCGTTTCTGGCCGCTGACGCGCGGCCACCGCAAGTGGCTCGCGGTCATCGTCGCCTGCGTGGTGGTCGCCGCGCTCGCCGAGACCGCGTCGATCCTGCTGTTCGCGGAACTCACCGACGACGCGCTGAAAGCCGGTTCGCTCTCGGCCTTCTGGGGTCCGGCGGCGGCCTGGCTGGGCGTGGCCGTACTGGGGGCGGTCGTCGGGTATCTCGGGAACTCGCTCGCCACCTGGACCGCCGAGAGATTCGTGCTGCGGCTGCGCGCGAAGGTCTTCCGGCATGTGCAGGACCTGCCGCCGCACTTCTTCCGGAAGCACCGGCGCGGGGACCTGGTGGAGCGGCTCACCGGGGATGTCGAGGCCATCGAGGAGATGGTCGTCTCGGGCGTGGTCGGCGCGGTCGCGGCGGCGTTCTCGACGGTCTTCTACGCGGCGGCCGCCCTGTGTCTGCGCTGGGACCTGGCCCTGGCCACCTTCGTCCTGGCGCCCCTGTTCCTGCTGGCCGCGCGCCGTTTCGCCGGCCGTATCCGCACCGCCTCCCAGGACGAGCGGGTCGCCGACGGTGCGATCACCTCGGTGGTCGAGGAGTCGCTGGGCCACGTCCTCCTCACCCAGGCCTACAACCGCCACGGCGACGAGGAGAAGCGGCTCGACCGCGAGGCACGGGCCTGGATGAAGGCGTCGGTGCGGGGTGCGCGGCTGAGTGAGATGTACGAGCAGTTCGTCGAGGTCGTGGAGACGATCTGCGTGCTCGCGGTGATCGGCCTCGGGGTGTGGGAGATCTCCGCCGGCCGTATGACCCTGGGGCAGCTCCTCGCTTTCGCCGCCTTCATCGGCTACCTCTACCCGCCCGTCCGCAACCTCGGCCAACTCGGCCTCACCCTCACCGCCGCCACCGCCGGAGCCCAGCGCCTCGGCGAGATCCTGGACGCCGAGCCGGCCGTCACCGACCCCGCTGAACCGGTCGGGCCGTGGCCGGTCCGAGGCTGGGTCGGCTTCCACGGGGTGTCCTTCCGCCACCCGGGCGCCACACGGGACTCACTGACCGGCCTGACCTTCACGGCCGGCCCCGGCGAGCTGGTGATCATCACGGGCCGAAGCGGCGCCGGCAAGTCGACGGCGGCCAAGCTCCTGACCCGGTTTTACGACCCCGGGGCCGGAGCGATCACCCTGGACGGCGTGCCGCTCCCGCACCTGAACCTGGGGTTCCTGCGCGAGAACGTCACGCTGCTGCCGCAGGAGACCCTGATCCTCAACGGCACCGTCCGCGAGAACATCGCGTGCGGCCGACCGGGCGCGAGCGACGGGGAGATCGAGCGGGCGGCGCGCGCGGCGGCGGCCCACGAGTTCATCGCCGCGCTCCCCGAGGGATACGACACCCGCATCGCCCCCGGCACGGCCGCCCTCTCCGGCGGTCAGCTCAAGCGGCTCACGATTGCCCGCGCGATGCTGCGCAACGCCCCCGTCCTGGTCCTGGACGAACCGACGGCCGGT
Organism: Streptomyces sp. NPDC055013; assembly: GCF_053608645.1. Lineage (NCBI taxonomy): Bacteria > Bacillati > Actinomycetota > Actinomycetes > Kitasatosporales > Streptomycetaceae > Streptomyces > Streptomyces sp. NPDC055013. The sequence goes on from NZ_JBSGVW010000040.1 coordinate 18,166, forward strand.
CTCGACTCGGTGGCCGCCCGCCAGGTCGTCCAGCCGCTTCGCCGCCTCATGTCCGGCCGTACGACCCTCGTGATCACGCACGACCTGAGCCTGGCGCCGGAGGCGGACAGGGTGCTGGTCGTGGACGACGGGCGGCTGGTGGAGGCGGGTACGCACGCGGAGTTGGTGGCGCGGGGCGGGGTGTACGGGGGGCTGGCGGGGCCGGTGCCGGGGGTGCCCACGGAGGAGACCCTCGTCCTCAGGCGCTGACCCCGCCGCCGCTCCCGGCTGTCAGCCGACCCGATGGACCCGCTGGGTCGTCAGCTCGTAACGGGCGCCCACGATGGCCAGTTGGCCGGAGGTCACCTTCGCGGCGAGGTCCGGTTCGGCCGCGAGGTGGGTGCGGATGGCCCGTACGTTGGCGTCGATGGTGGAGTCGATGCGGGCGTCGCCCTCCTGGGCGCGGTCTATGTTCGGGGCTATCCGGTCGGCGATGTACTGGATGTGGGCCGGCAGCCGCTCGCCGGACAGATCCGACTCGACGGCGGCCTTCACGGCGCCGCACGACTGGTGGCCGAGGACCATGACCAGGGGGATGTTCAGTTCGAGGACGCCGTAGGCGACGCTGCCGAGTACGGCCTCGTCGAGGACCTCGCCGGCGGAGCGCACGGTCATCAGGTCGCCGAGGCCCTGGTCGAAGACCAGCTCCGGAGGGACCCGGGAGTCGATGCAGCCGAGGACGAGGGCGAAGGGCTGCTGACCCGACGTCAGGCTCTGCCGCACGGCGGGCGACTCGTCGGGATGGCGCTGCCGGAAGGTGCGCCACCGCAGGTTGCCCGCGGCGAGCTCCCGCAGGGCCTCCTCCGGCGTACCGGGCCGGCGACGCGAGGCGGTGGTGGGGGTGGTGGCGGAGGCGGGAGCCGTGCCGAGGGCTGCGGTCGCCCCCAGCGCCGCGGCCCCGGTCAGCCCGAACCGCAGGAGTGCGCGGCGGGCGGGAGAGGCAAGGGCGAACCGCTGGTGGGCGGCCGCGGTCGGCTGGGCGCCGACGGATCTGTCGGAGTTCACGGCGTGGAACGTACGCCCGAGCATCGAAACACATGTTCACGTTGCTGAATCATGGTCGAGCGCGGGGAAGTCATGATCGAACGTTGGACCGCCCTTGACGTTCTCCCGCGCTCGCCTTGACGTTGAGCGGTTGCCGCAGGGCCTCAGGAGGCCGTGGGCGTCCAGTCCCCCAGCCAGTCGGCGACCTCCTGCCCGCCGGCCTGGGCGTCGGTCAGCTGGGGCCGCTCGGAGCTCGCGGAACCGGCACCCGGGCCGGTGTTCCGGTACTCGGCGAAGCGGTCGTCCTTCCAGGAGAAGCCGCCCATGTCCGACCAGGGCGTGGCCTTGACGGCGGCGCTCAGCGTGCTGTCCCGAACCGTGGTCTGGGGGTCGACGGTGGTGTCGCCGCCGGGGTGCCAGTTGCGGCCGAGGTGGAAACTGCCGCTCGCCACGTCGCCGTTGACGGTGGACCGGTTGATGAGGATGCCCTTGCGGTTGCCGGGGGTGCTCGGTGCGGTGACGTACCTCGCCGACGTGCCGTTCCAACGCTTCTTCAGCGTGATGACGGACCTGTCCACGACGGCCGTCGCCCGGCCGAAGATGAAGTCGACGTTGCCGGTGACGTAGGAGTTGGCGATGTAGACGCGGCCCGGTTTGTCCTTGGCGGCGGTCTCCAGCTCCAGGGTGTCCTGGTCGCCGTTGACGATGATCCCGTCGAGGAAGATCTTGTCGGCGGAGGTCAGCAGCGCCACGGCCTGATGGCCGGAGAGGGACTGGTTGGCGGCCTCGTCGAAGTCGTTGGTGACGGTGAGGTTGCGCAGCTGCGAGTCGTCGGACTGGAGGGAGACGGTGGCGCTGCCCGGGGTGCCGTAGGTCCCCGAACCGTCCGGCTTCTGCATGCCGGCCGCGTTGCCGTGGACGATGACCGTGTCCTTGCGGCTGCCGCCCGCGCCCTGGATGGTGACGTGCGGCTTGTCGACCGGAACCTTCACGACCTCGCGATAGGTCCCCGGCTTCACGGAGATGACGACACGGGACGGGTTGTTCGCGGGTACGGCGTCCACCGCGGCCTGCACGGTCCGGTACTGCCCGCTGCCGTCCTTGGCGACGGTGAGCGTCGTCGCGGCCCTGGTGCTCGCGGTGGCTCCCGTCGCCGCCGTACCGATGGAACTCCTCGGCCCGGCACCCGACTTGAGCAACGACGGCACGTTCGCGGCCGAGTCCAGGGTGTACGAGTAGTACGCCTTCGGGTCGAAGGCCGTACCGCCGCTCTCGTTACGGCCGCTGGTGCCCGTGAAGACGTTGCCGCGCTGGACGAGCGTCGCGGTGCTGTCCTTGGTGACGGGGTTGTTCATGCCCTGGAAGTAGGAGTTCTCCAGGACCATCGCCGTCCGGCCGCGCGAGTAGTTGCCGTACGACGACGTGATGTCGGTGCCCGCCACGTCCTCCAGGAAGTTGTTGTAGAGGTGCGCGTGGGCGGCGTTGTCGGTGGACGGGTTGCGCTGCTCGGTCTCGCGGATCCAGTTGTGGTGGATCGTGATGTCCGTCGTGACGTTCTCGGTCCAGCCGATGCCGAAGGTCTTGTTGTTCTGGCTGAGCTTGTTCCAGGACACGGTCACGTTCGTGCTGTCCTTGCGGACGTCGATGAGTCCGTCCGCCATGTGCCGCAGGTCGTTGTGGTCGATCCACACATGGTGGGCGCCGTCCATCTGGACGGCGTCGAAGTCGTGGTCCTTGTCGTTCCAGATGCCCTGGTAGGCGTCCCGGATGATCAGGTTCCGTATGATCACGTTGTGCACGCCGGTGCCGAGGAAGAACCCTCCGCCGACGATGTGTCCGGACGTCCCGGACCCGACGATGGTCTTGTCCGACCGGACCTTGATCTCCTTGCCGACCGGATTCATGGTGATCGTCCCGGCCACGACGATGACGTAGGGCTCGGTGGCCGTCGCGTACTTCTCCAGCTCGGCCTGCGTCCTGACGGTCACGGTCTGTCCGTCCCGCCCGCCATAAGTGCCGTTATGTCCAAGCGAGTTGACGGACGCGAAGCCGTCGGCGGTGGCGGTGGCCCAGGCGGGGGCGGCGGCGGTCGCGGCGGACGCCTGCCGGACACCGGCACCGAGGACGCCGAGGTCCGTGCCGTAGGCGAGGGCTCCGGCGGCGGCCAGGGTCAGCGGGACCCCGACCGCAAGGGCCTTCCTGCCTCTGCGGTGACGCGCTTTGCTGTGCTGCTCACTCATGCGGCGATCCGTTCCGTGCGGGGGATGGTCCGCGGATCAGTCGCCGCCTCGCACGGAAAGGTTGCCGCCCCGGGAGAGCCGTTCGACCCCCCTCCAGGGCCTTCGGGAGCGCCCTACGGCGTCTCCGGCGGAGCCGTCGGCGCCCCCGGCAGCCGTACGGTCGCCACCGTGCCGCCGCCCTGCGCGCGGGCCAGGGTGACCTGGCCGCCCGCCTGCTGCACCGTACGCGCCACGATCGACAGGCCCAGGCCCGAGCCCGGCAACGCGCGTGCGCTCGGCGATCGCCAGAACCGGTCGAAGACGTGGGGGAGTTCGTCGGTGGGGATGCCGGGGCCGTGGTCGCGGACGGTGAGGACGCCGCCGGCGAGCTGCACCTCGACGGCGCCGCCCTCGGGGCTGAACTTCACGGCGTTGTCGAGGATGTTGACGACCGCGCGCTCCAGGGCCGCCGGTTCCGCCCGTACGTACCAGGGCTGGAGGTCTGCGGTGATTGTCAGTTCGGGGCCGCGGAGCCGTGCCCGGCGCAGGGCCGACTCGACCGCGTCCTCCAGCGAGACCACCTGAACGCGCTCGCCGCGCTGGCCCTCCGAGCGGGACAGCTCCTGCAAGTCGCCGATCAGGGAGGCCAGTTCCGTCATCTGGGCCTTCACCGAGGCGAGGAGGGCCTTGCGGTCGGCCTCGGGGATCGGACGGCCCGTCTCCTCGCTGCGGGTGAGCAGCTCGATGTTGGTGCGCAGGGAGGTGAGGGGGGTGCGCAGTTCATGGCCGGCGTCGGCGATGAGCTGCTGCTGGAGCTCGTGGGAGCTGGCCAGGGCGGACGTCATGGAGTTGAAGGAACGGGACAGCCGGGCGACCTCGTCCTCGGCGTCGTCCTCGACCGGGATACGGACGTTCAGGTCCTCCGTGCGGGCCACGTGCTCGACGGCCTCGGTGAGCTTGTCGACGGGACGGAGTCCGGCCCGCGCGACTGCCAGGCCGGCGGCACCGGCGCCGATGACTCCGATGCCGGAGACGAGGAGAAGGATGAGGGCCAGGTCGTTGAGGGTGGACTGGGTGCCCTTGAGGGACACGGCGACGGTGACGGCGACGTAGGACTGCTCGCCCGTGGCCTGGTTCCTGGCGACCTGTGGAATGGTCATCACGCGCAGCGGAGTGCCGTCCTCGGCAGTGCCGTTGCGGATGATGCCATCGCTGGCACCACCGTCCTTGATCACGTCCTTGTCGGCCTGGGTGACCTCAATCCTGCCGACAGATTCGTCGGTGACGCAGGGAGTTCCGTCCGCCTTGACGACCTGCGAGTAGAGGTTGCGGAAGGGCTGGGTGCCCTGGGGGGTCTGCGTGCAGTTGGACAGCGCGCTCGACATCTCGAAATTCTGCCCGGGCTTCATCCGAGCCTGTTGCAGATCGTCGTCCACCTGGTCGTAGAGCCGGCCCTGCACAATGAACCAACACGTCACCGAAACCGCCGCCACCGCGAACGCCACCGCCGCCGCCACCAGCATCGCCAGCCGCGAGCGAATCGGCAGGGACCGGAACCGGCGTAGCACCTTGTTCACTCGGCGCCGCCCTGGCGCAGCACATACCCCACACCCCGCACCGTGTGCACGAGCCGCGGCTCGCCGCCCGCTTCGGTCTTGCGGCGCAGGTACATGACGTACACGTCCAGCGAGTTCGACGACGGTTCGAAGTCGAAGCCCCACACCGCCTTGAGGATCTGCTCACGCGTGAGCACCTGGCGCGGATGCGCCATGAACATCTCCAGCAGCGTGAACTCCGTACGGGTCAGCTCCACCGGCCGCCCATCCCGCGTCACCTCGCGCGTCGCGAGGTCCATGCGCAGGTCGGCGAAGGTCAGTGCCTCGTCCTCCTCCACCGCGCCCGCACCGGCCGCCGCCGCGTACGAGCTGCGCCGCAGCAGCGCGCGGACCCGGGCGAACAGCTCGTCCAGTTCGAAGGGCTTGACCAGGTAGTCGTCGGCCCCGGCGTCCAGGCCCGTCACACGGTCGCCGACGGTGTCACGGGCGGTCAGCATGAGGATCGGCGTCGTGTCGCCGGCGCCCCGGATGCGGCGGGCGGCGGTCAGGCCATCCATGCGGGGCATCTGGATGTCGAGGACCACCAGGTCGGGCCGGTAGACGGTCGCCTTCTCCAGCGCGTCCGCGCCGTCGACCGCGACCTCCGTGTCGTATCCCTCGAAGGCGAGGCTGCGCTGGAGTGCTTCACGCACCGCAGGCTCGTCGTCGACGATCAGGATGCGCTGGGGGTCACGGTCGCCGTCGGCGGGGCTCATGGGCTCGGGATCCTCGGGTGCGGTGGGACGGGAGGGCAGGACAGGCGCTGAGCGGGCTGAGTGGGCTGGACGCCTTCAGCCTCGCATGCTTTCTCAGCCTCGTACGGTACGGCGGCGGCTGCGGGCGGCGGCCGTCCGGCGAGCCGTGACCGGGCGGGTGGTGGCCACCTCCGGCGACCGGGACGGGGCGGTGGGCGCGGGCAGGGCGCCGGCGACCGCCAGGGCCAGGCCGAGGTCGGCCGGTCCGACGCCGGCCGCGGTGTGCTCGACCCGGCCGACCTTCTCCAGCTGCTTGATCATTAGGTACCCCTTCAGCTCGGTGAGCTCGGCTCAGCTCTGCGATCCCGACCGCAGCTTCGCCAGGTCGGCCTTGACGGTGTTGATCGGGATGGCGAAGCCGAGGCCCACGCTGCCCGCGTTGGACGAACTCGACCCGGCGGCCGAGTACATCGCGGAGTTGATGCCGATGATGTTGCCGTTCATGTCGATCAGCGCGCCGCCGGAGTTGCCGGGGTTCAGGGAGGCGTCCGTCTGGATCGCCTTGTACGTCGTCGTCGACGAACCCGTGTCGCCGTTGAACTCCTGACCGCCGAACTCGAACGGCCATCCGCCGCCGCCCTGCTGCTGTTGCTGCTGCTGGCCCTCGTCCGTCGAGACGGTCACGTCACGGGCGAGCGCGGACACGATGCCGCTGGTGACCGTGCCGGTGAGGCCCTCGGGGGAGCCGATCGCCACGACCTCGTCGCCGACCTGGACACCGGAGGAGTCACCGAGGGTGGCCGCCTGCAGGCCGGACGCGTTCTGCAGCTTGATCAGCGCGAGGTCCTTGCTGCTGTCGGTGCCGACGACCTCGGCGGTGTACTCCTTGCCGTCGCTGGTCGTCACCTTGACCGAGGAGGCGCCGGCGACGACGTGGTTGTTGGTGACGATCTCGCCGTCACCGGTGATGATCACGCCTGAGCCGGTGGACGACCCGGCGTTCGAGGCCGCGTTGATCTCGACGATGCTCGGGCTGACCGCCTTGGCGACCCCGGAGACCGTGCCCTTCTGGCTGGACGGGACGGCGTTCGTGCTGGTGGAGCTGGACGCGGCGACGGTGTCGCTGCCGGTCAGCTCCTGTATGCCGTACGCCGTGCCGCCACCGATCGCCGCCGCGACGATCGCGACGGCGGCGAGGAGCGCGACGGGGCCGCGGGGCCGGCGCCGCGACCTCGGCTGCTGGGCGACGGGCTCGGTCAGGAGAGCGGTGGGGGCTCCGCCGCCCGCCTGCTCCGCCGACGGCCGGTACGCCGGCGGGGGCGGCCACTCCGGGTTCACGGGGGAGGAGGCGTGCTGCTGCTGGGCGCCCTGGTACGGGTTCTCGTAATCGCCGCTGCGGCGGAAGCTCTCGGTCATGGCAATGAGCTTGTCGCCCGACCATGAGAGCTTCCTGAGCGCCGCCTGAGAAGCCCGGCAGAAGGCCGTATGCCCGATGTAAAGACGGTTCTGGCAGTGCCCCTTTAGGGGCGCGGGGCTGTATCAATGTGCGGCTCCGCCGCGTGGGCGCGAGCAACCACACACAACCGTGAGCCGCCCGACATCAGAGCCCCCCGAGTGCTCAGGCGCACCCGCACGACCGTCGGACGACAAGCCGCGACGGAAACACCTTCAACCGCTCCCGTCGGGAACCCGCGACCCGCAATCCGTCATCCAGGACCAGATCCACGGCGGCCCGAGCCATGGCCGACCGATCAGAGGCAATCGTGGTGAGCGGCGGATCCGTCAACGCCGCCTCCTTGATGTCGTCGAAACCGGCGACAGCCAGCTCCCCCGGCACATCGATGCGCAACTCCCGCGCCGCTCGCAGCACGCCGATCGCCTGGTCGTCGGTCGAGCAGAAGATCGCCGGCGGCCGCTGCGGCCCGGAGAGGAGGTCGAGCGCTATGCGATACGCGTCGTAGCGGTTGTACGGCGCCTCGAACAGCCGTCCCTCGGTGGGGATCTTGGCCTCGGCCATCGCGCGCCGCCAGCCCTCGACGTGGTCGGAAACCGGGTCACCGACCGCGGGGGTCTCCGCGGTGCCGCCCATACAGGCGACGTACTCGTTGCCGTGCTCGATGAGGTGGCGTACGGCGAGCTGGGCGCCGCCCAGGTCGTCGGTGACGACGGCGACATCGTCGATGGCCTCGGGCCGCTCGTGGAGGAGGACGACCCGGGCGTCCCAGGCCTCGATCTCGGCGGCGGCCAGGTCGTTCAGGGCGTGCGAGACGAGGATGAGCCCCGAGACCCGCATACCGAGAAAGGCGCGCAGATAGTGGACCTCGCGCTCGCCGACGTAGTCGGAGTTGCCGACGAGCACCATCTTTCCGCGCTCGGCGGCGGCCCACTCGACCGCGTGCGCCATCTCCCCGAAGAAGGGCTGGCGGGCGTCCGGAACGATCAGGCCTATGAGGTCCGTGCGCCGCGAGGCCATGGCCTGGGCGACCCGGTCGGGCCGGTACCCCAGTTCCTTGATCGCGGCGAGGACACGCTCGCGCGTGGCCGGGGCGACCGGCCGGGGTCCGTTGTTGATGACGTAGCTGACGACGGCAGTGGAGGTACCTGCCAGCCGTGCGACGTCATCGCGAGTCACCTTGGCCACGCGCGGAGTCTACGCGGATGGACCTGCTCTGGGCAGGGCGTGAAGGAGCTTGCCTGCCGCCCCGCCGTCACTCTCCGCGCGAACGCGACGCCCGCGACACCCCGTCCGGGCGCCCGTCACGCCTCGGCACGGACCTCGGCGCCGTCCAGGGCGGCCATCTCGTCCGCATCCGCCGATTTTGCCCGGTCAGCCTTGGCCTTGGCTTCCTCGGCGGCGCGGTCCACCTTCTCGGGCGTAACGAATCGATAACCGACGTTCCGGACGGTTCCGATCAGCGACTCGTGTTCGGGTCCGAGCTTGGCGCGCAGCCGGCGTACGTGGACGTCGACCGTCCGGGTGCCGCCGAAGTAGTCGTAGCCCCAGACCTCCTGGAGGAGCTGCGCGCGCGTGAAGACGCGGCCCGGGTGCTGGGCGAGGTACTTCAGGAGCTCGAACTCCTTGAAGGTGAGGTCGAGGACCCGGCCCTTGAGCTTGGCGCTGTAGGTGGCCTCGTCGACCGACAGGTCGCCGTTGCGGATCTCCATGGGGGAGTCGTCGTTGACGATCTGCTGACGGCCCATCGCGAGCCGCAGCCGTGCCTCGACCTCGGCGGGGCCGGCGGTGTCGAGGAGGACGTCGTCGATGCCCCAGTCGGCGGTCACCGCGGCGAGGCCGCCCTCGGTGACGACGAGGACGAGCGGACAGCCGGGCCCGGTCGAGCGCAGGAGCTGGCACAGGCTGCGGACCTGTGGGAGGTCGCGGCGTCCGTCGATCAGGATGACGTCGGCGCCCGGGGTGTCGACGAGTGCCGGGCCTTCCGCGGGAGCCACGCGCACGTTGTGCAGCAGCAGGCCGAGTGCGGGCAGCACCTCTGTCGACGGCTGGAGGGCGTTGGTCAGGAGCAGCAGAGAACTCATACGTCTGGTTCCTCCTCGGTCCCTGCGAGGACGTGTGCGGTACGGAACTGCTCTGCGATCCCGGGGGCCCGTACACCTGCGGTCACCTGAGGTTTCCCGCGTCGTATACAACGCTTCCGAAAGCACAAAAGGACCCGGGGGCTACGCTGCCCGAGTCCTCTGCCCAGCAGAATAGCCCACATGAGCATGGGTCCGGCAGGTGATGTGGCACGATCTACGGTTCGTCCGAACTCTGAGACAACCAGACGTACACCTATGCGGACGTTTCTGCACACGGACGACGGCGTGACGATCGATTCCGTATACGACCCGGGTGCGGTCGTATACGACTCCTCACGTCCATCTGCCCGTGACCTGGTGTTCGTCGTCGCTCACGGCTTCACCGGCGATGTGGACCGGCCGCATGTACGACGGGTGGCGCAGGTCCTCACCCGGCACGCGGCCGTCATCACCTTCTCCTTCCGCGGGCACGGCGCGTCGGGCGGGCGGTCCACGGTCGGGGACAAGGAGGTGCTCGACCTGGCGGCCGCGGTGCGATGGGCCCGCGAACTCGGGCACACGCGCGTGGCGACCATCGGCTTCTCCATGGGCGGCTCGGTGGTGCTGCGGCACGCGGCGCTGTACGGAGAGAACGGCGGGGACGATGGGGGCGGCGAGGCCGGCGAGGAGCTGGGGACGCCCGGGGCGCACCGGGGCCGCGGTGCGCACACGGACGCGGTGGTGTCCGTCAGCGCGCCTGCGCGCTGGTACTACCGGGGCACGCCCCGCATGCGCCGCCTGCACTGGCTGGTGACCCGGCCCGAGGGGCGGCTGGTGGGCCGCTACGGATTCCGCACCCGGATCCACCACCGGGACTGGAACCCCGTGCCGATGTCCCCGGTGGAGGCGGTCCCGAGGATCGCGCCGACCCCGTTGCTGATCGTGCACGGCGAGCTGGACGGCTACTTTCCCCTCGACCACCCCCGCATGCTGGCCCAGGCGGCCGGTGACCACGGCGAACTCTGGCTGGAGCCCGGCATGGGCCATGCGGAGCACGCGGCCTCCGAGGAACTGCTGGCCCGGATCGGGGGCTGGGCCGCGGCACGGGGCGGCTAGCCTGACGGGGTACACAGCCGATCGACAGAGGAACCGGATGCCAAAGGTCACGGTGCGCTACTGGGCCGCCGCGAAGGCCGCGGCCGGGATCGCCGAGGAGCCGTTCGACGCGGCCACCCTCGCCGAGGCGCTCGACGCCGCACGCGAGCGACACCCCGGTGAACTCGTGCGCGTCCTGCAGCGATGCTCCTTCCTCGTCGACGGTGACCCCGTGGGCACCCGCGAACATGAGACGGTACGGCTGGCCGACGGCGGCACGGTCGAGGTGCTCCCGCCGTTCGCAGGAGGGTGACGATGACCGACCAGCCGTATCAGGGGTACGACGGTTACGACGGGTACGACCCGTATCAGCAGCAGCAGCAGCAGCCGCAGCAGCCGCAGCAGCCGACCGCGCCGCAGGGGTGGCCGGGGCAGCAGGCGTACGACGATCCGCAGGCCGCCCAGCAGTACACGCAGCAGTGGCAGGGGCAGACCTGGGAGACCCAGGTGCAGCCGCCGGCTTCTGCGGCGGAGACGTCCTACCTGCCCTCGCAGGGCGCGGGGGCGTATGCGGGGTACGGCGGTGCTTCGGAGCCCCAGGGGTGGGACGGGGTGTCGCAGGCCCAGGCCCACGGCCGGCATGCCGCCGCTCAGCCGCAGGGGCGCGCCCAGCAGGGCCATGGTCAGCACTTCCACGCTCAGCGATCCCGAGCTCAGCCGTCCCACGCCCAGGCCCCCCGGGCCGAGGCGGAGGCGGGAACCGGTGACGGCCCCGACTACGGTCCCGCGACCGTCGCCGGCAACACCCGGGTCACGGACGCCCAGCGGGCCCGGCTCGAGGGCCGTTCGCCGATCATCGAGCCCGGGATTCAGCCGGCCGCGCTCACCGCGCTGCTGGGACTGCTGCTCTCGGTCACGGCCGCGGTCGGGTCGTACGCCCTGCTGGTGCCCCTGGTCGCCCTGCAGGCCGTGACGGCCGCCGGCTGGTTCCGGCTGAACGGCATGTGGCCTGCCCGGCAGGGCATCGCGCTGGCCTTCGCGGGGGCGCTGGCGGCGGATGTGGCGTTGCTGGTGGCCGACGGGGCGCCTGCGGCGATCCTCGGCACGCTGGGTGTCTGGGTGCTGCTCACTCTGGTTCTGCAGCTGCGTTCGCACGCCGATCCGGACGAGCGGATGTACGGGCTGATGGCGACGGTTGTCTCGGCGGCGCTGGCGATCGTCGCGGCGGGGTATCTCGCGGCTGAGCCGGATGCGGTGAGTGTCGGGGCGGTGGCGGTCGCTGTCGCGGTGCTGGCACGGGCGTTGCCGTTGCCGACGGTGGCTTCTGTCGTGGCCGCTCTGGTGGCGGGGGCCGGGGCGGGGGCTGTTGTCGGTGCGATGACGGGGATGGGGTCCGGTGGGGCCGTGCTCGGGGTCGGGGCCGGGGTGTGTGCCCTGATCGGCCATCGGGTGGCCGGCTACGACTATCCGTCGCGGTTCGTGCACTTCACGGCGGGGGTTGCGCTGCCGTTGGCGGCGGCGGCTCCGGCGGTCTACTTGCTGGGGCGGGCGCTGGTCTGAGGCGGGGGTTCTTCAGTCCTCAAACGCCGGACGGGCTGGAATGTCTGGACCGGCGCCGAGGGGCGTAGCCGCTGAGGGCGGGGCCCGCAGGCAAACCCCCTGTCACAGATGATCGACAATTCGCCGGTCAACCCCGCCACGGGGTTACCCTCGCGTCGTTGACGTACGCCGAGGTGGGGGGAACACCACAACATGCGCGCCCTGCGGATACTGCTGATAGTCGTCGTGATCCTGGGCGGCCTCTTCGTGCTGGCCGACCGGCTGGCCGTCGGGTTCGCCGAGGATGAGGCGGCCGGGAAGCTTCAGGCGAGCGAGAACCTTGCCGCAGCCCCGGACGTGTCCATCAAGGGGTTCCCGTTCCTCACGCAGGTCGCGAGCGGCTCGTTGGACGACGTCGAGGTGGGGATCAAGGACTACGAGGCCACCGCCGGCACCGAAGGCAAGACGATCCGGATCGACGACCTCACGGCGAACATGAAGGGCGTCGAGTTCTCCGGGGACTACAGCTCCGCCACCGCGACGACCGCCTCCGGCACCGCGTCCATCACCTACGCCGAGCTGCTGAAGACCGCCAAGTCCGAGCCCACCCAGGTCGCCCCCGGCGTCACCGCGAACGTCGTCGGCCTTTCCGACGGCGGCAACGGCAAGATCAAGGTCGCCATCGAGGCCACCGTCCTCGGCACCAAGCTCCCCAACCCGGTCTACGTCCTCAGCTCGGTCTCCGCGCAGGGCGACACCGTGCGAGTGAAGGCCGACACCCTGCCCGACTTCGGCGGCGCCGACATCGCCGAGGACCGCGCCCGCGCGATCACCGACTTCGAGCAGAAGATCGACGGCCTCCCCGGCGGCATCCGGCTCGACAGCGTCCGGGCGGCGAACGACGGCGTCGAGATCACGGTGCGGGGTTCGAACGTCCGCCTCGCCGGGTAGTACCGGGACCGGTGTCGGTCCCGGGGGCGTGCTCCGGCCCCCGGCTGCCCCCTGTCCGGCTGATGAGACGGTGCCGTCCGCACCGTAGATGTGACCGCCGATACGTCCGCCCGGAAGCCCGGCCGGAGCCGCCTCGGCGGTCCTTGCGTCCCGCATCCCGGACAATCTCGTCTCAGCATGCGACACGCCGGTGACACGCCTGCCTGTCCGTCCCTACGATCGAGCCCATGAAGCGACAGGCGGATCTCACGAAGCGGCGGGCAGTAGACCTCTGCCGCGTTGCCGCCATGCTCTGTCGCCCCTTCTGAGCGGAAGCTCCGACTTCTGCGTTTCCCCGCTGCCCTGACCAGGGCACAGGTGCGTCGTCTCGGTCCGAGCGCGCACCCCTCTCACTCGCACGCCCCGCCGCAACTGCCCCGGAGGAGAAAGAGCATGAGCCGCAGCGACGTCCTCGTCGACGCCGACTGGGTCCAGGACAACCTGGACGACCCCAACATCGCGATCGTGGAGGTGGACGAAGACACGTCCGCCTACGAGAAGAACCACATCAAGAACGCGATCCGCATCGACTGGACCGCGGATCTGCAGGACCCGGTCCGCCGCGACTTCATCGACCAGGAGGGCTTCGAGAAGCTCCTGTCGGCGAAGGGCATCGCCAACGACACCCTGGTGATCCTCTACGGCGGCAACAACAACTGGTTCGCGTCGTACGCCTACTGGTACTTCAAGCTCTACGGCCACGACAACGTCAAGCTCCTCGACGGCGGCCGCAAGAAGTGGGAGCTGGACGCCCGCGAGCTGGTCGAGGAGGTTCCGCAGCGCCCGGCGACCGACTACAAGGCCAAGGCCCAGGACACCTCCATCCGTGCCTTCCGTGACGACGTGGTGGCGGCCATCGGTTCGCAGAACCTGGTCGACGTCCGTTCGCCCGACGAGTTCAGCGGCAAGCTGCTCGCGCCGGCCCACCTGCCGCAGGAGCAGTCGCAGCGTCCGGGCCACGTCCCGTCCGCCCGCAACATCCCGTGGTCGAAGAACGCCAACGACGACGGCACCTTCAAGTCGGACGACGAGCTCAAGGAGCTCTACGCCGAGGAGCAGGTCGACCTGGCGAAGGACACCATCGCCTACTGCCGCATCGGTGAGCGCTCTGCGCTGACCTGGTTCGTGCTGCACGAGCTGCTCGGCGTGGAGAACGTCAAGAACTACGACGGCTCCTGGACCGAGTACGGCTCCCTCGTCGGCGTGCCGATCGAGCTCGGCGCCAACAAGTAAGCCCCGTAGCAAGAGCACAGACCCGCAAATCCCGACCGGCCTTCCTTCCGGTCAGACCCCTTCTGGAGAAAGACATGTGTGGAGCGAAGGCCGGCGGCCCGGACGCCTCGACGATCAAGCCCGGTGAGACCACGATCCAGGGTCAGGTGACCCGCGACGGCGAGCCGGTGACGGGCTACGTCCGTCTGCTGGACTCGACCGGCGAGTTCACCGCGGAGGTCCCCACCTCCGCCACGGGCCAGTTCCGCTTCTACGCGGCCGAGGGCACCTGGACCGTGCGCGCACTCGTCCCCGGCGCCACCGCCGACCGTACCGTCGTCGCCCAGCAGGGCGGCCTGGCGGAGATCGCGATCGCGGTCTGAGGCACTCCTGATCGGCCGGAGGGCCGCACCCCGCGGGTTGGACGCCTGGGGTGCGGCCCTTCGTCCTGTGCGGAGGCGGGCGGTCGCGGCCTCCGCGGAGGGAAACCTGTGAGCCGGCCGACGCGGATTTACCCTGGAGTCATGTACGCACGGCGACGTCACCGGTACTTCGCCATGATGGGGATCTGCATCACGCTCTTCGTCCTGGCCTGGGGCGTCGTACGCCTCTGGTCGGTCCCGGTGGCCGTGGGCATGTGCCTGGTCGCCATGGTCATTCCGCCGCTCGCCGCCATGGTCGCCAACCGCCGCGGCCCGGAGGACCGCTGGTGGGACGACCCGTCCGGCGACCCCCAGTCCGACGAGTGGTGGGACGAACTGGACGGCAAGAAGCGGCCGCGGCAGTGAGCGGCGCCCGGCGGTCCGGCCCGCCGCGAGGTGCGTGGCTGTCTCAGTAGACGAGCGCCTGCGTGTCGTCCCCGAGGGCTTCCTGCACGAAGACCTGCGCGCCCGCGATCCGTACGCCCTCGATGACGTCCTTCTCCGTGATGTCCCGGCGGGCCGCGCATTGCGTGCACAGGGTGAGACGGCCGGTGGCCAGGACGGAGTCGATCAGGTCGGGGAGCGGGGCCGCGTGCGGGAGTTCGAACTCGGCGGCACGGCCCGGGAGGGCGAACCAGGCGGACTCGCCGGTCAGCCACACGGAGACGTCGACGCCACTGGCCACCGCCACCGCCGCCACCGTGAACGCCTGTGAGCAGCGTTCGGGGGCATCGGCCCCCGCCGTCACCTTGATCACCAGCTTCTTCGCCATGGCCGAATCGTAATCAACTCCCTTACAACCTGGTGCATTGGCCATGGGTCTCCTGTGCGCGCGCATACGGAATGCGCACTTCACGTTCCGTGGGGGGACGTTTTGGATGAATCTGAAGAAGTCGGCGAGGCCGTGCCCCGGCCCCGTCGGCGGGGGCGTACGGCACTGCTGATCGCCGGAGCCGTCGTGCTCGGGGTCGTCGCCGGGACCTGCACCGGGTATCTCGTGCAGGCCGACCGCGAGCCCACGGAGCTGCCGTCCCTGTCCCAGCCCGTGGTCAAGCAGGCCACGGGCGAGGTCGAGCCGCTGTCCGCCGCCGAGGACCGTCGGGTGAAGACGGACGGCGACCTGCGCAAGCTGCTGCTCAAGCGGCCCAAGGGCGCGCGGGACACCGTCTTCGAGCTGGGCACGGACGGCTGGATGGACCTCGCCGAATACGCGGAGACCTTCAAGAAGCCGGACGAGGTCGTCGGCGATCTCATCGAGGAGCAGTTCCGCCGTGCCGCCGGCACGAGCTGGCGGGTGGGCAGCACGCAGAACGTCATGATCCACCTGGTGCAGTACCGCCAGGAGCAGGCACTGTCGGCCGCCGAGAACGCGGAGGGCTCCTACTACTGGGCCGAAGAGCAGTCCGACACCCGCAGCTGGCCGATTCCCGGCACCGGTGACGGCATGGCGTACGTGCACGACACCCCGGATCGCAAGCCCGGCTACCTCCCGCTGTACTCGGCCGAGGCGCACGCCTGGCGCGGTGACCTCGCGGTGGACATCTGGGTCTACGACACCAAGCCGATCCCCAAGGAGAAGATCATGGACCTGGCCAAGCGGCAGGTGGGCCGGCTGTGAGCGAGACACCTGAGGAGGTTCGGAGCCCCGAGGGACTCCAGAGCCCTGAGGCCCTGCCGACCTCCGACAGCGCCGAGATCCTCTCCGGCCCCGAGAACCTCCCCGCGAGCCCCGGCCCCAAGCGGCCGCGCGCCGCGCGCATCGCCGCCCTCGCCGGGACCGTTCTGCTGCTCGGTGCCGTCGTCGGCGGTGCCGGCTACACCGTGGTGACCGTCCAGGACGCCGACCGCGATGCGGGCAAGCCGACCTGGAAGTTCCCCAAGCCCGCCGCGGTCGGCGACAAGACGGAGGAGGCCAAGGGGACGGCCACGGGGCTGGCCGGCCTGCTGCTGCCGTACGACGAGAAGGGCTACACCCGCGGCCCCGACCTCGGGGAGTTCGGCTCCGACGCCGAGCTCAGTGGCCGTCAGGCCACCGCCCTGCGCAAGGAGTCGCTCAAGGACCTGCCCCGCAGCGAGCGCCGGAAGCTGGAGAAGGAGCTCGACAAGCGGAGCCTCAAGGGCATGGCGATGCGCAGCTACTTCAACGCGGACCCCTACGACGTGCACCACAAGACGGCGTTCTCCGTCAGCGTCGTACTGGCGCGGATGGACAGCCGCGACGACGCACGGGACGTCGCGACCGCCCAGAACGAGTTCCTCTCCGCCCTCGGCATCTTCCGCAAGGGCCCGAAGATCGAGGGCCACAAGAACGCCAAGTGCTTCCTGACACCCAAGATCGACGACGAGAAGCTCGACCGGGTGTTCTGCGCGGCCTACTCGGGAGACGTGCTGATCAGCGCCACCGCGTCGGGCATCCGACCGCTCGACCTGAACAGCATCGGGATGTTCGTCACCCGACAGCTCGACCGCATCGACGACCCGGGGAAGGCCGTATGACCGAGCAGCAGCCCATCGCGACGGCGCCCGCCGCGGACGCGCCGCCGACGCCGGAGGCACCCCCCGTCCCTGCCGTTCCCCCCGCGACTCCGGAAAGCCTGGTGAACCCGGAGAGCCCGTCCCCTCCGGTGAAGAAGGATCGCCGCGTCCTGCGCGCCGTCCTGCGCTGGACCGCCACCGTCGTCGTCTTCGCCGCCGTCGGCGCCTCGACCGCGTACGGCATCACGCGGATGGAACGTACGGACGTCCCCGGTCTCGAGACCGAGGCGGACGGGCGCTGGGCCTACCCGGCGATCACCAAACCGCCGCTGCCCTCCGGCAGCCCCGCGCCCTTCGCCGAGGAGAACGCGGCCGCCCTGCACCACGCGGACCTGCGCAAGCTGCTGCTGCCGGCGCCCGCGGGGGCCAGGACGGACAAGGCCGACAAGGCGCTGAGCGGACGCAACGGCTGGCTGGCGACGAAGGACTTCCTGGCGGCGTACGAGTCGGCGGAGGACCGGGACGCGCTCGCCCAGGTGCTCAAGGACCACGCCCTGCGGCACGTCGCGGCCCGCGGCTGGACCACCCCGGACGGCACGCACACCCGGATCTACCTGCTGCAGTTCGAGTCCGCCCAGGTGGCCGACGTGCTCCAGCAGGACCACTTCACCAGCTACGACTCGCCCGAGCACGCCCTGCGTGGCGCCGCCGAGGTGCACACGGACGAGGAGTTCCCCGCCGAGGCCGGGGTCGGCGACGTACGGCACTACGCGTACACCGAGGCCAAGCCGTACGGCGCCGAGCAGGTACGGCAGGCGTACCTGGTGTCGGGTGACGTCCTGGGGCTGGTCGTGCAGTCCCGCAAGGGCGGTGCCGCGGCCGTCCCGTTCCAGCAGACGGTGGTCCTGCAGAGTCAGCTGCTCGGCTGATCCCGCGAGGGCGCACCTCACACGGAGGGCCGGTCCCCGGCCGCGTAAGCTGGGGCCCGGCCCTGTGTACGTACCGCACACTCTCCGCTCAATCGAGGAGCAACCCCGTGGAGATCTTCTTCGAAGCCCTGCTGGTCCTGGTCTGCGTCGGCGTCCTCGCCTTCACCGGGCTGGCCGTGAAGAAGCTGTACCAGGGCCAGCGCTGATCCCCATCACCCGACGTACGAGACTTCTGAGCTGCTCATGATCGAGATCCCGTCCGACCTTCACAAGGACCTCGTCCCCCTCGCCTTCCTGCTCGGCAGCTGGGCGGGCGCGGGCGTGCACGACTTCCCCGGCTCCGAGAAGTGCAACTTCGGGCAGGAGGTCACCTTCACCCACGACGGCCGGGACTTCCTGGAGTACCGGTCCCACACCTGGGTGCTGGACAACGACGGCAACAAGGTGAAGCCGCTGGAGTCCGAGTACGGCTTCTGGCGCATCGACGCCGACCGCAAGGTCGAGGTCACCATGGTCCGCGACGACGGCGTCGTCGAGATCTGGTACGGCGAGCTGGCCGACAAGAAGCCGCAGATCGACCTGGTCACGGACGCGGTGGCCCGCACGGCCGCCTCCGGCCCGTACACCGGTGGCAAGCGGCTGTACGGCTACGTCAAGAGCGACCTCATGTGGGTCGGCGAGAAGCAGACCCCCGAGGTCGAGCTGCGCCCCTACATGTCGGCCCACCTGAAGAAGGTCGTCAGCCCGGAGGACGTCGAGCGCTGGGCGAAGGCCCTGCCCGATGACATGCCGGACGACGGCATCGCTTTCTTCAAGTAGTCCTAGACTCTTGGGTGTGGTGAGCACCGACTGGAAGAGCGACCTCAGGCAGCGCGGCTACCGGCTGACGCCTCAGCGTCAGCTTGTCCTGGAAGCCGTGGACACCCTTGAGCATGCGACCCCCGACGACATCCTCGTGGAAGTGAGGAAGACGGCGTCGGGGGTCAACATTTCCACCGTGTACCGGACCCTGGAGCTCCTGGAGGAGCTCGGGCTGGTCAGCCATGCCCACCTGGGGCACGGCGCGCCGACGTACCACCTGGCGGACCGGCACCATCACCTCCACCTGGTCTGCCGCGACTGCACCAACGTGATCGAGGCCGATGTGTCGGTGGCGGCGGACTTCACGGCGAAACTGCGCGAGACCTTCGGGTTCGACACGGACATGAAGCACTTCGCGATTTTCGGCCGCTGCAAGGACTGCGCGGAGCGTGCAGGTCAGCCGGACCGTTCGGCCCAGGGCTCGAACGGCAAGAGTTCAACTACCGAGTCGTAGGCTTGTGCCCATGAAGAGCCCCCTGCTGACCCTGCCCGGTGCCGTGCCCGCCGAGGGCGTGGACGAAGGCGTCGCCGCCCACTACGGCGACCTGTTCCGCGAGCAGCGTGCCCTCGCCGACGGCACCGGTTTCGTCGACCTCTCGCACCGCGGAGTGATCGCCGTCACCGGCCAGGACCGGCTGAGCTGGCTGCACCTGCTGCTCACGCAACACCTCAGCGATCTCCCGGTGGGCCAGGCCACCGAGGCGCTGATCCTCTCCGCGCACGGCCACATCGAGCACGCGCTGTACCTGGTCGACGACGGCACGACGGTCTGGGCCCATGTCGAGCCCGGCACCCAGGACGCGCTGATCGCGTACCTGGAGTCGATGAAGTTCTTCTACCAGGTCGAAGTCGCCGACCGGACCGCCGGGTTCGCGGTCGTGCACCTGCCCGCCGGGTCCATCGCCGAGGTGCCCGAGAACGCCGTCGTACGCGAGACGGCGTACGGCCGCGACCTGTTCCTCCCGCGCGCCGACCTGGAGTCGTACGCGGAGAAGGCCGGCCCGCCGGCCGGAATCCTCGCCTACGAGGCGCTGCGCGTCGAACACCACCGCCCGCGCCTCGGCTTCGAGACCGACCACCGCACCATCCCGCACGAGCTGGGCTGGATCGGCAGCGCGGTGCACCTGCAGAAGGGCTGCTACCGCGGCCAGGAGACCGTCGCCCGGGTCCAGAACCTCGGCAAGCCGCCGCGCCGGCTGGTCTTCCTGCACCTCGACGGCAGCGAGGTGCACCTGCCGACGCCCGGCACCGAGATCCGCCTCGCCGACGAGGGCCCCGACGGCCGCAAGATCGGTTTCATCACGACGTCCGTACGGCACCACGAGCTCGGCCCGGTCGCGCTCGCGCTGGTCAAGCGGAACATCCCGGTGGACGCCCCGCTGATGGCGGACACGACGGCCGCGGCGCAGGAGACGGTGGTCGAGCCCTGACCGTGGGCGCCGCTAGCGCAGGGTTCGTTCGACCTTGGCGACCTGGGCGCGGATGAGCTGCTCCTGGTGTTCGGGGGTGAGTTCTTCGCGCTGCCGGTCGGTCAGGTTCGGGCCGAAGATGGTATCGGACCTCACGTACGTGATCACTCCCTGAACGCGTACGACGGTGAAACCCTGGTAGGACGAGGGCGACTTCAGTGAGAACCGCAGTGCCTCGTCGCCCAGATCCGGGGCTTTCTCGGCCTGGAAGCGGGCTTGCCTGACGCCATTGCTGTCGATGTTCTCGTACTCGATCGACCCGCACTTCTCCAGCGCGCTCCGCAGCGCCGCCATCCGAGCCTTCGCGTCGGTCTCGGACCAGCCGGCCAGGGCCATGCTGTGCAGGTCCAGTCCCTCGCTGGCCCGGTGGAGCTGCGCCCTGGCGAAGACGGTCTCCCCCTTCGCCTTGACGTCCGGATTGCGCAGCACCGCGCACTCCGCCGGCCGTACCTTCTCCGAGGCATCGGCCGGAGGGCTGCTTGGTTCGGTGGCGGTGGTTCGGTATACCTCGAAGCCGCTCGGCGTCTGCGCCGTGGTGAGCAGTGCGGTCTTCAGTTCCTTCGCCGTGTAGGGAGAGGCACGAGGAACCGTCGGGGCCTGCTGCTCCTTGCTCCCCTTGGTGCCGGCCTCGGTCTTCCCTTCCGCCGAGCAGGCCACGAGTGCGAGCAGAGCGACTCCGGTGACATACGCGGATCTCTTCATGGTCCCCCCAGGACGGTGGCAGCGATGACCGGATCTCGATCGGAAGTGATCAGCCGGTGATCAGATTTCGATCAGTACCGTGAACGGGCCGTCGTTCGTCAAGCCCACCCGCATCCGGGCCCCGAACCGACCCGTCGCCACCGTCGCGCCCAGGGCGCGGAGTTGGGCGACGACCTCGTCCACGAGCGGCTCGGCGACATCGCCCGGGGCGGCCGCGTTCCAGGTGGGCCGGCGGCCCTTGCGGGCGTCGCCGTACAGGGTGAACTGGCTGATGACGAGGAGTGGGGCGTCGATGTCGCTGCAGGACCTCTCGTCGTGCAGCATGCGGATCGACCAGAGTTTGCGGGCGAGTTGGGCCGCCTTCTCCTTGGTGTCCTCGTGCGTGACGCCGACGAGTACGCACAGCCCCTCGCCGTCGATCTCCCCGACCGTCTCGTCGTCCACGACGACACTCGCGCCGTCCACCCTCTGCACCACAGCTCGCATGCGGCCATCATGCCGTGTGCGGGGGAGTGGCCTCTTCGGGGGTTTCTTTTTTGATCCTTAACCGCCCATCTGGGCCCGTTCGGGGGCACTCGGTCACATTGCGGCCAGTTGGGATGGCACCATGCTTCCACACGCCGGTCGAGGGGACGGTAGAGGCATATGAGCACACCGAGTTCAGGGCAGCCTCCTGGGGCTGTCGTGTTGAGCCACGCGGCCCAGCTGGACGGCCTGCGGCCGCCCACGCAACGCACCGCCGAGGATCCGGGCCCGAGGCTGCCCGTGGAACCGCCCGAGCACGACCTGACCGCACTCAGCCTGCCCGAGCTGCGCACCCTGCGCCGGGACGCCCAGCGCGACGAGGCGGATCTGAGTTATGTACGACGGCTGCTGCAGGGGCGGATCGACATCCTGCGGGCGGAGGTGGCACGGCGCTCGCCGGCGGGCGCGGCGTCCGTCGTCGACCGCCTCCCGGAGATCCTGACCGACGCCCCGGCCCGCCACCGCTCCTCGGCCCGCCACGTGACGCTGGGCACCCCGCAGAGCGAGGAGTACCGGTTGCTGGCGGCCGAGATGCTGGCCGAGGTCGAACTCTCGGACCTCGAGGCCCGCACGGACGCCGAACTGAACACCGCCATGGGACGCCTCGTCCGCTACGAGCAGCAGGTGTCCCGCCGCCGCCAACGCCTGCAGCGGACGGCCGACGACTGCAGCGCGGAGATCGCACGGCGGTACCGGGACGGTGAGGCGCAGGTGGACGACCTGCTGACGTAGCACGCCGGTCGGAGCAGTCCGAGGTCCGGCGCCTGAGGCGAGCCCCCACCACCCGGGAGGGGGCTTTGCCTTTTGCCCGGCCGGGGGTGCCCCCTTTGAGGGAGTTCGAGGGCGAGTAAAAACCCGGCGACACCTCATGCCCGCCCACCTACCGTGACCCCATGAGCCGTCCCGAACCTCCCACCCCCATAGACGTCCGCCCGATCACCGAGGCCGACATCCCCGACTGGACCCGGGCCCTGAACACCGGCTTCCTGCGCAGCCCCGACGTCGCCGAGACAGAGGTCGCCGACCGCGCGTCGTACATCGTCCCGTCCCGCACGCTCGGCGCCTTCGACAGCGGCCGCTGCGTGGCGACCTTCCGCTCCTTCGCACAGGAGATCACCGCAGTCGGCGGCGCCCCGGTCCCCGCCGACGCCGTCTCGAACGTCACCGTCTCCCCCACCCACCGCCGCCGCGGCCTGCTCAGCCGCATGATGGCCCACGACCTGGCGGCCGCGAAGGACCGCGGCGACGTCGTCGCCACCCTGATCGCCGCCGAGTACCCGATCTACGGCCGCTACGGCTTCGGCCCCGCCACCTACACGGCCCAGTGGACCGTGGACGTCCCCCGCACCGGCCTCGACCCGAGGTGGTCCGGCCCCGAGGACGGCGGCCGTATCGACCTCGTGGACGGCGCGGACGTACGCAAGATCGGCCCGGAGCTGTACGAGCGGGTGCGCCGCGCCCAGCCGGGCGCCGTCGACCGGGACGAGCGCTGGTGGCAGGTCAGCACCGGGGCGCTGCGCCTGGACAGGTCCCCGTGGACCGAGCCCTTCTTCGCCGTGTACCGGTCGGCGGGCGGCGAGGTCCAGGGACTGGCGTCGTACAAGGCGGACGACCATTGGGGCGACGGCAAGCAGCCGCTCAACACGGCGACCGTGGACTGGCTCGTCGCCGCCACCCCGGACGCCGAGCGCGCCCTGTGGCGCTACCTGTGCTCGATCGACTGGATCACGACGGTCAAGAGCGGCTGGCGGGCTCCCGACGACCTCCTGCCCCTCTACCTCCCCGACCCGCGGGCGGCCAGGGTCACCACGCTGGCGGACTGGCTGTGGGTGCGGATCCTGGACGTCGTACGGGCGCTGGAGGCGCGGACGTACCAGGGGCAGGGATCGCTGGTGCTGGAGGTCGTGGACGGCGGCGGGCTGGCCGGCGGACGCTACCTGCTGGAGGCGTCGACCGACGGGGCCTCCTGCGCGCCGACCACGGCGGCGCCCGAACTCACCCTCGACGTCGCCGACTTGGGCAGCCTGTGGCTCGGAGACGAGTCCGCCGTACGGCTCACCGCGCTGGGGCGGGTCCGGGAAGAACGAGCGGGCGCCGCCCGGGTGGCCGACGCCCTGCTGCGTACGTCCAGGCGACCGTGGTGCCCAGACGTTTTCTGAGGTCTCCTCTCTGCCGGTGACAGGTCTGCTCATCCGTAGCGAGCTGTTCAGTTGTGGTGGTGGGCTGTGCGCCCGTATCCGGTTGGGCCGAGCGGTTGTGGCTGTGCGATCGATATTCGGTTGTCGGTGTGAAGTTGTGGCTGTGCTGACCGACCGGGCTCCCGGCTCCCCTCCGGAAGGGAGCCCGGACGGCCGAACCTGGTCGCCAAGCCTTCGCGGGAAGGCCTAGTGGGCGAGCAGCATGACGAGGATCACCGCGCCGATGCCGCCGATCATGGTGTTCTTGGCCTTGATACCGATGGTCAGGGCGAGAAAGGCAATGATGCCCATCGGGCCGTACTTCCACTGGATGAGTTGCTCGAATCCAATGACGACCGCGGCTACGACCAGGTAGATGAGCGGCATGCCGGTCTCCTCTCGGGGACGATGGTCGACAGAACCGACTCTGGTGGCCAACCCTCTTGAAGTTTGACCATGTTGCTTAAGTTGGCGACCAACTTCACTGTACTTATGACCGCTTGGAACGTCTCATAACCACCATCCCTGGAACTGCCTAAAGATGGCGGGAAGTTGTAGTGTTTGGTCGTGGAGCCGAAACACGCCTCCGTCAATGGGCGGAAGAGTTCACAGCGGCCACAGAAGTCACATCGGGACGTGGCCGATGAGCTGCGCGCCCGCATCAGCTCGGGCGCCTTGCAGCCCGGCCAGCGCATGCCCACCCAGGCCAAGCTGGCGGACGAGTTCGGCGTCGAGCGCGGAGCCGTACGGCAGGCGCTGCGCATCCTGCAGTCGGAGCATCTGCTCACCAACGTGTCCAAAGGGGCCCCGGCGACCGTCGCCCCCGACCTCGGCAGGGCGCTGACCGGCCCCGGAGCCGCACCGCAGCCGACCATGGTGGCCCTCGCCCCGCGGATAGCGGCCGCTTTCGCCGCCCCGCACGTCGAGATCGACGCGCTGTGCCTCACCTCGGTCTCCCTCACGCTCGCCATGGGCGAACCGCTCCGCCAGATCCACGCCGGACAGCTGAAACCGGCCAAGGTCGACGTCCGCGTCATGCTGCCGAGCCGCGACATCTCGCTCGCGTTCCCGACAGCGGTGGACGCCTCTGCCGACGACGCCGACCGACAGCTGCGCCGGCGCTGGCTGGCCCAGCGCAACGCCCAGGGCCAGGTGCTCCGGCACAATCTGCTGGCGCTGCGCGCCACGCACGGCATCGACGTGCAGGTGACCTTCCGGGCGCTGCCGTTCACGCCGCCGGTGAAGCTCTACCTCCTCAATGGCACGGAGGCGCTCTTCGCCTACTACACGCTGGCGCGCAGCGAGGTGGAGATCGGCCAGCGGCACCTGGAGATGTACGACGCCCCCGGCATCCAGTCGACGCTGTTCGCCTTCGAGCAGGGGGCCGGGCTGCGGGACACGACGTTCGTGGAGCAGTCGCATGTGTGGTTCAACGCGCTGTGGGAGACGATCAGTTCGGAGCTGCTGCTCACGAGCTGATCATCCCCCACAGTGTTTGACCTGAGTGTTTTGTCCTTGTCATAGGGCGGGGCCCGAAAGCAGGATCGCGAGGACTACGGCCCCTATCGAGCTCACGGTCGGGCTCTTGGCCTTGATGCCTACGGTGAGCAGCAGCAGGCCGACAATGCCGGTGGCACCGTACTTCCACTGGAGGGTCTGCTCGACGCCGACGACGAACACGGCGGAGAGGAGTGCGAGAACGGGCATCGGTGTTTCCCCCTTCGGGCTTCTGGGGATGGAAGGATTACTTCCGCCAACTCAACCAACTTGGCGCCAACTCCAACTAAGTTGTCCCCACTTGGCGCCTACTTTGAAACAAGCTACAAACAACTGCCCATAGATGGGTGAGAGTTGTAGCGTTTGGTCGTGACTCAGGAGAACGTGGCAGTGAACGGCAGCAGGAGACTCTCGCCGCAGGAGATCGCCGACATCCTGCGGGAACGGATCCGCGTCGGAGAGCTCAAGGCGGGCGACCGCCTGCCCACCCAGGCCGAGCTGGCCGAGGAGTTCGGCGTGGAGCGAGGCACCGTCCGCCAGGCCCTGCGCGCACTCCAGGAGGACGGCCTCCTGACCAACGTCAGCAAGGGCAGCCCGCCGCGCATCGCCCTGCCGGCCCCCACCCGGGGCGCACCGCAGCCGACGATGGTCAGTCTGGCCCCCCGCCTGACGGAGGCCTTCGCCGCACCGCACGTCCGCGTGGACGTCGTATGCCACACCTCGGAAACCCTGATGCTGGCCCTCGGCGAACCCCTCCGCCTGATCCACGAGGGCTCGATCCATCCCGAGTCGATCGATGTCCGGCTCCTGCTGCCGTCCCGGGACATCCATCTCGCCTTTCCGGTCCTGGTGGACGGGCGGGGGGACGACGACCCGGTCCACAAACGCTGGCTGGCGATGCGCAACGCCCAGGCCCAGGTGCTCCGCCACAACCTCCAGGCCGTCCGCTCCACCCACGGCATCGACGTCCACGTCACCTTCCGCGCCCTGCCGTTCACACCCCCGGTGAAGCTCTACCTCCTCAACGGCGACGAAGCGCTGATCGGCTACTACGTCCTCACCGAACGCCAGGAGGAGTACGAGAGCCGCACCCTGGACATGTACGACGCCCTGGGCTCCCAGTCCCTCCTCTTCTCCTTCGTCAAGCAGGCCGGGCAGCGCGACGCCGCGTTCGTGGAGGAATCCCAGAAGTGGTTCGACGCCCTCTGGGAAACCATCACCACGGACATGACACTCTCCTAGTGACTTCTGATACGAAGCAGACTGAACAGGTGGCAATACAGACGGAGTTTGCGCGCGAAATGATCAGAAATGCCCGCGTCGTGGTCTGGGACTTCGACGGGCCGATCTGCCGGCTCTTCGCCGGGCATTCGGCGGCGCGGGTGGCGATCGAGCTGGTGGAGTGGCTCGAAGGGCGAGGGCTGCACGGCCTGCTGGCTGAAGGCGAACGGGACACCGCGGACCCGCACGCGGTACTGCGCGCCGTGGACCGCCGGCATCCGGGCAGCGACCTGGTGGCGGAGCTGGAGGAACGTCTCACACAGGAGGAACTGCGGGCTGTACCGAAGGCGATGCCCACCGCGTTCGCCGACCCGCTGATTCGTACCTGGACCGCGGTGGGGGCCCGGCTGGCCATCGCCACGAACAACTCTCCCAAGGCGGTTCACGGATATCTGGCTGACCGAGGGCTTCTGGGCTGCTTCCGTCCCCACATCTACGGCCGTACCAAGGACCTCCAGTACCTCAAGCCGCACCCGCATTACCTCAACCGCGCTCTGACGGCCATGGGAGCCGCACCGTCGACTGCCCTGTTCATCGGCGATGCTCCCACGGACTGCGAGGCCGCCCGCAAGGCCGGTGTGCCGTTCCTGGGCTACGCGCGTAACGGGCGCAAGGAGAGGCTGTTGCAGGAAGAGGGGGCCACACACATCGTGGGTTCGCTGAGGCCGTTGCTGGACATTCTCAGGGGATGAATCGTGGAGTGGGCGGGGTGGACGGCGGCCACAGGGAGTTCCGGCGCGTCGCTGACGAGCTGCGCGCCCGTATGACCGAGGGGCCGTATTCGCCGGGCTCCTACCTGCCGTCCCAGCGTGACCTCGCGGATGAGTTCGGCGTCTCCCGGGACACCGTCCAACGTGCCCTGCGGGACCTGGTCGACGAGGGCTGGATCGAGTCGCGGCAGGGCAGCGGGTCCCGGGTGATCAAGGCCCAGCGGATACACTCGCCGACCCCCAAGGCCACCCGGTCGCGCCGGGGCATCACCCTCGAGTCCCTCATCAGCGAGGCCTTCGAGCAGCCCGAAGTGACCCTGGACGTCTACACGTTGACGTCCGAGTCCCTGTACTGGCGCATCCAGCAGCAGGCCGAGCGCATCCGCGGGCGCTCCATCAGCCCCGGACGCATCACCCTGCGCATGCTCCTGCCTGCCGAGACACAGTCTCTGCCGTATCCCCGCGTCAAGGACGACAAGGGGGATCCGCGGTTGCGTGAGCGGCTGCATGACATCACGGAGCGGCATGCGAAGTCGCTGCGGGAGTCGCTCGCATCCCTCCAGGCCGAGGAGTTGGTGCCGTCCGTCGACGTCGAGATCCGCCGAGCGCCGCTCACCCCGGCCTTCAAGCTCTACCTGTTCAACGGGGCCGAAGCGCTGCACGGGCCGTATGAGGTGATCGAGCGCAAGATCATGCTGGAGGACGACGAAGTGCTCACAGCGCTCGACGTCCTGGGCCTGAACGCGACGCTGACCCACCACGCGAAGGACGAGGATCCCGATTCATCGGGCACGGTATTCGTGGACAGCATGCAGAAGTGGTTCGACTCTGTCTGGGCTCTGCTGTCCGAGGGCGAATAGGGGCCGACCTGTCACCGTCCGCCCCGCGCCTCGGGCGGCACCCAACGCGGATCGGCGATGACGGGACTCTGGGGTTTTATGTACTCCAGCATTTCCCAGAGATTCCGGTGCCACTCCATGTGATGCTCCGCTATCTCCTGGTTCTGCCGGGAGGTCGAGCGCATGTCCCACCCGACGACACGAGCCTTGCCGTACCTGTGCCCGAAACCCTCCGTGTCGAGAATGTGGAGATCGCTGCCGTTCCAGTCGAACGTCCGGTCCTTGATTCCGTACGGCTGATGGAAGACCTTCTCCTGATTCAGGATGTACAGTTTCCGCTCCGGAATCTTCGGCGACTCCCGCACCTCGCAGGTGATGGTGATCCGCGGATTTCGCTCGCGGACCCGGTCCAGTAGACCTTTGAGTTCGTTCCAGTTGGGCTTGGTGAAATGGTCCCGCATGCGCTCGCGGTTCTCGATGGAGTCCGTGAAGTAGAGAGTCCCGGCGGGCAGGCCGGCGCTCGCGGGCGCGGGTTCGAGCCTGCCCGGGAGGCTCATCGGCAGATTGAGGTGGGCGATGATGATGCGCAGGGTCAGTTCCTGAGTGTGCACTTCTTCATCGGCCAGCCTCTCGAGGGACGGCCTGAGTAACGTGAGCAGCGTCTCCATCGTGAATCCGGAGAAGTCGATACGGACGTGCCGTGCCCTGAACGTTTCACGCATGGGGTGGAACATGTCGTGCCACGTCGCCATGACGTGGACGCCGTCGGTCTCCTGCCGGGAATCGGATCCGCTGATTGCGTCGAAGAGGATGAGGGCGATGATGGCGGCGAAGGAACCGCCCATAAAACCCTGGCCCTTGAGCAGGGCCCCAAGAGGATCGATGACCTCGGCCGCGATGCCCAGAGCTGCGACACAGACCAGGAGCGACTTGACGATCCGGGGCTTCCACGCGCTGAGCGCATGACGTACGAGTTCCAGTCTGGACGGGCTGCCGTCCCCCGGACCGTGAGGCGACACCTGTACCCCCTGTGCGCCGCGGGACGTACGCGGCAACGATGCCTGTCGATCTCCGAACGTCCCATGATGCACGGGCCAACTCGGCAGCGCCAGAAGGTCAGTTCGGCTTCCGCAGCATCTTCGCAGCGCTGATGAGGGGCCGGTGCGACGACACGACGGCGTTGGTGCCGCGATCCCTCATCCGTGCCGCGCGTTCCGGGGACTGGGTGTATCCGATGAAGGGGGTGCCGGCGGCCTGAGCGGCGTCAAGGTCGGTGAGTTGATCGCCGATCAGGATGCAGGCTGACGGCGGTAGTCCCAGGGACTTCACGGCGCAGTTCACGGAATAGGGATCGGGCTTCATGAGGAGAGGATTGTGCGGGTCGCGGCCGATGACGGCAGCGAACTCCCCACGCACTCCCAGGCGCGACAAGTACGACGCGACCGGGTCCGGGGCGTTGTTGCTGACGATGGCGAGGCGCTTGCCCTTCTTACGGAGCGCCCTCACGAGCGGGACGACCTCCGGTGCCCGGCGGGCCGATGCGACGGCGGCGAACTCCTGGTCCTGCACGATGTCCTCCGCCAGTTTCAGAGCCTCGCGAAGTCGGTCGGGCAGGGGCTCCGGACCGTCGTACATCTCTCTGACGCGCCGAAGAATGCCGTGGGAGTCGTCGCACTCTTTGACCCTCTGATCCAGGTCACGGCCCCAGGCGGAGTACACGGCGGCCTTGATCTCGCGGGCGACGGGTGCGGTGGAGGTGTCCCCGAAGAGATCGCACACCGGACCGTCGAAGTCGAGAAGCACGGCCTCCGCGCTCTCGAGAAGTGCGAGCAAGGTTCCCTGTTCGTCTGACGAGTCGCCCATCGGTCTCCTCCCGGCCACTCGATTCAGTGTGGACCACTGCGGTTCGGGCGGCCAGCTTCGCTGGTCATGGCCTGCAATTCAGACCTGGATGGGTGCGACGGGTGTATCTCTCGGCGCAGCCGTGCGCGGCTGTCAGCCGTGAGGAGTGGGTTCGACTCCGACGTGTCGCGGGCTTCTGGCACGATACTGGCCGACGGGGAGTACTGTGCTGCCACTCCGGTGCCCCTCTGTCAAGGGCCCAAGGTGAAAGAAACGGGCCATGTCACCCGAACCAGCTTCCGTCGCTCGACTGCACGCGGTCGGGATGAGTGGAGACCCCGGTGCGGTCGAGGGACCACTTAAGGGCTACCACCACGAGACCTATGTGTTGTCGCTGCCCACGAGAGCGGGCTGGGGGGATCGGGTGCGGTGGAAATGCCGGGAACCTCGTAGCAATCTGCTGTGGTTCGACAGACGGTGCTTCGCTTCGGAGGAGCAGCTGTTGCCCGCTCTGCGGGGGCGAATCAGTTATATCCCGGACGTGATCGACGTCAATGGTTTTCGCCTGCAGCGATTCATCGAAGGGGTCACTCTCGGGTCGCTTCATGAGTCCGGGCAAGAAATTCCCGAGCACCTCTTCCGGCAGATCGTGGATCTCTTCTGTCAATTGGTGGGTGTGGCTGCCGATGACCTCGCAGTCGACCGGCGGTGCGACTCCGCGGACCGGCAGGAGGACCGTGACACCGACGGATTCCTGGAACGCCTGGTTTGTTTCACCGAAGAGCAAGTCTATGGGGCGAACCTGAGTAGATTCGGGCAGCTCTTCGAAGACCTCGGGGTGGAGGCCGACGCGTTCAAGCAGTTGCGCAAGAGCGTGGCGGGTCTTCAGCCGCGTCCCTTTTCCCTGCTGCACGCCGATCTGCATCGGGAGAACTTCATCGTCGATCCTGAGCGAACGCTTTGGACGATCGACTGGGAACTGGCGATGGTCGGTGATCCGCTCTACGACCTTGCCACGCATCTGTATCTGATGCGGTACCCGCAGCGTCAGGCGCGCCGGATGGCGAAGCAGTGGCGTTTGGCCGTCGATGAAGTCCGTCCCGGTGGCACGAAGGGTATGGAGGACGATCTGGATCGGCTCATTGACTACAAACGGGCCCAGTCCGTGTTCACCGACGTCATTCGCGAGGCCCTGAAGCTGGGTGGGGAGCCGGATTCAAACTGGGGACAACTTGTCCACTCGGCACTGAAGCTGTGGCGCATCCTGACGGCCGCCGCCGGTCCGCTGGGGCTGGATCATGTTCCGAGTCCGCCTCAGATCATGACGGCGCTCAGACGATGGTGCCGTGCCCAGGAACCGGTGAGTGCGCTTCACACTGACTGACTGCTCCGAGTGTGGTTGTGGTCGTATGGTGTTGCTCCGTCCCTCCTCCGCGTGACACCCGGGAGCGGCCAGTGGGCGCACCTCCTCTCGCCCGTCCTTTGCATGGCGGGCGTGACATGCTCGACGACACCATCAGGGAGTTCGTGGAGCGGGCCGAGAGGCTGGGCACCGCGAGCAGTGGACATCACAACCGGAACTACGTGGTGCCACTCACGGCTTGCGTGGCCCCGTTGGTGGGCCGGGAGGCCGGCACTTCCGTGACGGTGCGGATCCGGCGCGAGGACGCGCTGCGCGTCGTGATCAGAACCTGGCACGACGAGGCGCAGATCCTCGACGCCATCAGGGGAGTCCTGCCTCACGCGCCCCGGTGCCTCGTCAAACGTGACGGCTTCTCGATCCACAGCTATGTGGACGGCGTGCCGCTCTCCAGCGTCTGCGGGGACGGCAAACCCGTCGACACTCTGCTCGTCAGGGCGCTGGCCGGCCTGCTTGCCCAGATGGCCCAGGTGCGCAGAGGCGCTCTGCCCCCGCTGCCGACGGCCTGGCCGCGCAACGACACGGACAGCCAGGGGTTTCTGCAGACGCTGGCGCGCCTTGCCGACCGGCAGATCCGGCAGCCCAACTGGCAGGCATTCGGCGGGCTGTTCGCTGCCCTCGGCATCCCTGAGGATGCGCTGATCCGGTTCGCCGAGCGAGTGCCCGCGATGGCCCGGCGGCCGTACAGTCTGCTCCACGCGGACCTGCACCGGGACAACCTGATCGTGTCGTACGACGGTGATCCGCCCCTCATCTGCGTGGACTGGGAGCTGGCGACCTACGGCGATCCCTTGCACGACTTGGCGACGCACCTGGTGCGCATGCGGTATCCGTCCCACCAGTGGGCCGAGGTGACCGACGCCTGGGCCGAGGCAATGCTGGAGATCCGTCCCGCGGCCGTCAACGGGCTGCGCAAGGATCTGCCTCACTACCTGGCCTTCGAGCGGGCACAGTCCGTCTACCCGGACGTCATGCGCGCCGCGCGGTCGCTGGAGGAACCGTTCACTCAGAAGAGACTCGACGAGGCGACGGCGGAGGTGCTGCGAGCGCTGGAGACGGCGGCGGAACCGCTCCGGCTGGGGAACGTGCCGAGCGGACCCGAGATCGAACGCGCCCTCTTCCGATGGCTGGCCTCGCGCAGCCACGGCGGAATCAACGGCCGGGCCTGGGTCAGGAAGGCCTTCACCTGGAAGCCCGACCGGCGGCTCGGCGAGCGGACCGACTTTCCGGCCTCAGCCGTACGCAAGGCCCTCCTGGTGGAAGGAGCCGCCCCGGCGGGCCGGGTGTTCAAGGGCACCGCGCACCTCAACTCGGTCGTCTCGGTGCCCGGGATCGACTTCCCCGTTGTCGTGCGGCGCAGGCTGCCGGGCGTCTGCCGCCGGGAGCCCAGCCATCTCAGCGAGCACGCCGTACTCCGCGCGATCGAAGAGGCGGCCGTGGACGTGGCGGCGCCGAAGGCCCTCGCGCTGGGCGCGAGCTATCCGAGCGACCCCTTCGCCATCCACACCTACGTGGGGTCACGCGACCTTCCTCCCAGCCACCCCGTGCACGGCCTGCTGCCGCACGAGGCGGACGGGCTTGTCGACCAGCTGTGCGCCTTGACACAGGTGGACTACCAGCAGGTCGACCCGGCTGCCGGCGGCGGGGGCTTCTTCCAGTGGCTCAGGGACCAACTCGTGCTGTGGGTACGGGACTTGCCGAAGGAGTCGCAGCAACTGGCCCGGCTCCTCGGACTGCCCGACGCCGACCGGCTGCGAGTGATCCTGTCCCGCTACGAGCTGACCGACCGGGAGCCGGCCCTGCTGCACGGTGACCTGAACCCGTGGAATCTCGTGCGCCGCGACGACCGCCTCGCGGTGACCATCATCGACTGGGAGATGGCGGTGGTCGGCGACCCCCTCTACGACCTGGTCCGGCACATGCACCTCACGCCGACCAGGGCGGAGATCCGGGAGCGTATGTTCCGGCGCTGGGAGCGCGGGCTGCCGGGGGAGTGCACCAGGAACTGGCGGCGTGACTGGCCGGTCTACCGGGGCATCGAGACCGTTCGTTCCGCCTATGTGGACCTCGACCGCCTGGTCACCGGCGCGAGCCTGGACGCCTCCGACGTGCGCCGCGCAGTGGACTCATACCCGATGGCCCTGGCCGCGGCCACCGCCTTTCTCGGCCTGCCGGCCGGCCCGGCGGCGAACCCGTATCTTGCCCGTGCCCTGAGTTAGTCGGCACTGTGACTTCACCCAAGGCGGTTCGTCCACGGGGATATGACGTCCTGTCGGGCATCGCGGCTGCGGAGGTGACCGCAGACCTCTGATCCCTGGCGAAGAGGCCGGACTGGCCGCGGTGGGCGCCAGCCTGATGGCACCGCCGCGCCGCCGCACGCCGCACCCCCGCTCCGGCCGCGCGTAGGCTCACCGCATGAGCGAGACCGGCAGAAACGGGGCGGGTGCGGGCGCGACCGGCCTGCGCGAGCGCAAGAAGCAGCGGATGTATCGAACCGTCTCCGACACCGCCATCCGCCTCTTCCTCGAGAAGGGCTTCGACGCCGTCTCCGTGGCCGAGGTCGCCGCCGCCGCCGAGATCTCCAAGCCGACGTTGTTCCGGTACTTCCCGGCGAAGGAGGACCTCGTCCTGTACCGGTTCGCCGATCATGAGGGCGAGGCGGCCCGGGTGGTGCGGCAGGGGAGCGGCTCGCCCGTCGAGGCGCTGCGGCGGCATTTTCTCGACGGGCTGGAGCGGTGCGACCCCATCACCGGGCTGAATGATCATCCCGAGGTGCTCGCCTATCAGTCGCTGCTGTACGGGACACCCGCGCTGGCCGCCCGGCTGTACGGCTATCTGGAGCGTTCGGAGGCCGCGCTCGCCGAGGCGCTGGGGGGAGGGCTGGACGGGCGGCTGGCCGCCGGGCAGATCGTCGCCGTGCAGCGGATTCTCGCGCTGGAGAACTGGCGGCGGATCGCGGCGGGAGAGCGGGCGGCCGATGTGCGGGGGGATGCCGTGGCGGCGGCCGAGCGGGCGTTCGGGCTGTTGGCGGCGGGGGTGCCTGCCGCGGGTCGACGCACCGATGGATGAGGCTCAGTAAAAAATTTAACTCGGTCACGTTATTTCGGTACGCTTCTTGGAATGACGTCACTGCAACACGAGCTCGCCCGCGAACGCGCCCACCACGACCGCTGCCGAACCGCCCTCGCCGCCATGGTCGACGGCGCCCAGGAGCACGTCGTCACCGCCGAGGACGTCTCCGCCTCCGGTGCCGACGCCGAGGTGCTCGGATACCGGCTGCGCAGCCGGGCGAAGGCGATGCGGGAGCTGCCCGTAGGGCCCTTGTTCTTCGGGCGGTTGGACGCCGATCGGCAGGCGCTGCACATCGGGCGGATGCGGATCAGCGAGGATGTCGCCGCCCCGCCCCTCGTCGTCGACTGGCGGGCTCCCGTCTCCCGCGCCTTCTACCAGGCCGGCCCGCGCGACCCGCAGGGCGTCAACGTACGGCGCCGGTTCGGCTGGGCACCCGGCAGCCGCGGCGACTCCGCCGACCTCACCGGCCTCGAGGACGAGCACCTCGACCGGGGCGAGTCGCGCGTCAGCGACATCGTCGCCCGGGAGATCGAACGGCCCCGCGTCGGGCCCATGCGGGACATCGCGGCCACCATCCAGCCCGAGCAGGACGATCTCGTACGAGGTGACCTCGCCGTCTCCGTGTGTGTGCAGGGCGCTCCCGGCACCGGCAAGACCGCCGTCGGCCTGCACCGCGCCGCGTATCTGCTCTACACCCACCCGCAGCGCATCCGGCGCGGCGGCCTGCTGATCCTCGGGCCCAACCCGACCTTCCTGTCGTACATCTCCGAGGTGCTGCCCGCCCTCGGCGAGACCGGGGTACGGCAGTCCACGCTGCGGGACGAGATCGCACGGCATCCGGTCACCGGGGTGGATGACGAGAGGGCCGCCGGTCTCAAGCACGACGCCCGGATGGCGGAGGTGCTGCGGCGGGCGCTGTACGCGCGAGTGGGCGGACCGCCCCGCGTCGACGCCCTCGTGCTGACCGACGGTTCGTATCGGTGGCGGGTTCCGGAGGAGGAACTGCTGCGGATCGTCGCGGGGGTGCGGGCCGAGGCGCCGCCGTACGGCGTCGGTCGGGAGCGGGTGCGTACGCGGGTGGTGCGACGCATCCAGGCGCAGGCCGAGCGGCGGGCCGGGCCGCGGAGCAACGCATGGGTGCAGCGGATCTCGCGGGCGCGTGCGGTCGGGGCTTACGTCGATGCCGTATGGCCGCGGGTGCGGCCCGAGGAGGTCGTGACTCAACTGCTCGGCGACCCGGGGGCGTTGGGGGACGCCGCCGACGGGCTGCTGGACGCGGACGAGCAGAAGGCCGTGCTGTGGGCGAAGCCGCCGCGATCGTGGAAGTCGGCGCGCTGGTCGGCCGCCGACCTCGTGCTCCTGGACGAGGTGGCGGGGCTCGTCGAGCATCCGAAGGGGTACGGCCATGTCGTCGTGGACGAGGCGCAG
Organism: Streptomyces sp. NPDC055013; assembly: GCF_053608645.1. Taxonomy (NCBI): domain Bacteria; kingdom Bacillati; phylum Actinomycetota; class Actinomycetes; order Kitasatosporales; family Streptomycetaceae; genus Streptomyces; species Streptomyces sp. NPDC055013. Next base: position 53,699 of record NZ_JBSGVW010000040.1, read on the forward strand.
GATCTGTCACCGATGGAGTGCCGGGCGATCGCGCGGCGGGCGGTCTTCGGGTCGGTGACCGTGCTCGGGGACCTGGCGCAGGGGACGACGCCGTGGGCGGCGCGGTCGTGGGAGAGCGTGCTGGGGCAGCTGGGGAAGCCGGACGCGGTGGTCGTCCCGCTCACGACGGGGTTCCGGGTGCCCGGCGCGGTACTGGCGCTGGCCAACCGGCTGCTGGAGCGGCTGGACGTGGAGGTGCCGGCGGCTCGCTCGCTGCGGGGGGACGGGGAGCTGCGGTTCCGGGAGGCCGAGGGCGATCTGCCGGGGGCGGTCGTGGGGGCCGTGCGGGATGCGCTGGGCCGGGAGGGCTCCGTCGGGGTCGTCGCGGCCGACGCGGACGCGGACCGGGTGCGGGAGGCACTGGTGGCGGCCGGGATCGAGGCGGGGGGTGCGGACGAGCTGGGCGCGCGGGTGACCGTCGTACCGGCGAGCGTGGTGAAGGGGCTGGAGTACGACCATGTCGTCGCCGTGGAGCCGGCGGCGATCGTGGCGGCGGAGGAGCGGGGGTTGCAGCGGCTGTATGTGGTGGTGACGCGGGCGGTGGCGGGGTTGGAGGTGGTGCACGGGAGGCCGTTGCCGTTCTGAGCGACCTGAGAGACCTGAGAGGCCTCAGAGCTCTGAAGGCCCGGAGAGCTCTGCGGGCGGTGGCGTGCGGACGGCCTCCCGTGCTTCCCTACGCGGCGTCCAGCACCGGAATCAACTGCTCCTCCTCGTACGCCAGATGCGCCTCCAGCTCCGCCGTCAGACGCTCCACCTCGTCGCGGGCGGTGGCCGGGTCCGGGTGGTCGGCGGTCACGGCGAGGCGCAGGTCCTCGACGAGGGCGGCGATGCGCTCGTGCTCCTCACCGAGACGGGCCAGGACGGGGGCGAACTCGGGGTGCCGGTCGGCCAGGAACGGGAACAGGGCGACGTCCTCGCCGGTGTGGTGGTTGTGCAGTCCGGCGCAGAAGGTCAGGCAGTTGACGCGGAGCTGGGCGCCCAGAGTGGCGCCGCCCTTGGCCATCTCCTCGCGGATCAGGGCGAGTTCGCGGCGGAAGGCGTCGTGGACGACCTTGATGGCCTCGCCCATGGACGAGGCGTTGATGTTCGGAGGGCCGTCCTGGGCGATCTCGTGCAGGGCGACCACCGGGATCACCCGCCGCGTCTTGTCCTGGTACTCCGCCCAGCCCGGATCCGCCTCCACGGCCCGCGCGAAGGCCCGGTCACGCTCCTCGCCGTCGAGTACGGCAGCCCGCGCCTCGTACGTGAACGCGCCGCTCTCGATGGTGACTTGAGGGTTCGCGAGGAGATTGTGGAACCACGCCGGGTGGCTGGGGGCGCCGGCCGCCGAGGCGATGACCAGGATGCGGTCGGCGCCGTCGGGGAGGTAGCCGACGGGGGTGGTGTGCGGGCGGCCGGTGCGGGCGCCGGTGGTGGTGAGGAGGATCAGTCGGGCGCCCTCGAAGTAGCCGCCGACGCGGCCCTTGTTGGCCCGGAACTCGTCGATGACCTGCTGATTGAAGTCGTTGGGCATTCTCTCTCTTTCTCTGTCGCTGGATTCCGTCGCTGGATTGCGTGCGGAGGGAAGGCGAAGAGAAAGTGGCGGGCTCCTGGCCCGCCGCCGCAGCCTCACTCAGAGGCCGGGCAACACCCAACTCGATCACGGCACAAGGCCGACCCGGCAGTCATACCGCCGACAGTAGCGCAGCACCCCGGCCGGGGTAGATCCTTTTTCTGATGCTTCTCTTCCTGGACGTCGACGGGACGCTGATCCCCTTCGGGGCTGAAGGGCCGTACCGGCTGTACGAGCCGGCCCGCGCCCTGCCACAGAGCGCCGACCACCCCCTCCTCGCCCGTATCGACCCGGCACTCGGGGCCCGGCTGACACGGCTCGCGGGCCTCGGCTGCGAGCTGGTGTGGGCCACGACCTGGCTGGACGACGCGAACACCTGCGTCGCCCCGTGGCTGGGCCTGCCCCCGCTGCCGGTGATGGACTGGCCGGACGAGGCCGACGAGCCCGGCTCCGGGGCCGGCCTCGGCCGGCCCCGTGGCCGCCTGCACTGGAAGACGCGGCCCCTGGTGGCCTGGGCCGCCGGCCGCCCCTTCCTCTGGGTCGACGACGAGATCACCGACGCCGACCGGGCCTGGGTGGCCGCCCACCATGCCGCGCCCGCCCTCCTGCACCACGTCGACCACCGCCACGGGCTCACCGAACGGGACCTCGGCCTACTGGAGGAGTGGGTCATCCCGCCTGGGAGCGGCGCCCCAGCAGCTCGGCGACCCGGATGAAGCCGTCCGCGCCGTGCCCGAGCCCGATGACCCGGCGGGCCTGACCCTCGGCCGCGCGCATGACGCCCGCGTCGATGCCGTGCGACTCGGAGGTCTCGACGATGTGGGCCATGGAGGAGGCGGCCGACGTGATCGGGTTGCCTTCGCCGGAGTAGGTGCCGTCGTCGACGTCGCCCGCGAGCTCCTCGAACATGGGTGGCAGGATCGCGCCGATGCCTTGTGCGAAGGGGGCCAGTTCTCGTGCGGTGATGCCCTCGGCCCGCGCCACGGCCAGGGCGTGCGCGTAGCCCGACGCGGCCGTCCAGAAGATGTCGAGCAGGGCGATGTCGAAGGCGGCGGCGCGGCCGATGTCCTCGCCCAGGTGGGTGTGGGTGCCGCCGAGCACGTCCAGGACGGGCCGGTGCTCGCGGTAGAGGTCCTCGGGGCCGCTGTGCAGGAACACCGCGTCGGACGTCCCGATGGTCGTGGTCGGCGTCATGATCGCGCCGTCCAGATAGCGGATGCCGTGCGCGGCCGCCCACGCGGCCGAGTCCCGGGCGCGGGCCGGGGTGTCCGCGGTCAGGTTGACGACCGTACGGCCCTTGAGTGCGCCGGTCACGGCGTCCTGTCGCAGCACGGCGTCGGCGGCGTCGTAGTTCACCACGCAGACGACGACCAGCTCGCTCGCACCGACCGCCTCCGCCGCCGACCGCGCCCCGACCGCCCCACGGCCGAGCAGCTCCCCGTCCCTGCCCGGCGTGCGGTTCCACACGGTGGTCCGCAGACCGGCGGCCAGGAAGGCGCCGGCCAGCGCCCGTCCCATCGGCCCCAGGCCGAGCACGGTGACGGCGGACGATGCGGGCATGGACGTATCCACGATGGAGCTCCCTTGAGGAAGAGGAACGGGGGGAAGTCGATCACCTGCCTCCAGAGTCGGACGGCGGCGGAGCGCTGCCAAGTACGCACAAAAAAGTGCGTACCGGCGTCTGCGGCTACGACCGCGCCAGCTCCTCCCGGAACCCCTGGCGCCACGAGGGGTAGCGCGGCTCCCAGCCGAGCTCCCGCCTGGCCTTGGCGTTGGAGAACCCGCGCCCCTCGGTCATCATCAGCACCGCCACCTCGCCGGCCAGCAGCCGAGCCAGCCACTTCGGCACCCGCAGCGGCGGCTTCGCACCCGCGCAGTCGGCCAGGTACGGCAGCCACTCACTGGCCGGCGCCGGTTCGTCGTCGACGATGTTGAACACGCCCCGCGCCTGCTTCTCCACGGCCAGCACGGTGGCGCTCGCCGCGTCGTCGAGATGCACCCAGGAGCAGTAGCCGGTGCCGCCCCCGACGAGCGGGAACTGCCGCTTGCGTACGAGTTCGACCTGGTCGTCGGTGGCGCCCGGACCGTAGAACCCGCCGTAGCGCAGGACCGTCCCGTCGGCCTTGAGGACGACGTCCTGGATGTGGCGGATGCCCTCCGCCAGCGCGTGCAGCCTGCCCGTCTCCACCGGCAGCGGGTCCTCCTCGGTCTTCACCCAGCCGCCCTCACGGATGCCGTTCCAGATGGCGGCGCTCTGCGCGACGAAGTGGGGGACGCCGGTCGCCTCGGCGGCGGCCAGCAGGTGGTCCGTTCCCTCGGTGCGCAGCCGGTTGGTGGTGGCGAACCAGCGGTCGAAGTGCTTGATGTCCGGCTTGCCGGAGTGCGGCATGGAGATGGCCGTCATCTGGTGCACGATCACGTCCGGCCGCGCCGTCGCCACCGCCTCACGGACCGACACGGCATCGAGCCCGTCCATCACGACCCCGTCCGCGCCCAGCTCCTTCAGCAGACCGAGCTTGGCCGCGCTCGTCGTCGTGGCCGTCACGTGATGCCCCCGCTGCACGAGCAGCGGCACCAGCCGCCGTCCGATGACCCCGGTCCCACCTGCCACGAACACCCGCATGACACTCACCGTCCCGATTCCGGAATACGTCTACGAAACCTTGGACGAACCGGCCGCCCGTTCTGTGACACGGAGGTCGACCGGGGCCGGTGTTCACCTCCGTGGCCGGTTCGGGACGGGCGTCGGCGTCGGCCGCCGTAGGGTGCCGGGCCGTGACGGTGACTTCGACCCGGGCGCCCCTGTGGCGCGACCCCCAGTTCGTCCGGCTCGCCTGCGCACGGGTCGTTTCCGTGCTGGGCAACGGTTTCGCGCGGGTGGCGCTGGCGTTCGCGGTGCTTGCGCTGCCGGGCGCCGGCGCGGGGCGGTTGTCCCTGGTGGTGGCCTGCCAGGCGCTGCCGCAGCTGGTGTTCGTCCTGGCCGGCGGGGTGATCGCGGACCGTATGTCGCGGTCGGGGCTGATGGTGCTGGCCGACGTACTGGGGGCGGGGGCCTACGCGGGGCTGGCCGCCATGGTGCTGACCGGGCACGCACCGCTGGTGGCGATGTGCCTGCTCGCGGTGGCGGCCGGCACGGCGACAGCCCTGTTCGCCCCGGCGATGGACGGCCTCGTACCGCTGATCGTGCCCGCGGATCGCCTGCAACGGGCCAACGGGCTGCTGCGGATGGGCACCAACAGTGCCCTCCTGCTGGGCCTGGCGCTGTCCGGGGTGACCGTGGCGCTGGTGGGCGCCGGCTGGGCACTCGCGCTCAACGCGGCGTCCTTCGTCGTCAGTGCCGCGCTGATCGCCCCGCTGCGGGTGGCCGTACGGCCGCGCAAGAGGGCGTCGGGCTGGGCCGACCTGCGCGAGGGGTGGCAGGAGTTCGCCTCCCGGCAGTGGCTGTGGGTCGTCGCCTCCCAGTACGCCCTCGTCGTCGCCGCGCTCAACGCCAACGTCGGGGTGCTCGGTCCTCTGACGGCCGAGCAGCACCTCGGCGGGTCGCGGGCGTGGTCGCTGATCGTGGGGGCGCAGGCCGTGGGCACCATCGCCGGCGCGGGACTCGCGGCCCGCGTGCGGGTGAAGCGTCCGATTCTGGTGGGCGTGCTGTGCACATTTCCGGCCGCCCTGCCGATCGCCCTGCTCAGCGCCGGAGCCCCGGTGTGGCTGATCGCCACGGCCATGTTCGGCGCCGGGATCGCGAGCGACGTCTTCGGCGTGCTGTGGGCCACCACCATCCAGCGGGAGATCCCGGAGCGGGCCCTGTCCCGGGTCAGTTCCTACGACTGGTTCGGCTCCCTGGCCTTCGCCCCGCTCGGCCTGCTGGTCGCCGGCCCCGTCGCCGCCGCCGTCGGCACCGACAGAGCCCTGGCGGGCTGCGCGGCCCTGATCGTCCTGGCCACCACGGCCGCCCTGCTGTCACCGCAGGTACGCACGCTTCGCACCCCGTCATGAGAAGTCGTACGCGCTCCAATCGGCGAGCGTGCGGTAGCCGAGGCGCTGGTACAGGGCGTTGCTCGTGAGGTTGGACAGGTCCGCGAACAGGACGACGTCCCGCGCGCCCGCGGTCAGCGCGGCCCGGCTCACCTCGGCCGTCACGGCGCCCGCGTAGCCGTGACCGCGCAGGTCGGCCGGGGTGTAGACGATGTCCACCTGGATCTGGCCGCCGATCAACGGGTTCATGCCGGCGATGGAGACGGGAGTGCCGTCCGGGGTCTCCCAGAGCGTGTAGCGCTTGTCGGCGAAGCGCGTGCCCGCCCAGGAGTCGGCGTCGATGGAGACGACTTCCCCGACGGCCTCGGCGAACTCGCCGCACCAGAACATGACTTGTTCCAGGTCCTGCTCGCCCAGGACGCGACCTCGGCCCGTCGGCATCGGCTCCGGTGGCGTGAGCGTACCGAGGCGGTACAGACGCAACCGCGTGTCGCGGAGCTTCGCCGTCGCCCCGGTGTGCCGCTGCCAGGCCTCGGCGAAGGCGGTGGCGGTGCCGTGGTCCGCGTTGACGGAGGGCAGGGAGTGTCCGAGGGCGGCCAGGCGGGCGGCGAGGGCGTCGGCCTGCTCGGGCGAGAGCGGGGAGAGGCCCATCGCGCGGGGTGGGAGATGGTAGAGGGTCGCGCGGACCTCGCCCGCCTGCTCCAGCGTGCCGAAGACCGGGGCCGCGGTGCCGAAGGCGTCCGCCCCACGCGTCCGCACTCGCTCGGCCCACGTCAACTGCATGACGTGCGGGCCGGGCCGCGAGCGCAGGAAGCCTCCGGCCCGGGCGAGGAAGTCGTCGACGTTTTCGGTGAGGTGCCAGCCATCCGGTCGCATGCTTCATGATTCCGCGTGCCCGCAGGTGTGCCCTGTCGTTTTCAGCCAGGACGGGGCGCGAGGATGCCGTGAACGTGCCGTGCCCCGGCCAGCGGGCCGAACATCGACGGTGTGATCCATCTGAGTGGCCGTCACGTGGCGTGGCGCACTTTTGCAAGCAGGTGCTTGCAATAGTTAGCGAGGGTGGGGCAAGGTGGAGGCATGGCATCGCTCAACGTCGGCAATCTCGGTGAGTACCTGCGCGACCAGCGGCGCAACGCGCAGCTGTCGTTGCGGCAACTCGCCGATGCCGCCGGGGTGTCCAATCCGTACCTGAGCCAGATCGAGCGCGGGCTGCGCAAGCCGAGCGCGGAGGTGCTGCAGCAGGTCGCCAAGGCCCTGCGGATCTCCGCCGAGACGCTGTATGTGCGGGCCGGCATCCTCGACGCCGAGCGGGACCGGGACGAGGTGGAGACGCGCGCCGTCATCATCGCCGATCCCACGCTGAACGAGCGGCAGAAGCAGGTGCTGCTCCAGATCTACGAATCCTTCCGCAAGGAGAACGGGTTCGGGATAGCCCCCGAGGCGGGCGAGGCCGACGAGGCACATGAGGCCGCCGAGGCGGTTGAAAAGGTCGACCTGGTCGAGGCCGTCTCGACGGACCACGGTGCGGTGGACTCCGAGCACGGCGACGGCGACAAGAACAGCGACGACGCGGCGGCCGCTCAGGGCAGCGACGCCGCCGTGCGCCGCAGCCGTAAGACCCGCACGAACGGCAGCGATGCCAAGGCGGGCGGCCGTAAGTCCGCCGCGCGCCGTACCCGCACGACCCATACGTCCGACGGCAGTGACGCCGACCCGGAGAACCCGAACGACCCCCGGCAGTCGGCCGGCTGACCACGCACACCGGCAGGCCGACCGCGGGACCCGAAACCCTCACCTGAAAGCAACCCGGGAGGACCACCCACCATGGCCATCACCGACGACCTGCGTAAGACCCTCAGCGACCCGACCCCGCTCTACTTCGCCGCCGGCACCGCCGACCTGGCCCTCCAGCAGGCCCGGAAGGTGCCCAGCCTGGTGGAGCAGCTGCGCTCCCAGGCGCCGGCCAGGTTCGAGGCCGTTCGCAACACCGACCCGAAGGCCGTCCAGGACAAGGCCACCGCACGTGCCAAGGAGGCCGGTGCCAAGGCCAAGGAGGCGCAGGAGAGCTTCCAGACCAAGGTCAACGAGTTCGTCACCAGCCTGGACGCCGACTTCAAGAAGTTCGGCAGCAACCTGGACGCGGACGTCAAGAAGCTCGGCACCAGCCTCGACGCCGATCTCAAGAAGTTCGGCGAGAGCGCCCAGGACTTCGCGCTGCGCACCATCGGTGTCGCCGCCGAGTACGCCGTGAAGGCCCGTGAGACCTACGAGAAGGTCGCCGAGCACGGCGAGCAGGCGGTGAAGACCTGGCGTGGCGAGGCCGCGGAGGAGATCGAGGAGTTCGCGATCGCCGTCGAGCCGAAGGCCGAGCCGGTCGAGGTCAAGGCCGAGGCCAAGCCCGCCGAGGCCAAGCCGGTCGTGCCCCAGCCCGCCGCCGAGGCCGCCCCGGAGAAGAAGGCCCCGGCCAAGAAGGCTCCGGCACGCAAGCCCGCCGCCAAGAAGACGACGCCGCCCGCCAAGTAACACGGACGGGTGAAAAGGGGCCGTAGAACACGGGTCGGGCACTTACGAAGTGCTCGGCCCGTTGTTCGGGTAGCCGGCTTGCGGTTGCGGGTACGGTGAGCGCGTAGGTATGAGCCGAGTCGGGTGGTGGACGTTGTGCTGATGCAGGGCTTTGCGGGGTTCATGTGGCTGCTGAGTGTGGCCCTGATCCTTTTCAGCGGCTTCGCACTGATCGATGCGGCCACGCGCCGTGAGGACGCCTACCGCGCGGCCGACAAGAAGACCAAGCCGTTCTGGCTGCTCATCCTCGGGCTCGCCTTCGTGGTGAACCTGATCTTCAACATCCTGTCGTTCCTGCCGATCATCGGCCTCATCGCGACGATCGTGTACATGGTGGATGTACGCCCCGCGATCAAGGGCCTGCCGGGCGGCGGGCGCAGCAGAAAGGGCTCCAGCAGCGACGGCCCGTACGGCCCGTGGAACGGCGGCCGCTGATCAGCACCCCGAGTGGCGGCGCCCCGTAAGGGGCGCGGGGCTGTATCGATGTGCGGCTCCGCCGCGTGGACACGACCAGCCGCAACGCATCAGCAGTCGGCGGACCACCGAGTCCCGGAGGGCGCGCCCCGCTCTCGCGGCATCCGCGGCGCACCCGCCCCGCTCACGTCGTGCGGTCCAGCAGCAGCACAGCCACGTCGTCGGCCAGCTCGCCCCCATTGAGGTTCCGAACCTCATTGACGGCGGCCCGCAGCAGCGCCTCCCCGCGCAACCCCTCCGCGAGCTGCCGCCGCACCATCTCCACCATCCCGTCCTGCCCCAGCCGCTCACGGCCCTCGCCGATGCGACCTTCGATGAGGCCGTCGGTGTAGAGCATCAGGCTCCACTCCGCTCCCAGCTCCACCTGCATCCGAGGCCACCGGGCCCCGGGCAGCAGCCCGAGCGCGGGCCCGTTGTTGTCGTACGGCAGCAGCCGCGCGGCCCGCCCCGGCCGGGCGAGCAGGGGAGACGGGTGACCCGCCAGGCACAGCCCGGCACGCCGACCGTCCGGCGCGATGTCCACCGTGCACAGCGTCGCGAAGATCTCGTCGTCGGCCCGCTCGTGCTCGAGGACCTGCTGCAGCGTGCCCAGCAGCTCGTCGCCGCACAGCCCCGCCAGCGTCAGCGCCCGCCAGGCGATCCGCAGCTCCACACCGAGCGCGGCTTCGTCGGGCCCATGGCCGCAGACGTCGCCGATCATGGCGTGCACCGTGCCGTCCGCGGTGCGCACGACGTCGTAGAAGTCACCGCCGAGCAGGGCACGGGAGCGCCCCGGACGGTAGCGCGCGGCGAACCGCAGCGAGGAGCCCTCCAGCAGCGGCGTCGGCAGCAGACCGCGCTCCAGGCGGCGGTTCTCCTGGGCCCGCAGACGGCCTTCGGCCAGCCGTCGCTCGGCCGTGTCGGAACGTTTCCTCTCCACGGCGTACCGGATCGCCCGGCTCAGCAGCCGCCCGTCCAGCTCGTCCCGGAAGAGGTAGTCCTGCGCACCCACGCGCACGGCCTCCGCGCCGCGCTCGGCGTCACCGGACGCGGTGAGCGCGAGGACGGCGTGCCGGGGCGCGAGCTCCAGTACGTGCTTGAGCACACCCAGCTCGTCCGCGTCGCCGGCTGAGCCGGGCGCGGGCAGCGCGAGGTCCAGCAGGATGCAGTGGACGTCGTCGGTGAGCAGCCGTCCGGCCTCGGTGAGGTTGCGGGCGGTGCGCACGCGGATCGGCTTGCCGGCCGCGTCGAGCATCTCGGGCACGACCGTCGAGCCGCCGGGATCGTCCTCGATCAGCAGCAGCGTCAGATTGGTGTGGGTGTTGTTCTCGACCTTTGGTTCCTTACGCGGAGCCTCTTCCATGGAGGAGCCGCCTGGGGATGCGGCCGGCGCCTGACCACTTTCCACGGCCGGGATCGCTCTCTGCCGCGGTATGGGTACGGGCATCGTCTTGAGTTCCTTCCCTCCCCCCGAGGGCATGGTGGGAACGAGGGTCCTCGATCCACCGACGGGGACCATAGCGGTTGTCGGCGCCGCAGCGGAATGGTGTAGAGCACCCCGTATGGAAGCTGGCCACTGTCATATGCCGCTTTCCGTACCGCAGTTGGACAGGGTGGCTCAGGGGCAGGGATGACGAAGGTCACGTCGGTGCACGGTTTGGCGCCGACGTGTCGTGGGGTGGGTCACGTGGTGGGGGTCACGAGTCGCCGGTCACAATTCCCCTGAACGGCCTGCCATAAGCACTCATATCCCCCGCGAGGCCCACCGTCACGACCCGGACATCACAAGTCGCCCCAATGCCTACGCATCGGGTCGAACCACCCCGAGGATCGGCATGGTGCCGGCCCCCGCGACCGTCACCGTCCGCCCGGGGCGCGGGGCGTGGACGATCGCGCCGTCGCCGACGTAGATGGCCACGTGGCTGGCGTCGGCGTTGTAGATGATGAGGTCGCCCGGGCGCATGTCCTCGATGTCGATGCGCTTCAGCTGCTTCCACTGCTCCTGCGAGGTCCGCGGAATCCCGCGCCCGGCGCTCGCCCAGGCCTGTGAGGTCAGGCCTGAACAGTCGTACGTCTTGGGCCCCTCGGCGCCCCATTCGTACGGTTTGCCGAGCTGGGCCGTGGCGTACTCGAGGGCCTCCCGGCCCTTCTTGGAGGCCTTGCCCTTGATGTCCTTGAGGATGCCGGAGTCCAGCCAGGCGGTCTGCGCCTTGTATGCGGCCTGCTCCTCCAGCTCGGCGAGGCGCTCCTTTTCCTCCTCCTCCAGCTGGGATTCGAGCTCTTCGGCCGCCGCGATCTGCTTCTTGATCTTCTTCTTGGCGGCGGCCTTGGCCTTGCGGCCCGCCTCGAGCTTCTGCCACTGGGCGGAGGCGTCCTCGGCGTACTGCTCCAAGTCCTGCTGGGTGCGGGTCATTTCCGCGAGCAGCCCCTTGGTCGCGCGCTGGCCCTGCAGCACTCGGCCGGTGCCGTCGAGGAACGCCTGCGGGTCGTCGCTGAGCATCAAGTGCGCCTCGTCGGGCAGCCCGCCGGAGCGGTACTGGGCGGCGGCCGCGGCGCCCGCGCGCTTTTTCAGCTCGGCGAGCTTCTCCTGACCTTTGACGATCTCCTTGGCCAGGGAGACGATCTCGGCGGACTGCTTCTCGGCCGCCTCCTCGGCGGCGTTGTACTTGTCGGTGGCGACGGCCGCGTCGTGGTAGAGCTTCTCCAGCTTCTTGCGCACGGCCTCAAGGTCCTTGTTCGACACGGTGGCCGGCGCCGACGAGGAGGGGGACGCGCTGGGCGTGGGGGAGGGTGCCGCGAAGGCCGTGCCTGGTGCCGCGAGTACGGTGACCGCACAGACGACGGTCACAGCCGCCGCGATCAGGCCGCGCTTGCCCGAACCCATACCACTTCCCCCAAACTGATGTCCCGTCAGTAACATAGAACGTCCGGGGGATCGTGCCACGACGACGCGCAAAGTGACAGAGGTCTGCTTCCCCCCGTTCCCTCCTCGTCACACCGATCACCCGCCTTTGTGACGAACGACTCCCGGAGATCGTTCCCTGCGGGGTGGCGGGTCAGGCGGGGGAGTTGGGGGCGCGTCGGGGACGGGCGCACGGAGTCGCGGCGATGAGGTCGGGTGGCAGGACCGTACCCCGGTGTCAGCCCTCAGGGTCGGGCGATGAGCCAGCAGAGGAATTGGGGCCGGCCGGCCGACCTCAGCGTCAGGCGGCCAGGCCGTGGCGCCCCGAATCGCAGCGATAGGGGACCGTCCCGCGAGGTCGGCCCGCGGAGTCGGCCGTGAAGACAGCCGGCGGGGTGAGGCGACTGCGGGCAGACAGGCAGGCCCGCGGACATGGAGAGTCGGATCGTCTCGACGCACGCGCTCGCAAGCCCCCAATCAGGCCGCCGGCGCCAACGCCTCCCACCGCAGCGTCACTTCACCCTGCCGCCACCGCACCGGCCCGTCCGTCACCGGCCAATCAGCCGTGAGGTCCCGCACCGCCCGGATCCATCGCTGGCGTGCCCCGTACGACGCGTAGGGCGCTGCGGCCGCCCAGGCGCGGTCGAAATCGCGCAGGAAGGCGTGGACCGGTTCGCCGGGGACGTTGCGGTGGATCAGTGCCTTCGGCAGGCGCTCGGCGAGGTCCGACGGCCGCTCCAGCGAGCCCAGCCGGGCGGCGAAGGTCACCGTGCGCGGCCCCTCCGGCCCGAGCGCGACCCACACATGCCGGCGCCCGATCTCGTCGCAGGTCCCCTCGACGAGCAGCCCGCCACGCGCCCCCGTCACCGGATCGGCCGGCGCAAGCCGCGCACACAGCCGCTCCCAGACCCCGGCGACCTGATCCTCCTCGTACTGCCGCAGCACATTGGCGGCACGCACGAGCACAGGCCGCTGCGCGACCGGGATCTCGAACCCGCCGTGCCGGAAGACAAGCCCCTCCCGCTCATACGGCTTCGCGGCCGCAACCCGCGCCGGCTCGATCTCCACGCCGACCACACGCGCGCGTGGCGCGACGGAACGCAACCGGCCGAGCAGTTCCACGGCCGTCCAGGGAGCGGCGCCGTACCCGAGGTCGACCGCGACGGCATCGCCGGCCCGCCGCAGCTCCGCGCCATGCGTGACGGCGATCCAGCGATCCATACGGCGCAGCCGATTCGGATTCGTGGTCCCGCGCGTAACAGTGCCCACAGGGCGGGCGGAGGCGCGGGATGTCATGCATACGAGGGTAAGTGGCCGACATCGGGCGGAACGCCACCCGCACTGGCGCAACGGCGAGCAGGGGCCGTGCCAGGGGGTGTCCGCCCGCAGCGGCGGGCGTCAAGAAACGGCCCCTCTCGAGCCACGGCAACCGCCCGACCGAGGACGGACACCCCCCCGGCGCGGCCCCGACCCACGACGAAACGCCGGGCGCAACGCGCACCCCCACCCATCCGCCACAGGCCGCCGCAGGCATCCGCACCAGCCACCCCCGCCCCTCGCCCCACCCCCCCACGCACCCAAGCCCCGAACAGTTGAGCGACCCCCGGTAATGCCTCGGCAAAAACCGCCCCACCCGGAATGGGAACCCCTCCCTCCGGTGTTGCACCGCCTTGGAGGGCGCTCGCACCCTCCACCAGGCATGCCCGCAGCCAAGGAGGAACGCCACGTGAGCCAGTACGTCAGCAGGCTCAGGCACCGCTCCCCGGCGGCCCCCTCGCGACTCAGGCTCCACCGCCGCCCCCGCCGCGTCGCCATGCTCTCCGTGCACACCTCCCCGCTCCACCAGCCCGGCACCGGCGACGCCGGCGGTATGAACGTCTACATCGTCGAGCTCGCGCAGCGCCTCGCCGCGATCAACATCGAGGTGGAGATCTTCACGCGTACGACGGCCACGGGCCTCCCGCCCACCGTCGACCTGGCTCCCGGCGTCCTGGTCCGCCACATCGACGCGGGCCCCTACGAGGGACTCAACAAGGAGGACCTCCCCGCCCAGCTGTGCGCCTTCACGCACGGCGTGATGCAGGCCTGGGCCGGCCACCGCCCCGGCTATTACGACCTGGTCCACTCCCACTACTGGCTCTCCGGCCACGTCGGCTGGCTCGCCGCCCAGCGCTGGGGCGCCCCCCTGGTGCACGCCATGCACACCATGGCCAAGGTCAAGAACGCCAACCTGGCCGACGGCGACACCCCCGAGCCCGCCGCCCGCGTCATCGGCGAGACCCAGATCGTCACGGCCGCCGACCGCCTGATCGCCAACACGGCCGAGGAGGCCGACGAACTCGTACGGCACTACGCCGCCGACCCCGGCAAGGTCGCCGTGGTGCACCCCGGCGTGAACCTCACCCGCTTCTCGCCCGCAGACGGCCGAGCGGCCGCCCGTGCCCGCCTGGGCCTCCCGCAGGACGCCCTGATCCCGCTCTTCGCAGGCCGCATCCAGCCCCTGAAGGCCCCGGACATCCTGCTCCGCGCGGTCGCCGTGCTCCTGGACGAGCACCCCGAGCTGCGCTCCCGCATCCATGTCCCGATCGTCGGCGGCCCCAGCGGCAGCGGTCTCGCCAAGCCCGAGGGACTGCAGAAGCTGGCCGCACGCCTGGGCATCGCGGACGTCGTACGGTTCCGCCCGCCCGTCGGCCAGGAGCAGCTCGCGGACTGGTTCCGGGCGGCATCGCTGCTGGTCATGCCGTCGTACAGCGAATCGTTCGGCCTGGTGGCCATCGAGGCACAGGCGGCCGGCACACCCGTGCTGGCGGCCGCGGTGGGCGGCCTGCCGGTGGCGGTCCGGGACGGCCGTACCGGCTTCCTGGTCCAGGGCCACAATCCGGCCGACTACGCGCGCGTGCTGCGCGCCTTCGCGGACGACCCGCACCTGTCCCCGCGGATGGGCGAGGCCGCCGCCCGGCACGCCCAGTCCTTCGGCTGGGACACCTCGGCGGCCGCCACGGCGGACGTCTACACGGCCGCGACCCAGGCCTATCGGCGTCGCGTACGCTCCCACCATGGCTGACGTACAGAAGGCATCGCAGGTCGTAGAGGCAGCCCTGAAGGACGCGGACCTGGAGTGGGAGTCCCCCACCCCCGGCACCTACGTCGTCAAGCTCCCCGGCACCCGCAAGCTCTCGACGACCGTCTCCCTGATCGTCGGCCGCCACTCCCTGTCGCTCAACGCCTTCGTCATCCGCCACCCCGACGAGAACGAGCCGGGCGTCCACCGCTGGCTCCTGGAGCGCAACCTCAAGCTCTACGGCGTGAGTTACGCCGTCGACCAGCTCGGCGACATCTACGTCGCCGCCAAACTGCCGCTGGCCGCCGTCACCCCCGACGAGATCGACCGCCTCCTCGGCCAGGTCCTGGAGGCTGCGGACGGCGCCTTCAACACCCTCCTCGAGCTGGGCTTCGCGTCCGCGATCCGCAAGGAGTACGAGTGGCGCGTCTCGCGCGGCGAGTCGACGCGGAATCTGGACGCGTTCACACATCTGACTCAGCGTCCGACGGAATGACGTCAGGTCCGTACTAACTAACCCTTGCGCACCCTCTTCCCAGCGCTGGGGTCTCGTGGCATGCTCACCGATCAACGCACATCTGAACGACGTTCACATCCATGAAAATACGGCATGGAGGGCGTACGGATATGGGCTATGCGCATCTCACCAGACGGGCCCTGCTCGGCGGGGCAACGGCCGTCGCCCTCGGCGTGACGACCGGTACCTCACGGGCGGCCACCTCGACCGCCGAAGTCCCGCCCCTCTGGCGTGAGTTCACCCGCACCCCCCTCACCCACCCCCAGATCCCCTACATCGGCAGGGCCGGCCACCGCGGCGGGGCGCGCCGCCTCCCCCGCCCCCGAGTCGTCGCCGACGTACGCGACTTCGGTGCCGTGGCGGACGGCACGACCGACTCCGCCCCCGCGATCAACCGTGCCATCGCCGCCGCCGGAAGGTCCGGCGGTGGCACGGTCACCATCCCGCCCGGCACGTTCCGCATCGACGACGTGATCCGCATCGGCCACTCGAACGTGGTCCTCCGCGGCGCCGGCAGCGGCCGTACGACGCTCTTCGCGACGAAGAACCTCACCGAACTGATCGGCGTCTACGGCTCCCGCTACGGCGGCGACAAGTCGTCCTGGTCCTGGGCGGGCGGCCTCATCTGGCTGGCCCCGACGGCCCGTTGGGACTCCCTGGTCGCCGCCATCAGGGCGAAGGCCTGGCCCTTCGAGGGCTGGACGGGCAACCGGCGCGACGAGTGGCGTTCGCTGACGAGCGTCGAACCCGCGCGGCAGGGCGACCGGACGGTCACGGTCACGGACCCGTCGGCACTCCGCACCGGCGCCCTGGTCCTGCTGCGCCTGGCCGACGACGCCGCCCACACCCTCCTGGAGCACATGTGCGGCGGCGGCCCGGGCCCCGAGGCGTACACCTGGGACGACAAGACGAAGCTGACGTCGTACGTCCCCTACGAATGGCCCGTACGCATCACCCGGGTCCACGGCCGAAAGGTCACCCTCGAACGCCCGCTCCCGCTCGACGTACGCCCGGAGTGGGACCCGCACCTGACCACGCACGTACAGGAGCTGACGGGATCGGGTGTCGAGGGCCTGACCCTGGAGGCGACGGAGCAGCCCCAGCAGCCCCACCTCCTCGACAAGGGCCACAACGGCGTCGTCTTCCAGTGCGCCTACGACTGCTGGGCCGACGACGTGACCGTCCGCCACGTCGACAACGGCTTCGGCCTGGTGGCCGCCTCCGCCTGCACGCTCCGGCGCACACGCGTGGCGGGCCGCGGCAGCCACCACCCCTACTTCTGCCGTGAGGGCTCGCACGACAACCTGATCGAGGACTTCACGATCGAGGCCCGCACCACCCCGGCCCCATCCGGCACCCAGCTGCACGGCATCAACGTGGAGGGCCTGTCCTCCCACAACGTCTGGTCGCGCGGCGACATGCGGATGGGCACCTTCGACAGCCACCGCGGCCTGCCCTTCGCCAACGTCCGCACCGACATCACCGTCCACAACGACGGCCGCCACGGCGGCGACGCGAGCGCGGGCCCCCTGTTCGGCGCCCGCTTCACGCACTGGAACGTCCGGGTGACGAACGGCCGCGCGGGCATGATCCGCCTCGACGGCCTGGCGCCCTGCTCCGCCACCGTCGGCCTCAACGAGGTCAGGGAGTTCGACCAGATCGACGTACCCGACTTCACGGGTGACCTGCACTCCCGCCTGGAGCTGTACGGCACCACGGACGTCGTACGCCCGCGCAACCTGTACGACGCTCAGCGCGAGCTGCTGCGATAGCGCCCCGGTGGTACGCCCACCAGCTTCCGGAAGTGCCGGGTGAGATGGGACTGGTCGTAGAACCCGGTCGCGGCGGCCACCTCGGCCGGCGGCCGGCCCTCCAGCAGCAGCCGGCGGGCGCGGTCGACGCGGCGGGACATCAGGTACTGGTGCGGGGCGATGCCGTAGGCGCCGCTGAACGACCGTACGAGATGGGCGGGATGAGCCTGCACGAGCGCGGCGGCCTCGTCGAGGGCGATGCCCTGGACGACGCGTTCGTCGAGGAGTTCACGCAGCCGGCGGGCGAGGGCGGGGTCGCGCCGCGGGCCGTCCGCCAGGGTCCGGGGCCGCAAGTGGGCCCGCAGCCGGTCGCCGATGAGGGTCAGCCTGCTGTCCGCCTCCAGCTCGTCGCCGGCCTGCGCGAGGGCGGCGTGCAACTGGCCGACGCGCAGCCGCAGGACGGGGTCGCGCAGGTCGGGGGAGTCCACGGCCGGCCCGATCAGGTCGTCTCCCAGCCGGGTGCCGTCCAGGTACAGCACCCGCTTGCGGAAGCCGTGCGGGGTGGCGGGGGAGCCGTTGTGGGGGACGTGCGGCGGTAGGAGCGACACCGTGTCGTGCGGGGTGCCGTGCTCGTGCCGGTCGAGGTCGTAGCGCACGGCTCCGTCGTCGACGATGAGCAGCGTCCACGCCTCGTGCACGTGCATCGGGTACGCGTACTCGGTGAAGTGCGCGTGGAAGACCTCGGTGACGCCCGGGACGGAGGGGCGCCACGCGGAGACTTCCTGGCGATCCCGTGCGGCGGCCATGCAAAGAACGTACAAGACGCAGGTGTACGGCGGCCGCCAGTCTCGTCGTATGAACGACACGAGCACCACGGAACCCGTCCGCTTCGACACCAAGATCGCCGTCCTGCTGCGCGGGGACCTGGAGACCTGGCAGCGGCTGAACGTCACGGCCTTCCTGGTCAGCGGCCTGGGCACGCAGCTTCCCGAGGTGGTCGGGGAGCCGTACGAGGACGCGGACGGCGTGCCCTATCTGCCGATGTTCCGCCAGCCGGTCCTGGTCTTCGAGGCCACCAAGGAGAGCCTGACGACGGCCCACACCCGTGCCCTGTCCCGCTCCCTCCCGCGCGCGGTCTTCACCTCCGACCTCTTCACGACGGGCAACGACCGCGACAACCGGGCGGCGGTACGGGCGGTGCCGACGGGCGAGCTGGATCTGGTCGGGCTGGCGGTGTACGGGCCGAGGAACGCGGTGGACAAGGTGATCAAGGGGGCGCGGATGCATCCGTGAGGCTCGGATGCATTGCGCGGTCCCGACGTGACCCGGGTTCTCAGGCGGCCGGGCTGACCTCCGGCTTCGCGTCGGCCGGGCGGCCGGCGGTGGCCGGTTCGTCCGTGGGCACGCGGCGCATCAGGGTCCCGTATCCGATCGCCGCCGCCGTCCCGATGACCGCGCACAGCCCCCACAGCCACTCGGCGCCGAACCGGTCGATGACGAGGCCGGACATCAGGGGCGCGACCAGGGCCGCGACCGACCAGGACAGGGTGTACATGCCCTGGTAGCGCCCGCGCCCCTGAGCGGGGGAGAGGCGGACGACGAGGCCGGTCTGGGTGGGCGCGTTCAGCATCTCGCCCAGCGTCCACACGCACACCGTCAGCGCGAAGACGCCGACCGACCCGGCGAAGGCGGTCAGGCCGAAGCCGTACCCGGCGAGCAGGGACGAGACGATGAGGATCCGCCCCGCGTCCCGGCGTTCGATGAACCGGGTGACCGGGATCTGCAGCGCGACGATCAGAACACCGTTGACGGCGATGGCGAGGCCGTAGTCGGCGGCGGAGAACCCGGCGTCGCCCATGGCCACCGGCAGTCCCACCGAGCCCTGCTGGAAGATCAGGGCGACGAGGAAGGACAGTCCGACGACGCTCATGAAGCGCCGGTCGCGCAGTACGGTCCCGAGCCGCACCTCGTCCTCGCCCGCCTTCTCCGTCTTCGTGCGCTCGGGCCGCGACTCCGGCAGTTTGACGAACACCACGACCGCGCAGACGGCCGTCATCCCCGCCTCGATCAGGAACCCGGCGAGGTAGCTGACCTCGGCGATGAACCCGGCGGCCATGGAGGAGATCGCGAACCCGAGGTTGATGGCCCAGTAGTTGAGGGAGAAGGCGCGCACCCGGTCCTCGGGCCGGACGATGTCCGCCATCATCGCCTGTACGGCGGGCCGGGAGGCGTTGGAGGCGGCACCGACGACGAACGCCACGGCGGCGATGGCCACGGGGTGGTGCACGAACCCGAGCACGGCCACGGAGACCGCGGTGGAGGCCTGGGCGACGAGGAGGGTGGGCCGCCGCCCGAGCCGGTCGGTCATGACGCCGGCCCCGATCGACGAGACGACCCCGCCGAGACCGTGCAGCGCGGCGACGAGACCGGCGTACGTGGCGGAGTACCCGCGGTCGAGGGTGAGGTACAGGGCCATGAAGGTGGCGACGAACGCCCCGAGCCGGTTGACCAGTGTGCTGGTCCACAGCCACCAGAACTCGCGGGGGAGCCCGGAGACGGTCTCCCGGGTGGCACGTCTCAGGGCGGCGAGTGGCATAGGGGGTCCCCCGGATGTACCCGGATGCACGCAACCGGATGTAAGTGGCTCAGCAGGTATCCGCAACTTACAAGCGCGCTCGCCGAGGCGGCCACCGGATTAACAGATCCCGTCAACCGTCCGCCCTTCGGGCGCGGGGCGCACCCGGCCAAAGCCGTGGATTACGCTCGGACGCATGGCCGACGCACCGTACAAGCTGATCCTCCTCCGCCACGGCGAGAGCGAATGGAACGCGAAGAACCTGTTCACCGGCTGGGTGGACGTCAACCTCAACGAGAAGGGCGAGAAGGAGGCGGTCCGCGGTGGCGAGCTCCTGAAGGACGCCGATCTCCTCCCCGACGTGGTCCACACGTCCCTCCAGAAGCGAGCGATCCGCACGGCCCAGCTGGCGCTGGAGTCGGCCGACCGCCACTGGATCCCGGTCCACCGCAGCTGGCGCCTGAACGAGCGCCACTACGGCGCCCTCCAGGGCAAGGACAAGGCCCAGACCCTCGCCGAGTTCGGCGAGGAGCAGTTCATGCTGTGGCGCCGCTCCTACGACACCCCGCCCCCGCCCCTCGAGGACGGCACGGAGTTCTCCCAGTCGGACGACCCGCGCTACGCGACGATCCCGCCGGAGCTGCGCCCCCGCACGGAGTGCCTGAAGGACGTCGTCGTCCGCATGCTCCCGTACTGGTACGACGGCATCGTCCCCGACCTCCTGACCGGCCGCACGGTCCTGGTCGCCGCCCACGGCAACTCGCTGCGCGCCCTGGTCAAGCACCTCGACGGCATCTCCGACGCCGACATCGCGGGCCTGAACATCCCCACGGGCATCCCGCTGTACTACGAACTCGACGCCGACTTCAACCCGGTGACGCCGGGCGGCAAGTACCTGGACCCGGAGGCTGCTGCGGCGGCCATCGAGGCGGTCAAGAACCAGGGCAAGAAGAAGTAACCCGACGCCATTGGGCCCCCGAACTGCCGGTCCCCGGCAGGGCGGGGGCCTTTTCGGCGGTGCTGGGCCCTCTCGGGCACCCGGACGAGCAGCTCACGCTGCCCGCCTGACCGACCTGGAAGTACGGGGAAACCAAGTCATGACCTACTCGAGGCTGCGGGCGGCCCGGCTCTCCGGATGCGCTGTGGTGGTGTCGGCGTTCCTGCTCACCGCATGCGGCGCGTCCGAGAGCGGTGCGGACGGCGAGGCGAATTCACCGTCGCCTGGGCCCAGTCGGCCCCGGCCGACGACTGAGCCGTCGGAGAAGGAGCTCACCGAGCAGGCCCAGGCGGCTCTTGCCGCAGTCAACGACGGGGCAATGGTCGAGGCCGGCGTGGAGCGCGTGACCGACGGTGTCCACACCGAGCCCGGCCTCGGCAAGGGAAAGACGTACCGGCTCAGCCTGGTGTGTGCCGGCAGCGGCAGCGCACAGCTGGAGTTCATGCCTGCGGACGCCGGCACGGGGACCACGGTGCCCTGCGACGAGTCAGTGGTGCAGCAGCGGATCACTGCCGACGAGCTGGTCCGTATCGATGTCGAGGGCGCCAAGGGGGCGACCGGCGTGATCGCGTGGCGGATCGACGCCCTGTGAGCCTCTCCTGAAGCGGCGCTTCGCTAAGCGGTCCCGAGGGCGTCGCGCAGCAGCGAGACGGCCTGGTCCACGGCTGCTCGGGTTGCCCTGGTCTCGCTGAGCGAGTTGAGCATCATGAAGTCGTGCACCGCGCCGTCGTAGCGCACCGTGGTGACCGGGACGCCCGCTGCCCGCAGTTTGGCGGCGTAGGCCTCGCCCTCGTCGCGCAGCACGTCGGCCTCGTCCACGATCAGCAGGGCGGGCGGCAGGCCGTCGAGTTGCTGGGTGGTGGCGCGGTTGGGGGAGGCGGTGATCTCCGCGCGCTGGTCCGGGTCGGTGGTGTAGGCGTCCCAGAACCACTCCATGGCCTTGCGGCTGAGGTAGTAGCCGGTGTCGAACTGCTCGTAGGACATGGTGTCCATGGCCGCGTCCGTGACCGGGTAGTACATCGACTGCTGTACGAAGGTGACGTCACCGCGTTCCTTGGCCATCAGGGCGAGAGCTGCCGTCATGTTCCCGCCGACCGAGTCGCCGGCCACCGCCATGCGCCGGGCGTCCAGGCCCTTGGACGCACCCTCGCGCGTGATCCACTGCGCGGTGGCGTAGCCCTGCTCGATGGCCACGGGGTAGTGGGCCTCCGGTGAGGCGGTGTACTCCACGAAGACCACCGCCGCGTCGGCGCCGACCGCCAACTCGCGTACCAGGCGGTCATGGGTGGCGGCGTTGCCCAACACCCAGCCGCCGCCGTGCATGTAGAGCACGACGGGCAGTGTTCCGGTGGCGCCCTGCGGTTTGACTATGCGCGCCCGAACGTCACCCACCGAGGCGGCTACGGTGATCCACTCCTCGTCGACCGGCAGCTTGTCGATCGGCGCGGCCTGCAGGTCGTCGAGGACCTTGCGCGCTTCGACCGGCTTCAGCTCGTACAGGAACGGATGGTGCGAGGTCGCGTCAGCCAGCTCCTGTGCCGGGCGCTCCAGGATGATCGAGGCAGGTTGAGCAGTCATGGCAATGCTCCTGGCAGTGCTGAGAAGCCCGAAGTAAAGCGGCGGGCGCGTGGTGACTGCCCTGGGGGCGTCGACGCCGCCGCGGGCCCGGGCTCTGGGCGGAGCCCCGGTCAAGCCCTCGATGGGGCGATATGCCCCATCCTAGGCGCGCGCTGTACAACCCTCGACCGGAGGCGGACGAGGGATCAGGGCCTGCAGAAGCAGGCGTATGTAAGCACCGTCCGAGCCCGCTGCCTGCCCCGTCCCGTATCCGCCGCAGCGACGACGCGAAAGGGCTCCGCTGCGAAATCCGCACCGGAGCCCTGACCGCCACGCAAGATCCACGACGCCGTACGCCGCGCTGCCTCCGCGTCCTACGCCCGCACCCTCACCCGCACTGGCAAGGATTCCCCGACTGGCACCCGCACCCGCAGCCCGAGCCGCAGCCGCACGCGGCGACGAGCGGGAGGCTCCTGACGTCGGCGGGCTGCTCGGTCGGGCGTACCTGGGTGGGGTCGGGCGTCGTGCCGGGAGTGCTGGGGGATTCGGCCATGGTCCCTCCTCGGGGCTGGTGCCTGTGCCCATTCCATGCCCGCCCCGCTGGGCGCATCAACGGCGCACGGAGGCTTGCACCCGCCCCGAACAGGCCCCCGCACTCCCCGCACTCCCCGCCCTTCCGGCCGTAACCGACCCGCCCAGTACGCCTCAGGCGCCTTCGGCGTCCGAAACCGGCTGAATGTCCGGCTGGATGTCGGGCTGCAGCTCATCGGCGTGCTCACCCGTCACCAGGAACACCACACGCTTCGCCACGGCCACCGCGTGGTCGGCGTACCGCTCGTAGTAACGGCCGAGCAGCGTCACGTCGACCGCCGTCTCGATGCCGTGCTTCCAGCGATCGTCCAGCAGGTGCTGGAAGAGGGTGCGGTGGAGGAGGTCCATCGCGTCGTCGTCCTGCTCCAGCTGGAGCGCGAGATCGACGTCCTTGGTGACGATCACCTCGGCCGCCTTCGCCATCAGGCGCTGCGCGAGCTGCCCCATCTCCAGGATGGTGGCGTGCAGGTCCTGCGGGATCGCGCGCTCCGGGTAGCGCAGCCGCGTGAGCTTCGCCACGTGCTGGGCGAGGTCGCCCGAGCGCTCCAGGTCCGCCGACATGCGCAACGAGGTGACGACGATACGGAGGTCCGTCGCAACCGGCTGCTGGCGCGCCAGCAGGGCTATGGCCCGGGCCTCCAGGTCGTGCTGGAGGTCGTCGACCTTCTGGTCGGCCTCGATCACGCTCTCGGCCAGCTTCAGGTCGGTGTCGAGGATCGCCGCCGTGGCGCGCCCGATCGCCGAGCCGACCAGCCGGGCCATCTCCACCAGACCGTCGCCGATCGAGTCCAGTTCCTCGTGGTACGCGTCCCGCATCAGGGTCCCTCTCTAACGTATGCCTCGGGGGTTCCGGGGCCAGGAGACTGTCGTCGGACCGGCAGTCCTGTAGTCGGATCTTGTCGAATCCCGTTGAACCGGAAGTCTTACCGTCACGCCCTCCGACAGTAAGACTGTCGCGAAAACGTCAGTCGGACTGTCGTGAAACCGCCAGTGTGATCCCAAGCTAAACCGCCTGTGCGAACCCCACGCATCCACGATCCGGTCCGTACGCGTCCGTTTCCGCCCCCTCAAATGAACCAGCACTGGCTCCAAGGTGAACTCTGGGCGACGAGTGTTCGAGGTCGCACTCCGACGGCTGTGGCCACTGCCTGCGTCATGCCTAACCTGGGTGCATGGACGTGAACGCGGCGGTCGCCGCAGCGGCAGCGATCGCCGGGGTGCTCACCGGTGTCATCGCCATGCTGGCGTTCCGCTGGAGCGAACGCGACCTGAAGCGACCCACCCGAACCTCTCTGCACACCGACCCGGTCCTGCCGCCCGGCGTGGACACGGTCCTGTCGGTGCTGCGCTCCTCCGCCGTCGTGCTCGACGAGGGGGACGCCGTCGTCAAGGCCAGCTCGGCGGCGTACGCCCTCGGTCTGGTGCGAGGCGGCAAGCTCTCCGTCGAGCCCATGCTCCAGATGGCCCGGGACACCAGACGCGACGGTGAGATACGGCAGGTCGAGCTGGATCTGCCCAGGCGTGGCACCGGACGCGGCGAGGCCCTCGCCGTGTCCGCGCGCGTCGCGCCCCTTGGCTCCCGCCTGGTCCTGCTCCTCGTCGAGGACCTCACCGAGGCCCGGCGGATAGAGGCCGTGCGGCGTGACTTCGTCGCGAACGTCAGTCATGAGCTGAAGACACCGGTCGGCGCGCTCTCCCTGCTGTCCGAGGCCGTCATGGACGCCTCCGACGACCCGGAGGCCGTGCAGCGCTTCGCCGGGCGCATGCAGATCGAGGCGACCCGGCTGACCAACCTGGTGCAGGAACTGATCGACCTCTCCCGGGTGCAGAACGACGACCCGCTGGAGGACGCCGAGCCCGTCCGCGTCGACGAGCTCGTCGCCGAGGCCATGGACCGCTGCCGGCACGCCGCCGGGACGAAGCAGATCACCATGGCCGCGGGCGGCACCACCGACCTGAGCATCTGGGGCAACCGCGGCCAGCTCGCCGCCGCGCTCGGCAACCTCGTCGAGAACGCCGTCAACTACTCGCCCGCCCGCACCCGTGTCGGCATCGCCGCGCGCCGGGTCGGCGCCCCGGGCGGGGACAACATCGAGATCGCCGTGACCGACCAGGGCATCGGCATCTCGGACAAGGACAAGGAGCGCATCTTCGAGCGCTTCTACCGCGTGGATCCGGCCCGTTCCCGTGCCACAGGCGGCACCGGCCTCGGCCTCGCGATCGTCAAACACGTGGCCGCCTCACACAGCGGGGAGGTCACGGTGTGGAGCTCCGAGGGACAGGGCTCCACCTTCACCCTGCGCCTGCCGGAGGCGGGTGCGGCCCGTGACCGCGCACAGCAGCACCCCGATCTCGACGACGAGGCCGGGCACTCCGCCGCACCGTCCCATCACCGCAGCACCCCCGATTCACCCGCTGACTCAACCGCGTACGAAACGCTTTCCGCCCCGGAGGTCCTTCCGTGACCCGTGTGCTCGTCGTCGAGGACGAGGAGTCCTTCTCCGACGCCCTGTCGTACATGCTCCGCAAAGAGGGCTTCGAGGTCGCCGTCGCGACCACCGGGCCCGACGGACTCGACGAGTTCGAGCGCAACGGCGCCGACCTCGTCCTCCTCGACCTGATGCTGCCCGGCCTGCCGGGCACCGAGGTCTGCCGCCAGCTGCGCGGCCGATCGAACGTCCCGGTGATCATGGTCACCGCCAAGGACAGCGAGATCGACAAGGTCGTCGGCCTGGAAATAGGAGCCGATGACTACGTCACCAAGCCGTTCTCCTCGCGCGAGCTGGTCGCCCGTATCCGGGCCGTCCTGCGCCGCCGCGGCGAGCCGGAGGAGGTGACCCCGGCCGCTCTGGAGGCGGGCCCGGTCCGGATGGACGTCGACCGCCACGTGGTCACGGTCTCCGGCTCCAAGGTCGACCTCCCGCTCAAGGAGTTCGACCTCCTGGAGATGCTCCTGCGCAACGCGGGCCGCGTCCTGACCCGTATGCAGCTCATCGACCGCGTCTGGGGTGCCGACTACGTCGGCGACACCAAGACCCTGGACGTCCACGTCAAGCGCCTGCGCGCCAAGATCGAGCCGGACCCGGGCGCGCCGCGCTACCTGGTGACGGTCCGCGGCCTCGGCTACAAGTTCGAGCCGTAAACCGTCGCCACGTACGTCGAAGGGCGGGACCTCCGTTTCCGGGGGTCCCGCCCTTTTTCTACGACTGTGCAGGCGCCGTACGACGATCCGGCGCCGTAGGGCCGCTCAGTGCCCGGCGACCGTCTGCGAGGCGCTGTCGCTCGGGGTCGCCGCGTGGCCGGCCCCCGCTCCGTCACCGGCCGCACCGCCGGTCTCCGTCGCGCCCCCGGACGCACCGCCGGTCGGGGTGGTGGCCTCCGCGCCCTCGGCCGGGGTCCCGGTCGGCGAGCCGGTCGGGGATGCCGTGGTGCCCGGCGTCGCCGGGACCTCGGTCGGGCCCCAGCTCTCGAAGTAGCTCTCGGCCGGGACGACGAAGGCGCGCAGGCTCACGTCACCGGTCTTGCTGAAGGTGAAGGTGATCCGCTGGGCGTTGCCGTCCTGGATGGCCTCGCGGCTGCTGGGCAGCACGGCGGCGGCGTTGTCCTTGCCGCCGATGATCAGCGAACCGCCGGCCGGGATGGTCAGGCTGCCGCCCTTGGCGGGCTTGAGCTCGGCACTCTTGGCCGTGCCGTCCACCTTGATCGAGTCCAGCGTCTGCGCGGAGCTGCCGGAGTTGAACAGGGTCGCCGAGATCGCGGCCGGGCCGGTCGACTCCAGGTCGGGCTGGGTGATGACGATGGCGTTCTGGATCTTGATGTCGCCGACGCTGGTGGCTGCGTTGTCCGGCTTGATCTCCAGGGTCTGCGCGTTGTTGCCGGCCGCGCACGCGGAGAGCGCGGCGATCGAGAACGTGATGGCGGCGGCGGCGAGGGCGCCGCGTCGAAGGCTGCTGCTCACGGCGGCGGCAACTCCTTGACTCGAACGGGGGGCGCGTAGTGCCGCCCTAAGTGTCTGTCAGCGGCCTTAGGTTACCGAGCCGTTCCCGCGCTACCGCACCCGACCCTCCCCCGAGCGGCGATGAGCCGAGGAAGTACGTCCGAAGCGCCTCTTCCGCCACCCTTCCCTTCACCCACAAGTGGCCCGGTTGTCACTTTGCCCGGAGCTCTGTCCGTCATTCACATAAGACGTCTCGCAAGTCCCCGCGCAAAATTTCCGTGAAGGAATGCGCGACCTTCCGGAATTGATCACCGGATGTGCCGCCGACCTGGCTGTGATCAATTCCGGATTCGCCCGGGAGGTGACTCGGGACGCCGAACGGAGTAGCGGAAGTCGCACACTTGGAACCGGACATATGCGGACGTTCGGCCACTCGGAGGCGTCTCTGGATGTGTGTAACGTACGCGTTTCACCTCGCCCGCAGAGCCGCTCCCACCTGCGAATACTTTCTTCCGCTCGGCCCGCGCAGCACGTTCCTGTTGGAGTTGTCAAGCCCCGAGATATGCCCTGACCTGCGAAAACGCCATTCAGAACCCGCAGTTTCCGTGTTACCCTGGATAGCCACGGAAGGGGTACCTGTCACATGACGTTCAAGGTTGGCGACACCGTGGTCTATCCCCATCACGGGGCCGCGCTGATCGAGGCCATCGAAACTCGCCAGATCAAAGGCGTGGACAAGACCTACTTGGTGCTGAAGGTCGCCCAGGGTGACCTGACGGTACGTGTGCCAGCGGACAATGCGGAGTTCGTCGGCGTGCGTGATGTGGTCGGTCAGGACGGGCTGGACCGGGTCTTCGAGGTGCTGCGCGCGCCGTACGCCGAGGAGCCCACGAACTGGTCGCGTCGATACAAGGCAAATCTGGAGAAGCTCGCCTCCGGCGATGTCATCAAGGTCGCGGAAGTGGTGCGTGACCTGTGGCGTCGTGAGCGCGAGCGCGGACTCTCCGCCGGTGAGAAGCGCATGCTCGCCAAGGCACGCCAGATCCTGGTGAGCGAGCTCGCTCTCGCGGAGAACACCAACGAGGACAAGGCCGAGGCGCTGCTCGACGAGGTTCTCGCGTCCTGACGCGGTACATCCGCCTCAGTTTCAGCACAGTAGTAGTTTCAGCAGCGTGCTGATTTTTTTCAAAGAAGTGCCGCGGTGCCCGATGACGTAATTGCTGTCGCCGGGCGCTGCGGCATGTTCGCTCACAGGCGCGGTACGTCCTACCTCGGGGGCGCCCCCGATACTTGATGTGCCGGGTCCGGGCAGCCGTCTCGACCGATGTCACGGAAGGGTTCGGTCAAGAAAGGCCCACCCGGCACGCTTGAGGCCATACCCACGTAGGCAGAGCACACAAACCTGACAGGAACCGATGTCTGACGTTTCGCGTCCTTCGCCCACGGGTGTCCCCGCCGACACCCGTGCCGGGGCCCGTACCGCCGTCGTGATCCCGGCCGCCGGAAAGGGCGTACGCCTCGGTCCGGGCGCCCCCAAAGCGCTGCGCGCGCTGAACGGCACGCCCATGCTCATCCACGCCGTGCGCGCGATGGCCGCGTCCCGGGCCGTCTCCCTGGTGGTCGTCGTGGCCCCGCCCGACGGAGCCGCCGAGGTCAAGAGCCTGCTGGACGCCCACGCGCTGCCCGAGCGCACCGACTTCCTGGTGGTCCCCGGCGGCGAGACCCGCCAGGAGTCCGTGAAGTTCGGCCTGGAGGCGCTGCCGCCGGAGCACGGCATCGTCCTGGTGCACGACGCGGCCCGCCCGCTGGTGCCGGTGGACACGGTGGACGCGGTCATCGAGGCGGTACGGGACGGGGCGCAGGCCGTGGTCCCCGCGCTGCCGCTCGCGGACACGGTCAAGGAGGTCGAGCCGACCGGCGGCACGGGCGAGCCCGAACCGGTGGTGGCCACCTTGCGGCGCGCCCGCCTGCGTGCCGTACAGACTCCGCAGGGCTTCGACCGCGCGACGCTGATCCGTGCCCACGAGACGGTGACCGACGACGTCACCGACGACGCGAGCATGGTCGAGCAACTCGGCCTCACCGTCGTGGTCGTGCCCGGCCACGAGGAGGCCTTCAAGGTCACGCGCCCGCTCGACCTGGTCCTTGCGGAGGCGGTCCTGGCGCGCCGGAGGCTGAACGATGGCTTCTGACGCTTCCGATCTCCGGCCGCCGCCGGGAGGTGAGCCCCTGCTTCCCCAGGTCGGCATCGGCACCGACATCCACGCCTTCGAGGAGGGCCGCGAGCTGTGGTGCGCCGGCCTGAAGTGGGAGGGCGAGGGGCCGGGTCTCGCAGGCCACTCCGACGCCGACGTCGTCGCCCACGCCGCCTGCAACGCGCTGTTCTCGGCGGCCGGCCTCGGCGACCTGGGACAGCACTTCGGCACGGGGCGCCCCGAGTGGTCCGGCGCCTCGGGCGTCGTACTGCTCACCGAGGCGGCCCGGATCGTGCGCGAGGCGGGCTTCCGGATCGGCAATGTCGCCGTCCAGGTCGTCGGCCCCCGCCCCAAGATCGGCAAGCGCCGCGACGAGGCGCAGAAGATCCTGTCGGAGGCGGCCGGAGCCCCGGTGTCGGTGTCGGGCGCGACCACCGACGGCCTCGGTTTCCCGGGCCGTGACGAGGGACTGATGGCGGTGGCGACGGCGCTGGTGGTCCGGGTCGGCTGAGGCCGGTCGGCGGGCCGTCCCAGCGCGGGCCCGACCCGCCCCCACCGGCCTGCGAGTGACCACGAACGGCCAAACCGCACTTACGCACCAGGCACTCCCATCCGCCCACTACCCTGGTGTCGTGACTATTCGCCTGTACGACACCAGCGCCCGGCAGATCCGTGACTTCGCCCCGCTCCAGCAGGGCTGTGTCTCGATCTACCTCTGTGGCGCCACCGTGCAGGCCGCACCGCACATCGGGCACATCCGCTCCGGGCTCAACTTCGACATCATGCGCCGCTGGTTCGAATACCGCGGCTACGACGTCACGTTCATCCGGAACGTCACGGACATCGACGACAAGATCATCGGCAAGGCGGAGCAGCAGAACCGCCCCTGGTGGTCCATCGGCTACGAGAACGAACGCGCCTTCACCGACGGCTACACCGCCCTCGGCTGCCTCCCGCCGACGTACGAGCCCCGCGCCACCGGCCATGTCACCGAGATGGTCGAGATGATGCGCGGGCTCATCGAGCGCGGACACGCCTACGAGGCGGACGGCAGCGTCTACTTCGACGTCCGCTCCTGGCCCTCCTACCTGGAGCTGTCCCGGCAGGACCTCGACGAGATGCGGCAGCCCACCGAGGAGGGCATCACCGGCAAGCGGGACCCGCGCGACTTCGCGATGTGGAAGGCCGCCAAGCCCGGCGAGCCCGACTGGGAGACGCCGTGGGGCCGGGGCCGCCCGGGCTGGCACCTGGAGTGCTCGGCGATGGCTCACAAGTACCTCGGAACCGCCTTCGACATCCACGGCGGCGGACTCGACCTGATCTTCCCGCACCACGAGAACGAGATCGCCCAGGCCAAGGCCTACGGCGACGACTTCGCCCAGTACTGGGTGCACAACGCCTGGGTCACCATGAGCGGCGAGAAGATGTCGAAGTCGCTCGGCAATTCCGTCCTGGTCTCCGAGATGGTCAAGCAGTGGCGCCCGATCGTCCTGCGCTACTACCTGGGCACCCCGCACTACCGCTCGACGATCGAGTACAGCGAGGAGGCCCTGCGCGAGGCCGAGTCGGCGTTCGCGCGCATCGAGGGCTTCGTGCAGCGCGTGGTCGAGATGACCGGGCACGTCGTCGAGCCGTCCCCCGAGGTGCCGCTCGCCTTCGCCGAGGCGATGGACGACGACCTTGGAGTCCCGCAGGCGCTGGCCGTCGTCCACACCACCGTCCGCCAGGGCAACAGCGCGCTGGCCGCCGACGACAAGGAAGCCGCCGTGGCCCGCCTCGCCGAGGTCCGCGCCATGCTCGGCGTCCTCGGCCTGGACCCGCTCGATGAGCACTGGGCCGGCGAGTCCGACCGCGGCGAGGACCTCCACGGCGTGGTCGACACCCTGGTCCGCATGGTCCTCGACCAGCGCGAGGCGGCCCGCTCCCGCAAGGACTGGGGCACCGCCGACGCCATCCGCGACCAGCTCAAGCAGTCGGGTCTCGTCATCGAGGACGGCCCGCAGGGCCCCCGCTGGACCCTCGGGCCCCGCTGACGGATCCCGGTTCCCCGAAGATCGATTGTGCCGCCCGGCCCTCCGGGCGGCACACTGCATAGACGTACGTACGAACGCCTCACGACAGACAGGTAGGTCATGGCCGCGAACAACCGCCGCATGTCCGGCAAGAAGGGCGCGCAGGTCGGCAGTGGCGGCCAGCGGCGCAAGGGCCTCGAGGGCAAGGGCCCGACCCCGCCCGCCGAGATGCGCAAGAAGCACAAGAAGAACCGCATCGCGACCGCCAAGGCGAAGCAGGCCGCGCGCCGCCCCGTGCCGCGCGGCCGTGGCGGCAAGGGCACGTCCGAGATGGTCGTAGGACGTAACCCGGTGGTCGAGGCCCTGCGCGAGGGCGTCCCGGCTTCGACGCTCTACGTCCAGCAGTTCATCGACAACGACGAGCGCGTCCGCGAGGCCCTCCAGCTCGCCGCCGAGCGCGGCGGCATCAACCTCATGGAGGCCCCGCGCCCCGAGCTGGACCGCATGACGAACGGCCTCAACCACCAGGGTCTCGTCCTGCAGGTCCCGCCGTACGAGTACGCGCACCCCGAGGAGCTGGCCGACGCGGCCGCGGACGCGGGCGAGGACCCACTCATCGTCGCCCTCGACGGCGTGACGGACCCGCGCAACCTGGGTGCCGTGGTCCGCTCGGTCTCCGCGTTCGGCGGCCACGGCGTCGTCGTACCGGAAAGGCGAGCGGCCGGCATGACGGCCGGCGCCTGGAAGACGTCGGCCGGCACCGCGGCCCGCACCCCCGTCGCCCGCGCCACGAACCTGACCCGCGCCCTGGAGGCGTACAAGAAGGCGGGCATCGTGGTCGTCGGCCTCGCCGCCGACGGCGAGGCCGAACTCGGCGATCTGGAAGCCCTGGCGGGCCCGGTCGTCATCGTGGTCGGCAGTGAGGGCAAGGGCCTGTCCCGGCTGGTGGGCGAGACGTGCGACTTCCGCGTCCGCATCCCGATGCCGGGCGGCGCGGAATCCCTCAACGCCGGTGTGGCGGCGGGGATCGTCCTCTACGAGGCGGCTCGCCGACGCGGCTGAACACGCGTCCGTGGCGTCACCCGTGCGGGGTAATTCCGGTGACAGTGGTGCGACCTGCGCATCCTTGACGGGGTCCGGACAGATCGGGCCGGTCAAGGCAGTGTCCTAAGCACACGTCACTCGGTTAGTTGAGTGTGGACACCAGAACACCCCGCACACCCACGGGGGACCGTTCGTCGGGATACGACGACGCTCCCGCGCTGAGCATGGTGAAGGTGCCGAGCGATCCGGCGCAGATCATCGTCAATCACGCGAGTTTCCGCGTGCTGCTGGGCGCGTCGACCGGGCGCACCAAATCCCCCCGGATCGCACGGCACTTGAGCGCCACCGAGGACACCACCCGCATCCCCGTCGCCGGCGCGGCCGGCAGAGCGGGCGCGGCCACCGGCGCCCGCCGCCGAGTCGCCGTCTGGAACGGTACGTCCGCGCCCGACGACACCGGCGCCCACCGCCTGCTCCAGGCCGTGCGGGACGGCAGCGTCCGCCACGGCGAGGAGCCGGCCCCCGGCCTCGGCGGAGCCACCCAGGTCATCCCCCGGGTCGACATCGGCGGCTATGACGGCTACGACGCCGGCTACGACGACGACTTGTCACGGACCGTCGAAACGCCGATCGTCGGCGCCCAGCGCACGCACGAATCCCTCGAAACCCGGCTCCTGCCTCATATGCGCACGGTCGAGAGCGCATACGACGAGGAACTCGTCTACGACGACGAGGAGTTCGCGGAGGACCCCCACAGCACGCACGCAACCGACGCGCCCCCCAGGCGGCCCGGTGGCGGCGACGACCCGGCCCGGCACGCCTACTACCCAGGCCGCCGTATGAACCTCGGCGTCGTCCTCCTCCCGCTCCGTGTCTTCCTCGGCTTCATCTCCATCTACGCCGGCATGGGCAAGCTCTGCGACCCCGTCTACTTCGACGGCGGCAAGCGCGGCTCGATGGTGAAGTGGCTCAACACCCTGCACCCGTGGGAAGTGGCCGAGCCCCTCCGCCAGTTCGCCCTGGAGCACCCGGTCGGATCCGGCCTGGTCATCGCCTTCTTCCAGGTCATCGTGGGCGTCCTCACGGTCCTGGGATGCTGGCAGCGGGTCGCCGCGGTCGTCGGCGCGCTGCTGTCGGCCGCGCTCCTGCTCACCGTCAGCTGGAAGAGCGTCCCGGTCTACGACGCGCCCGACATCATCTACCTCGCCGCCTGGTCCCCGCTGATCATCGCCGGCGCCCCGGTCTACTCGATCGACGGCCGCCTCGCGGGTATGGCCTGGCGCCGCCTCGGCCCCCGCGCCGACATCTGGGAGCTCCGCAGTTACGTCCTGCGCCGCGGCGCCCTGGTCACGGTGATCGTCACCGGCCTGACCCTTCTCGTCGGCTCGCTGCTCGGCGGCGCGGTCCGCGACGCCGACCGCGTCGTCGTCCCCGGTCCCGGCGAGGCCCCGCGCAACGAGCTCCCGGGGTCCCCGCTGCCGCAGGAGCCCGGCCAACGGAAGAAGACGCCGTCGGCCTCCAACTCGCCCACGCAGGGCGCCACGTCGGGGGCGGCCACGCCGTCCGGCGCCGCTACGACGCCGGGCGCCACCAGCGACACGGGCAGCGCCGGGGCGGGTACGCCCAGCCAGACGCAGGGCACCGGGGGACAGGCTCCTCCCCAGCAGTCGGCTCCGGCCGACGAGGCGCCCAGCACCAGCACCGGTCCGACCTCCGGGGGTCCCTCCTCCGGCGGTGGTTCCACGGGCGGCTCCGACGCCGACGAACCCGGCCTGGTGGGCGGCCTGTTGGGGTAACCCTGCCGGTGGACGTCCTCCTCACCCCGGCGTCCACCGGCTGACCGCCCGATGGGCCCCGCACACCACCCGTGCGGGGCCCATCACCACATCTCCGTCGCCCCCGCCGCCCCTTCCCGTCCCGTCCCTGGGGGCTGCCGCCCCCAGACCCCCGCTTCGGCCTGAACGGCCTCGTCCTCAAACGCCGGACGGGCTGCAGTGCCTGGACCGGCACGGACAAGTGACCGCCGGACTGACCGTGGTGGCGCACCCCCGCGGCGCGGCACTCGCG